>CAYPGY010000118.1:0-7661 GCA_964410435.1 uncultured Candidatus Bathyarchaeia archaeon
CAAATAATAAAAAAACCTTGATAAATAAGGGTAGTTTCATTTACGACCTCGATGATCCCTTTATAATGTTTTTAGTTTCGAAATCCAGGGAGATCCTTGCTAATCCTTCAACTTCTGACTTGGTTGTCCGTTATTTCAGACTCTTGGCGGCCAATTGCGTTGATGACAGTTTTAGATATGCTGAATCAATGAGCTTTTTGTTAATTATTCATTTTGAAAAATTATTGATGCAATTGCTTAACTACGAGGGGGTTTACAAACCTTTACAAATACGGTGGAGTAATGGTGCTCGATTGTATAGGTTATCCCCTTAACTCTTTTTATATTTAAGGTGCAATCTTTTACTGACTGGGATGAAACATTCGCTATTGAGGATAGGTCAATCCATCTGGTTGAAGCAACAGGTTCTGTTAGCTTTCTGCGTCGAAATCTGCCCTTAAAGTATGTTTATTGTCTGTCGTTCTTCGTTTCCTTTAAATATTAGTGTTTGAACTATGCATGTGCAAAAAGAAGGAATATCTACAGTATGGGTTCCAAGTCTCCAAGAGGCGAATTCGCCGCAAGGCAGTTAGCTAAGAAACGTAAGAATTTCCGTTGGCACGATAGATACTTTAACCGACGCATGCTCATGCTCGACGAAAAAGTCGACCCAATGCAGGGTGCACCACAAGCACGCGGCATAGTACTCGAGAAAGTCGGTGTTGAATCTAAGCAGCCTAACAGCGCCATTCGAAAATGTGTCAGAACACAACTTATCAAAAACGGCAGAACCATCAGCGCATTCCTCCCCGGAGACGGCGCACTAAACGTCATCGATGAACACGACGAAGTAGTCGTTGAAGGCATCGGAGGCACAAGAGGCGGCGCTATGGGAGACATTCCGGGTGTCAGATGGAAAGTCGTTATGGTAAACGGTGTATCACTAAACGAACTCGTCTACGGACGAAAACAGAAACCAGCAAGGTAATAACTATGTCACAAACAACAGCACCCAATGTAGCGGCTCCAGCCGAAATCATGCTCTTCCAGAAATGGAGCTTCAAAGACATCACAGTTAAAGACATCGGTCTACAACGCTACCTAAACCTAACACCGATGGTTGCCCCACACAGCATGGGCCGCCACGAACACCAAAGATTCCGCAAATCCAAAGTAAACATCGTCGAACGCCTCATAAACAACCTGATGCGCAGCGGCAAAAACGCAGGCAAAAAAGCAAAAGCAACAAACATCGTTAAAGAAGCATTCGAAATCATCAACGCAAAAACAGGCAAAAACCCAATCGACATCCTAGTCCAAGCAGTAGAAAACTGTGCTCCATGCGAAGATACAACACGTATCAGCTACGGTGGTGTCGTCTACCACTTATCAGTCGACGTCGCCCCACAAAGACGCATCGACCTCGCAATACGCCACATCTGTGAAGGCGCACGCCAAGCAAGCATAAACACACCAAAAAGCATACAAGAATGCGTCGCAGACGAACTAATGCTTGCAGCAAGCAAAGACATCAAATCCGCAGGCTTCGCAAAACGCAACGAAATCGAACGCGTCGCGCAAAGCAGCAGATAAACCAACCTAATTCCTCTTCTTATTTTATATTTTTCCGAGTACACATTCTACCACAAGACGCTTTTCCCCCTGCACGGTTTCCTGCACAAGATTCATATCCTTAGCGTAAGCCATAAGCGCCACACGCATCATCTCACTCTCACTTGCACCCAGCCGCGTGGCCAAACTGCAGAGAATACGCTTCTGCGCCTCACTTAGCCCTACCTTAACAATGCATCTACGCAACACTCCTCCTTCTCCCCTCTCCCCTTTCCCCTCGACATCCAAGACAAACTATTCAGTTACTGACGAAATATTTGCATCACTTGAACAAAAAATCGCACACTATGCGTATATATGAATATTTTCGATGTAAAATATCGCGTTTAAATCGTACAACACAACTACAAAATCAGGTTTTAGCGTGAATCTCGATGATGTCCCCGTCGTCAAGCACAAAGTTCAACCCAACCTTCTTCGGACTAAACGGCAGCCGCTTCGCCCAAACCATAGCAAACAAAAAGTTAGAAAGCAACTCTTTATGAATGTTCTTAGTAAGCTCCTGAACCGTAGCGCCCTTACGAAGTGCAAAGGGGTGATCGCTATGCGTCTTCTGACCCGGCTCCTTAGTGTAGATACGAATCATGCCCAAAGCGTCAAAAATCGCTTTACCCAACTCAGGAATACCCAGCCTACGTTCACACGACATCGGAACAATAGGCAGCTTGTTACCTACATACGCCTGCAGCTTCTTCAGATTCGCCGCCGTACCCTTAATATCCAGCTTATTAGCCACAATCACCGCCGGCTTATAGACGGTGTTCTCGTAAATCGCGTTCTCCACATCCTCAAGCGACACCTCACCGCTGATACGCACAATCGCGTCAGTAATCCGGTAATCACGCAGCAACTCCTCCACATCTTTAAAACTACAATCCTTCAACCGCCCAACGTTAATTATACGCAGCCTAGAACCTGCGGGGCGACGCTCAATATCCACACGACCGCCGCTGAACTGCGTAACTAAAACGCGGGTCTTCTCAAGCTCGCCTAAAATCAGATCCAACTGTTCAACTGGGTCTTCGGTCATATCAATCATGATCACTATGCCGTCAGCGTTACGGGCTAAACCCAGCGTAACGTTGCCGTTAGCCCTACCCTCCGCCGCGCCCTCCATAACCGCGGGGGCCTCGACAATTTGGTATTGTACATCTTGGTAATTCATTATACCCGGAACCGGGATATGCGTACTAAAGGGTGTGGGAGTAACCGCGACCTTGCTGTTCGTAGTAGCATTCATCAAGCTGCTCTTCCCAACATTGGTTTTACCCACAAGCACAACCTGCGCCTGCGCGCCTTTCTCAATGAAAAGTTTCGGTCCGCCGCTACTCTTGCCCGTGCCCATGCGCTTCTTCTTTTCCAAGTCTTCTTGGATAAGCGCTATTTTACGGTTAATCTCCCCGCGAAGCTTCATGGTGCCCTTGTGATGCGGAACATACTTTAGAAACTCGATCATCGCATCCAATTTCTCTTTGGGCGTATGAGCCTCTTGGACTTTCTCCCATTTATCCAGAGCTTCAGGAGGCAGGTTAGTCGGCATAAATACTTCGCAGATACTACACTAATTCCAGTTAAAAACCGTTCTCTCCAACTACACAGTAGAACCGCACGAAAACAACCAAAACCCTACCCCAACATAGGCTCCTTAGCTTCAGAAACACCTCCACAGCTGTCAAAAGTTTACATAAACCTACCGCGGCTACACATCACGTGAAACTATTGAATAGAGGCGTAGGTCCTTACTTACAGCTAATAGAGCTAGGCTTCACTCACTAGTAGGCATGATGGCACAGTCACAAAGTTATATTAGCGCGGATCGGCTGCTAATCTGATGGTTTTTAGGCAGGTGAAACAAATAAGATGAAATTCTCAACCAAATTAGCATTAGCACTAAGCATACTATCACTATTAATTTCACTTTCAGCGGTAACTGCACAAAACGCAGACCTAAACAGCGTAAGCAGCCCCACCCAAACCAACCTAAACTCTGTCTGCATCGTAAACAACGTTACATCAAGCGTTGCCGACATCACTAAACTCAATGCTTGGGCAGTAGGAGACGGCGGAACCATAATCATGTGGAATGGCACTCAATGGCGAACAGTAGAAAGCCCAACCACACTAAACCTCTACTCAGTAACATTTAACAACGCAACTAACGGCTGGGCTGTAGGCGGAAGCAACGACAAAGGTGTAATCCTCCACTACAACGGCACATGGAGTGAATGGAGCGCAATCAGCTTCAGCGGATTCACCGACACCTTCGATACAATCAATAACACCCTACATTCAGTAACAATCACCAGCGACGGAATGAACGGATGGATCGTAGGCGCTGGCGGAGTTACCCTCAACTGGGACGGATGCACTTGGTTCGGAATGATGGGCGCCTCAGCTAGCACAATGAATAGTGTAGCCATGGCTCACGATTCAACAGAAGCATGGGCAGTAGGCGATGGAGGCAAAATTATGCAATGGACTGGAACAGAATGGAAAGCTGTGGAGAGCCCAACAGACATGCCACTGTACACCATCCAGATGCTTAGCCCCACCTTAGGCTGGGCAGCAGGCGGCAGCAACAATGAAGGAATAGTACTACAACTCAACGGTACCACATGGGAACCAGTAACCAACTTCGTATTCGGAGCCGAAGGAGAAAGCCAGTCAACAGTGAACTCCGTGATATACTCCATCAGCATCGGAAACCCAACCTCTGCATGGGCGTGTGGTAGCAACGGATTAGTAATGTACTGGACAGGTGAAAACTGGGAATGCAACGCAAACATCGCTTCCGGGAACCTCAAAGGTATCTCAATGGTGCACGACACCGTCAATCAGGCGTGGGTTGTTGGTGACGGCGGCGTAATAATGGCTTTCAACGGTACAAACTGGGTGCCTGAACTCCCGATAATCGCGGTACCATTGATACTTAGTGCAACCTTGCTGATAGTTATCTTCGGAAAAACAAAACTCTTCAAGAAGCCCGTTTTTCTTTAGTGCTTCTCTTTTCCTTTTTTTATATAGCTGCATCGTTAAAAACAACTGCGACTATGTAGGCTACAATGGCTGAAGCACCCGCGCTAATAGTATTAATTTACTTTTAAATTGTCAGTAATTAGCGCTGTGCTCTTTATCTGTTAGGAAACTCTTTTATGTAAAAATCTCTTTAAATAAGAATGAGGCCTAATGGTGAAATCATTAGATATCACCCAATCTAATAAGCGCCAGCAGGCTCCCTCTAAATCAGATTTTATTGATGACCCCCCGCAGATACAAGATAACAACAAAAAAAACGCAAACGGTCAGCAGTTACAGCACATTAAAGATGAACTAGAGAAAAGCGCTGAAAAATACCAGTACCTCATAAAATATGCACCAACGGGAATTTACGAAATAGATACACACGATAGATTTAGAAGCGTAAATGAAGTAATGTGCAAAGCCCTCGGCTACTCTGAGAAGGAATTAATGTCGATGGCTGCGTCAGATCTTTTATATCCTGATAGCAAAAGGCGTTTTCATCAGCGAGTGCATGATGTTTTAGCTGGAAAAGCGGTTGATGAATCCGTCGAATATCATGTGAAAACAAAGAATGGTTCTGGTTTATGGGTTGTAATGAATGTTAAATTCATAAAAAAGAATGGGGTTGTAGATGGCGCTTTGGTGATTGTGCATGACGTCACCGAACGTAAGCGATCCGAACGGGCGTTGCTTTCCGCGGAACGGAAGTATCGTCGACTTTTTGAAACAACCCAAGATGGCATCATGGCAAGAGACCTCGAAGGAAGAATGATTAACTGCAACCCTGCATATGCCAAAATGCTGGGGTACACACGAAAAGAGCTCAGAAACCTTTCAGTTAAGGATTTGATACCTGAAAAGTGGCATGTTCAAAGAGACAAGGTTGTTAACAAAGTGATAGAGACTGGTCGCTCTATACTCTTTGAGCGGGAATACCGGCGAAAGGACGGATCTGTTTTTCCGGCTTCAGTGCGGACTTGGCGGTTGACTGACGGGAAAGGTAAAGTTATAGGCATATGGTCTATAGTTCGGGAAATAAGCCTGCAGAAACAGCAGCAGAAAAGCCTCGAGGAACACGCCGGTATACTAGAGCAGATTGTTCAGGACCGTGAAAAGCGGTTAAAGGAAACCGAGCGGCTGGTAGCTATCGGCCAAACTGCCGGTATGGTAGGGCACGATTTGCGTAATCCACTACAGGCTCTAACCGGCGAATTGTATCTGGCCAAGAATGAATTGGCTTCTTTTCCGCAGTGCGAAGCTCGAAGCAATTTAGAGGAAAGTATCCGTGTTATGGAAGAACAGATACTCTACATGGATAAGATAGTTTCTGACCTGCAAGCATTCGTTCAGCCTATCCATATTGACAAAAAGCCAGTTGGTTTACAGGAGCTTCTGTCAAGTGTAATGCAGACAGTTGTAATTCCATCGAACATCGCCGTCAGGCTCGAAAATAATGGGCGTGCACTCCAAATACGTGTAGATCCGCAGTTGCTTAAGCGGGTGCTGATTAATTTAGTCACTAATGCAGTTCAAGCGATGCCTAACGGTGGCCGACTGTACGTTTCAGCGAATGTTGACTCCCGAGGGCATGTATCTATTTTAGTCGAGGACACTGGCGTCGGTATTCCCGACAGGATCAAGAGCCAAATCTTCACGCCCCTATTCACCACTAAACCTCGTGGTCAAGGTTTCGGATTAGCCGTTTGTAAACGTGTTATAGAGGCGCATGGGGGCACAATAGGTTTTGAAAGCTCAGAAGGCAAGGGCACACGGTTTACTGTAGCTTTCCCGTCTGCCTAAGTTATAGATACGTGTTTGCATTCGACTGATCTAGGGGGATGCAGGTAAATCGGGAAGCAGGGTTCTTTATTGGTTGGTCAGTTTACGTGTGTTTGATTGTGTTTCTGCATCAAGCACTGGGCTGTAAATTAATTTAAATCTTTTATTGTCAATTATGTTGCACCGCGAATAAAGAGGGGTGAAGTAAAGAAATGATTTCGCGAGATTGTGATGGCTGTGCATTGCAGAAGCCATGTCAGAAGCGCTATTGCAGAGTCAACTTGTATGAGAAGGTTTACTGTCCAGATGGAACTGCTCATCTTGTGGATGAAGCTAGCTTGGCTTAATTGTCCTGATGGATGGAGTAGCCTAAGTGCTCCGCTCATTGGGTTTTTTAGAAAGAATTGTTGAGTGGTCGCGTGTTCTATTTTCTGATACATCTGCGATTTTGGAAAAATTATATATAGTTTACATGGCTGAAAAGTGAGGGTAGAGGGATTTGGTGAAGAAACAAAACATAGCAATATTGGTTACTTTTCTCATAGTTACTTTTGCTTCCATAGGTGTCGTTTCAGCGGCTACCACGACCATTTCAGCATCCGGTCAAGCTTTTTGGGGCGCAACTCCCAGTCGCGGCGCCATAGTCAATGTCACAATTAACTTCCAAAGCAGCACCGATTCAGAGCTTTACCTATACCGCATCGGAATACACGCTGACTGGCAAGCCGCCGGCAACTACTATACTAAAGACTTATCCTCAGACCCCGAGATAGTCGAAGCTAACGGGCTGTACTCTGTCACTGTTCCAATCTCCATCCCAATAGACGCAACAATAGGGCAGCACACCCTGACTATAGCGGCAGACGGTTATGATTCAGACGGTAACGTATTCAACTGGGATTCAGCCCCTCAAACATTCACCGTTCAATCAAATGCTCCAACCGCTTCTCCTACATCTAACCAAAACGGAAACTCCAATACATCATCGCCGGGATTGAATGATATCGTAATAATTATCGCAGTAGTTGCTGTCGTTGCAGTAGTAATTGTATTTCTCTTAGTTGTAGTCATGAAAAAGAAGCGTGGCCCAGTTACTACTCCAGCTTCCGAGACGCCTAAACCTGTCAGCAGTCCGCCGCCGCAGTCACAGCCGCCCGAACAGGAACCGCCCCAAGACAACAGCCCCAGCGCTAACCCCGATGGAAAAGACTTCGATATCTAAACTTTCTTTTCGTTTTTATTTTATTAGC
>CAYPGY010000119.1:0-7660 GCA_964410435.1 uncultured Candidatus Bathyarchaeia archaeon
AAGAGATGTCGATATGACTGAATTAGAAATAGCTGTAGCTCCCATGCACAGATTATGTAAGAAAGCAGGCGCTGACCGTGTAAGCGAAGCAGCAGCCAAAGAACTTGCAAAGGCACTGGAAGAGATCGGCGTTAAAATCGCTAAAGAAGCACTTGACTTCGCGATGCATGCGGGTAGAAAAACCATTAAATCGGAAGATATTGAGATCGCCGCTAAGAAAGTCATGGGAAAGTAACACGTTAACAAATTTTTTGCTCTCTTTTCCCCCATTCTTCTTTTTTGTTGCTGACTAATTTTTTAATTTAGAAGAAGAAGGGAATGCCGCCCTGCTACATCATCAATGAAAAGTTTTTGTAGAAACAGCCGTTTTTGGTTCTGGGTCTGGTTTTTGTTGTTGGTTAGTTGTGGAGTCACCACAAGCAATAGCAGCGTTTACCGCTCGAGTTTAACAGCCATATTCTTAGCTGAAGACTGCATAGCTGCCGTCGCAATTTCTAGAGCTTTAACTCCATCTTCACCTGTCACTATGGGTGTAGCTGTTTTGTTAATGCAGTCAACGAAGTGCTGAAGCTCTGCCTTGAGCGGTTCTTGGAATGTTAATCTTGGTTGAACTGTCTGTGTTTTTTCTTCTATCGTGAGTTCCTGAGTATTATAATCTAGCTTCATGATTGCTTCTGTACCCGTTGCAATTAAGGTACGTGTTTTGTATGGTGTTAGCCAGTTGGATTCGATGAATGCTGTTTCTCCGTCGGCGTAAGTTAGCATGATTTGGGCGTAGTCTTCGAATTTTTGGATGCGTTTGCTGCCCATTTTTGCGTAGACGCTTACGGGGTCTTGTTTGGATATGAAGCGCATTACGTCTATGTCGTGTATGGCTGTATCTTTTACGACTCCGACGTCGCCGATACGTTCAGGCCATTGGGAGACACGTTTAGCTGTTACGCTTACTAAGTCACCTATTTTTTTATTCTCAACCGACTGACGGATATGTTGCAATCCGGGTATGAAACGCATTAGAAAGCCAACTGTTAAGTGCAGACCGTTTTCTTGTGCGGTTTTTACGAGTTGGCGTGCTTGGTCTGGGGTGGTGGACATTGGTTTTTCTACGAGTACATGTTTGCCGGCGTTCAGCGCTTTGCTGGCTTCTTGATAGAGTATTGTGGACCATGTGCAGACGTTTACAGCTTGTATGTCTTTGTTTTTTAGCATTTCTGTGCTGTCGCTGTAGGCTTTTGCCCCGTATTGGTCGGCCATGGCTTTTGCGCGGTCTAGGTTTACGTCGCATACTGCTATTAGTTCTGTTGAGGGTAGTTCTTTGTAGACTCGGGCGTGGTTTTTACCCCATTGCCCAGTTCCGATAACTGCAACGCCTAATTTCGTCATTTTCCGTCAGTTCCTCTTCCTAATCCAGTGTATATGAACCCTTCTGTGTCCACTTGTGCAGGGTCAATTTTGCCTACCAAATCCACTACAGCAGCAGGCGACTTAACTAATGCTTTTAATTTTTTGAGGTTAACATGTGTGTATTGTTCGCTGCCTGATAATAGCACGATGCAGTCAGCGCCCTCTACTGCCTCATTTAGGCTACTTTTAACGTCACCTGATTCAGTGTTTTCCTTCTTGGCGCTTGGGTTATACTGGGTTATTTTTGCGCCCTTTTGCTCAAGCATCTTCACAAACAAACCTGAACCCGAATCCACAGTAACTGGACCTAAAACCGCCACTTTAGCACGCCGTATCGATTTGTTACATCTTTTAAGTCCTTCAATCGCTAGATTCGCTGCATGTCGCACTATATCCTCGTTGATTTGCCTCGCTAAAGTTATCAACTTGAGTTTAGCGTTAATGTTTTCGGCGGCGTCCATTAAGAGGTACGCTTGATTTTTGTTTTCTTCCTCTGCAATTGTCGGGTGGAATTCGGTGCTATTTAAGTCGAGTGCATCTAACACTTTGAAATAATCGATATTTGCGTTTTCGCAGAAAACTGCTAATTCGTTAGCGAGAGCGGTTGTTGTATCCTGTTTGGCGACTGCGAATAACGCTGCTGCCTCTGCGGTTCTCAGGTCGCTGACTTCTTTTACTTTTTTGGTTATTGATGAAAGGATGGCTGTGGCTGCTTTGAGGCTGACTTCGTCGGTGGCTGCGATTTTCAGCTCCAGATCGGCTGATGTAACAGCAGTGTTCAGGATGGGGCTGTAGGCTAAGGCGAAGTCTTTACCTGCTTTTAATCCAGATGCATTCTCAAGTGCCTCTTTTAAAGTGCCTTCCATGAAGTTTAACCCAGCAATGCCGCCATAAATCACCAGCACACCGGAATGGATGGCGGCTCCAACTTGCTTACAGATGTTTGCCACGCCTGTGCAATCGCTGTTTTTCTGTTCATCGATTTTTGTGGTAATTGCTACTACCACGATATCGCTTTTAGCTACTGCTCTTTTAAGCTCGCTTGTTACATCGATTTTTTCTGCGGCGATGTGACTTTTAAGTTTCATTTGAGCTTCTGGCATTGCAAAGGTTGTTTTTCCCTTTGCCGCCTTCTTGACGACTGATGCATCTGAGTCAGTGCATAGTACGTTGAAGCCTGCGTCGGCGAATGCGTTTGCATAAAAAATCCCTTTGTGCCCGCAGCCTACGATGGCAACACTGTATTTTGAGCGTTTCTCGTCAGTATCAACTTCTGCGGGTTTCAAGTGTAGAACCGAGGGCACTAATACTCCTCAAGCCTTCAGCGATCTATATGGTTGCTAAGTGCTTCTCAAGCAGATCGGTATATTCCTGAACTAGTCTTAAAGCTCTCGTTTGGTTCTTGGCTTCAGCGTATAACCGGAAGACTGGTTCGGTACCGCTTGGTCGGATCAAGATGGCCGATGCATCTTTAAACCAGATTTTAACGCCGTCGATTGTGCTGACATTTTCGTGCTTGACTTCTTCATAGATCAACTTGAGTAGGGGTTCTTTTTTGTCGTTTGGGCATTCTATTTTTCCTTTTTCGATGAAGTACTGTGGTTCCTCAGCGACGAGTTCGGCTAGTGACTTGCCTGTTTCCGCCATAATATCAAGTAACAATGCGCAGGTCATTGCGCCGTCTCGTACGGCTTGATGTGGACGATAGAATATGCCGCCGTTTTCTTCTCCACCGAGGTTTGCGCCCTCAGCTTTCATAGTCTGAGAGACAGTTACGCTGCCCACTTTAGTCCAGATAAGTTGACCTTTGTAGGCTTCAACGGTGTCTTTGATTAGCGTGGATGAGCTGACTGGTGTAACGATCTTTGCACCCGGGTTCTTAAGGAGGTACTGTTTTATGACCACAGCAAAGGTTTTGTCACCCCAGTAGATGGCGCCGTCTTCGCCGCAGAAGATGGAGCGGTCTGCGTCGCCGTCAAATGCTATGCCCATGTCTGCGTGGACGGCTTTTACTACTGCTGATAGGTCGCCGAGGCTTTCGGGTCTTGGCTCAGGTAGTCTGCCTGGGAATGTGCCGTCGATGTTGGCGTTTATGGTTGTTACTTTACAGCCTAATTCGCAGAGAAGCAGTGGCAGGGCGATGCCGCCGACGCTGTTCGCTGCGTCAACCACGACGTGGTAGTGTTTGGCTGCGATTTTCTGGAGGTTAATATGCTTCTTTATTGCGTCTTTGTATTCGGTGTTGATGTTGGGTAACTCGGTTTTGCTTCCAAGTTGGTCCCATGCTGCGTAGGAGATTCTGTTTTCGAAGTAAATGTTTTCGATTTCTGCTTCCTGCTCGTGGCTGGGTTCGATGCCGTCGCTCCAGATTACTTTGATACCGTTATATTCTGGCGGGTTATGGGATGCGGATATGATGATGCCGCCGTCCATGTTGTGGTTTTTGGTGGCGAATTGGATTGCGGGGGTTGAAGCCATACCTGCAGCATAAACGTTGCATCCAGCCGCCATTAACCCTGAGGTAACGGCTTTGGCGAACATGGGTCCGCTGGTGCGTGCGTCATAGCCGATGATTATGTTTTTGCCTTTGCCGAAGAAGGTTCCAATGGCTGCGCCAAGTTTAATGGCCATTTCAGGTGTTAATTCAACGTTCACTACTCCGCGGACGCCGTTTGTTCCAAAAAGTTTTGTACTCATATGGTTTCAACCCGTGGTCAATGACTGTTCGTATCCTACTATCTGCAGGTTTCGGTTTTAAAAGGTTTTCAAGTTATCTCTTTAGCTGGACACACCGACATGTTCTCGTTTAGGTTTACGTTGTCGCGGATTTTGGATTGGTCGCCGACTATGCAGCCTTTTTCCAGCTTAGCATTTTTGCCTACTTGTACGCCTTCGCCGACTATTGCGCCCTCGATTGTGGCGCCGTCGCTGATTTCTACGTCTGGGAAGATTACGGAGTTAGATATAGTGACGTTTTTGCCGATTTTCACGTTTTTACCTATTATTGCGTATGGGCCGATGAGGGATTTTTCGCCTATGCTGATGCCTTTGTCGAAGGCGACTGGGTGGCTGACTTTGAAGCCGTCTGGTTTTGGCTTCTCGAGTGTGCTGCCGACTGTATCGAGTACTGTTTTGTTTGCTTGAAGGTACTCTTGGGGTTTGCCGATGTCCATCCATAAGCCGTTGATGCGGCAGCCTGAGAGTTTGCCTTCTTTAACTAGCTGTGGAAAGATTTCGCGTTCTATGCTGCAGGCTTTGCCTTTCGGGATGTAATCGAAGATTTCTGGGCTTAACACGTATGCGCCTGCGTTGATGAGATTGCTTGGTTCTTGGCCTTTAGGCGGTTTCTCGACGAAGCGTTTGATGGTGTCGCCTTGAAGTTCCACTACGCCGAAGCTGCATGGGTCCTTTACGCAGCAGAGTGCCATGGTTGCTATTGCGCCGTTTTTGTTGTGTGTCTCTATGAGTTTCTTGTAGTCTATGTCGGCGAAGATGTCTCCGTTTAGTACGATGAATGGTTCTTTGCGGCCGAGTAGTTTCTGGGCTTTCTTGATAGGGCCGCCTGTTCCAAGCGGTTTTTTGGGTGGATCGATGGAATACCTGACTTTTAATCCGCATTTTGGGGGTTTCTGGTTGCGGATATGGAATTGTGTTAATGCGTTGACTGCTAGGATGGCTTCGGTTACGCCGTCTTCTGCTAGGCCTTCAAATATCCATTGGAGAAGTGGTTTGTTGACGATTGGAAAGAGCGTTTTTGGTCGAGCGCAACTTAGGGGTCTTAGTCTTGTGGCGAAGCCGCCTGCTAATATCAACGCCTTCACATAGTCACCTTTTTGTTGAGTAGTGTAATCAGTATTTTTTATATAAAGAAGTATGGGAGAATCAACCGCTAAAGCACTGTATCTGTTCTGTGACAGTTGATCAATCCGTGTCTTTTTATCCGATTATGCGTGGTTGCTGGCTGTTTAAGGTGATTTTCACAAGCTGTTAGGTTTGTAACTGTTAAATGCGTCTGTTGCTCTCAGCAGGCCCCCTCCCCCTATAAGAAGGCGGGCGACTGCTCAAGCAGCAACCATGTCAGCGCTTAAGTCCTATAAGCAAAGTATATATGCAGATTTTTTCTTTTCAGAGGGTAGCATTTTGGTGATTTTATGGAGAAAATAAAAACCTTTACCTTACCTAAACTACCCTACGACTACAACGCGTTAGCACCATACATCTCAGAGGAGCAGCTGAAACTCCACCATGACAAGCACCACCAAGCATACGTCAACGCAGCCAACGCCCTGATGGGTAGAATCGATGAAGCGACCAAAGAGCCCTCACAGGTTGATTACTGGGTTTCCTATGGATACGTTAAAGCCCTCGCAAAAGAGTTGGCGTTTAACGTCGGCGGCCACATGCTTCACAGCATCTTCTGGGATAACATGGCGCCCGCAGGCAAAGGCGGCGGAGGAGCCCCAAGTGGAGCCATCGCGGAACTCATAAACAGTAACTTTGGCAGCTTCGAAACCTTTAAGAAACTTTTCAGCAACGCAGCAACCAGCACAGAAGGCTCAGGCTGGGCGGCACTCGCAGTTCACCCATGCATCGGCAGAGCCGTGATAATGCAGATCGAAAAGCACAACGTTAACGTCTTCCCAAACTTCACAGTCGTAATGGCGCTTGACGTCTGGGAACACGCATACTACGTGGACTACAAGAATGACCGCGCTAAATTCGTGGAAGCATTCTGGAACGTTGTTAACTGGGACAGAATAAACAAGAACATAGCCTTAGTGAAATAAGCATGAAAGTGCTGACCAGATAGGTCATTTTTTTACTATTTTTTGTTAGCTGAATTAATAGCGGATATTTCTTTTAGGATTGCCAGTTGCCGCTTAGTATAATGTTTAGTTACGCCCTTCTGCAGGTAGATCGAAACAGCCGCTATGCTTTTGGTTGGGTCATCCCGCATGGTGATCGAGTAGAGATGGAACAGCTTTATGCCGACGGGGTCCTTGGATATTTGGCCGTCTGACAGCTTCAACGCGAGGGCGATAGCATCATTTATGGAGCCACCTGCCGCGGCAATCTTGACTTTATCGAATTTAACGAGCTTTAGCAGGCTGATGGTGACTAGCCGCTCAAAGCTGGACGCTCTGCTTACGCTGACGGTTTGGTCGGCGTCAGTCATGGTTTTGTCTTCCTGTGCAGCCAACGTCGCGTACTCGCCGGCCAGTCTCTGCGTTAAATGAGCTGAGACAACCGCAGCCCGACCGAAGCCGGGGAGGTCAATGTCGGCTATGTCTATGTCATCCACGTAGACTTTGGCGATTTCTGTGGCCATGTTAACTGATGAGCAAGCCAGAAACAGTGCTTCGTTTAATCCGACGACGTTAACTTCGCCTGTTTCCATGATGCCAGCGATTATGCCCTCCACAACGTCGGTGATTTTTGCGGAGGCGTCGGATGGCTGTAGAAGTATGATTTTACCGGTGACTTCATTTTGACTCATAGTAGCGCCAATGGTATTTCGGTGGTCGCGAATATAACACTTGCCAAATCTGGTTAGTGTTGCGGAGTTATCTTGATTGCTTGCGTTGGGCACTGCAGCTCGCATGCTAAGCACTGTATGCATTCCATCTCGCGGGATGGGTCGGCTTTGCGTTGGCTAATCGGGTGCCCTGGAGTATCCACCATTTCGTAGAGTGATACTGGGCAAACGTCGGCGCAGACGCCGTCTCCGATACAGACATCCCAATCTACCGCGACATTGGTTCCGTGGATTCCAAGTGTTTCCGGGGGATTTACTGAACCCCATACTTTGTGGCCGTTATGTTCGCCTGTTACTTGGCGTTTACTTTGAAAATCAGGGTCAATTGGCAAAAACAGTTCACCATAAAATACTGCGCTTAAGCGGGGATATAGGTTTTTCCGCAAACCATTTCTTGAGCTGGCAGCTACCTGTAATGGGAAGTTTATGGTGCCTTATTACCTGCCTAAAGGCATGCGATATGCAACGCTGGAAGAGCGTAAAGAATTTTACACAAAAGAATTCAATCTTGCCAAAATTGAGGAATGGTTCAGTGGCAGGCAGGGCAGAACTAAGTATGCGGTGATCATTGGTAAGCACACCCAAATCTACCCCGTGCAGTACCGGGAAGACGCCGATACCACCATAATAATCGACGAATACCAGAACCTAAAAGATGTGAAGAGCCAAATCGTCGATTTTCTGCCTGAAGCTGCTTATTACGACCGCAACTTCTACGGC
>CAYPGY010000120.1:0-7643 GCA_964410435.1 uncultured Candidatus Bathyarchaeia archaeon
GTTTAGGAAGATGATGTAGCAGCGCCGTGTTCCCTTCTTCTTCTAATTTGAAAATTAAAACCTGACGCATTTCTCAACCTACGTAGCTTCTAAATTAACACACAGCGCTTGTCTTTTCTAGGAAAATTATTTTACTGATAAGCACCCCAATACATACTGGGAACCGATTTGATACTACTTGTGCATTCAAGCCGCGACGTGGCAGGAGTAAACATCGCCAAAAAAGCGCTCGACTTGTATTCATTCACAAAAACCTCACAGAAATATCAGGACTCTCCCGTGTACAGCCTAGAAATCAACAGTCGCCAAGTCACCTTTATCACCCTTAAAGACGAATCAATAAATGCACAGTACTTACAAGACGATTTCCCACAGGCAAACCTGATCGTGTTCCTCTCAAGGCACAGCAGCCAAAGCGCCAAACCAACCCTCACCGTGCATACACCCGGAAACTTTGGCGATGCAGAACTCGGAGGATTATCCCACTGCCTCTCCGTTTGCCCTGCACTTGCCATGCAGACCGCTCTTAAGGCGCTGGTGCATTACCAGGAGCAATTTGGGCTTAGAGATTACGAAGTTTCCTACGAGGTAACCCACCATGGACCAAGCCTAAGCGTACCCGCGATGTTTGTTGAGTTAGGCAGTAGCCCAGAGCAATGGAGCGACCAAGTTGCTGCGGAAGCCGTCGCGCACAGCGCCATGACCGCCATCGCAAACTTCGAAGCACCCACACCCTCCTGCTCCGCGGTTCTTGGCATAGGCGGCACACACTACAACCAGCAATTCACACTGATGGCGCTGATGGGTGCAGCAACCTTCGGCCACATGATACCAAAATATGCAATACCTCAGATTGACGCCGAAATGCTAAAGCAGTGCGTAGAAAAAACACTCGAAAAGGTACACTATGCGCTGCTGGACTGGAAGGGCATCAAAAGCGAAGATAAACCTGGGTTGCTTGCCGCGTTGGAATCCGCTGGATTGCCCTACAAGAAAATCTAGGCGATACTCAACCTCTGAGTAAAGCAACCTTTAAAAGCGTTCACCGAGTATTTTGTAAACCTAAAAATTACAGCAATGTTTATTATAGCTGATGAAATCTTGAGTGTGCGGTAAATATGGGAATTAAATCTTGGCTACAACAGGCAGGCAGAACATTGAAACTTGCCGTTAAACCAGACCGTGAAGAGCTTTGGCTATCCGTAAAAATCAGCCTCCTCGGCATCGGCGCAGTCGGCTTAATCGGTTTCATCATAAAAGTCATCTCCTGGGGCATATCCCAGCTAAGCGCATAGAAGGACAATTTTCATGGTGGACAAAAAAGAAGAGCTATCACAAGTAAAAATATTCGCAATAAAAACCACAACAGGTCAAGAACGTAACGTTGCAAGACTAATCGCAACCAAAGTAGAAATGACCCATATACCAATCAAAGCTCTTCTCGTACCAGACACCCTAAAAGGCTACGTCTTCATCGAAGCAGACGGACCACACCTAATAGAGGAAGCCATCTCCGGCGTAAGACACGTCCGATCCAGAATACCCGGCTTAATCAGCTTCAACGAAATCGAACGCTACATCGTACGCAAACCAGTAATGGAAGACCTCACCGAAGAAGACGTCGTGGAAATCACCGGCGGACCCTTCAAAGGAATGCGTGCAAAAATCACACGACTCGTCAAATCCAAAGGCGAAGTCACCCTCGAGTTACTTGAGGCAACCTTCACTTTGCCCATCACAGTACATTCAGACTATGTAAAACTAGTTGAAAAAGGAAAAGCATAAAGTGATACATTATGGCAGATAAAAAAGTTGTAGAAGTAATCGTCAGCGGTGGTCAAGCAAACGCAGGTCCACCGTTAGGCCCAGCATTAGGTCCATTAGGCGTCAACATAGTGGCCATTGTAAACAAAATCAACGAAGTCACAAAAGCTTATGCTGGAATGAAAGTTCCAGTAAAGGTGGCAGTTGACCCTGAAGACAAAACCTTCGAAGTAACCGTCGGTACACCAACAGCATCCGCATTAATCGTAGCTGAACTCAAAATCGAGAAAGGTTCAGGTACACCTAACAGCGTTAAAGTTGGCGACCTCACCATGGAGCAAATCGTAAAGATTGCCAAAATTAAAGGCCCACAACTCTTAGCACCAACCACTAAGAAGGCAGCAAAAGAGTTGCTCGGTACATGCGTCTCCATGGGCGTAACAGTTGAAGGCAAAGATCCCCGCGAGGTTCAGAAAGAAATCGACGAAGGTAACTACGATAAAGTATTCGCTTAAGCTTTAAGCGAATATTTTTATAAGTGGTTTCTTATCCCCTATTGGCACGAGGCTTAAAAATGCCCCTAGACAACAAGACAATACTCGAAGCAATAAAACAGGCAAAGTCTAAAGCTGGAGACAAGAAGTTCAACCAGACCATAGACCTGATTCTCGACATCCAAGAAATCGACATGAAGGCACCTGAAGGCAAAATACAGGAGATCGTTGAGCTTCCACACGACACTCTGAAACCCAACACTGTCTGTGTTATTGCTGCAGGCGAAACTGCATTAAAGGCAAAAAACGCAGGCGCTGACCGCGTAGTTGAACGTGCAGACCTTGACGCCTTAAACGGCAAAAAGAAGGAGCTGCGTCAATTAGCCAGCCAGTATGACATCTTCGTTTGCGAAGTTCAATTCATGCCGCTAGTCGGCAGGATTTTGGGTCCAGTTCTAGGTCCAAGAGGCAAAATGCCTATTCCTGTTCCACCCAACTCAGACATAGCTGCAATAATTGCCAAACACCGCAAAACAGTGGTTGTACGCATGCGTAACCAGCCGATCATTCAAGTTTCCGTCGGCTCGCAGCAGATGAAAGACGAAGACCTCACCGACAACATTATGGTGATTCTTCGTGTCCTTGACGGTAAATTGAAGCGTGGATTAAAGAACATAAAGTTCGCGTTCATCAAGACCAGCATGGGCGAGCCAGTTAAAATCAAACCATAAGCGAGAGAAATAGTATGCCATCCCAACAAGTATTAGATCAAAAATCAAGCGAAGTACAAGCAATTAAAGAAATATTCAAAGAATACAAATCCGTCGGCATCGCCAGTTTACAGAAGGTTCGCGCATCACAGTTACAAGAACTCAAGAAATCCATGAAAGGCCAAGTTTACCTCCGCGTCCTAAAGAACACACTGATTAAAATCGCCATCGAAGAACTCAACCAAGCAGAACTCAAGAAGCTTGAGGAATACTTGGAAGGATCAAACGTTTTCCTCTTCACTGACTTAAACCCCTTCAAGCTGGCATTAATGCTGGAGAAGGGCAAAGTCAAAACCTTCGCTAAAGCAAACGACGTCGCAGCAGAAGACATAATTGTTCCATCAAGCAATACCGGTCAACCACCAGGACCAGTTATCAGCCAACTCAACAGCGTCGGTCTCCCAACAAGAATCGAGAACGGCAGCGTCTGGGTTAGCAAAGACACATTGGTTGTACGTAAAGGTGAACCTATCAACGACCGATTAGCTGGTGTCCTCTCAAAACTGGGCATTAAATCAGTTGAACTCGGCATTTCTATGCGTGCAGTTTACGATAACGGCATGATGATCCCGGGCGATCAGCTTAAGGTTGATGTTCCAGCGGCAAAACGCAGCGTAGAAGTAAGCAACCAAGAAGCATTTGCACTTGCACTCGAAATTGGCTACGCAAGCAAAGACACAATCAAGCCACTGCTGCAGCGTGCTCACCAGAAAGCAGTATCATTATCAGTCGGCGCGGCATTCCCAACTAAAGAGACAATCGGCGACTTGATCCGTAAAGCCAACGCAGAAGCATCAAGCTTAGAAGCAAAAGCTAAGCCTAAAGCTTCCTAAACCATTTTCTTTTCTTATTTTATAATTTCGACTATTTTCCGTAGTTGCTTGTTCTCAATCTACCGTCTATGTATACGGTTCTATCCGTATTGATCAAAAAAGGATGCGGTTTGCTCATTTGTCAAGACGGTGGCGGTAGGTTTCGTAGTCCGGTAGCTTACGGATGTACTCCTGCTGCATCAAACTTGAGCTGATGATGAAATCCGCTGAGGAGCGATTCATCGCTATGGGAATATTCCATACAACCGCTACTCGCAGGAGAGCTTTAACGTCTGGGTCATGCGGCAGGGGGCAGAGTGGATCCCAGAAGAATATCATGAAGTCTATTTCCCCGTTTGAGATTCGTGCGCCAACCTGCATGTCTCCGCCCAGTGGCCCTGATTCGAGTATGTTTATTTTCAGTCCGAGTTCTTTTTCAAGTAGTTTGCCGGTGGTACCGGTGGCGTAGAGGATGTGCTTCTCGAGGGTGCCCGCGTTGTATTTTGCCCATTCCAGCATGTCTTCTTTCTTGTTGTCATGTGCGATGAGTGCTATTCTTTTCTGTGGCCGGATGGTGGCGGTTTTTATCATCTGATTCCCCGAGTAGCCGTCGATGCTTGCGCTTATAATTGTTGTGCTGTAGAACTATTTACCCCTAGTTAGGTTACGGGAATAAAGGTTATTTATATCAACTATGCTTTGCCAACTTGGGGGGGAAGTAAACAAGAGTGAAGGCACTGAAAAGTCTAGCACAAGGCTACTTGGTTGCGGTTGGTGTCGTCTGGGTTTGCTGTATCATAGCGTTGCTTAGGGGCGGCGACGCATGGCTCGCTTTGGCTTACCTACTGATCATGCTGTTCCCCGTAACTGGTTTGGCTGCGCTAAAAGTGTTACGTCCCAATTTAGTTGATGTTGGCACAGTTAATTGGCGTCATCTGCTCTTCGGTTTCCAAGGCGCCGCTTTAGCATTCTGGACATACGACGTAGCCACGACTTTCTACGCGATTAACCTTACTGGTTTAGCCACCGAATTGAACCCGCTCGGTTGGCCTTTGGGTATTCTGGGAGCCGCCGCCTACTACCTCCCAACAGTTGCGTTATCCTACGTGTTGCTATTTAGGCTAAAAGGAAACGTGGCCCTATATGCTGCGGTGCCTTATACACTGGTTACTGTGGCGATGGCGTCTATGAATCTGTTTGCGGGCGCCCAGAACTTCCAAGTATTCGTTGACACTGCTTTGCTGGCGCCGAATGTGCGGCTGGATTTGGTTGCTTCGATTGCGGCGCTTGATGTGGCGGCTCCGTTGGCTCTGCGGTACCTAGTTATGCGTCCACGTATGCAGTTTAGCGGTAAGCCGCGTTAGATGTGCTATTTGGTCCGTTGCTGCCTCCGCTCGTTTTAGGCTTGGAAAAAAATAAAACGTCCCTTTATGTAGGTTTGGCTATGAACGAGTGATGAAGGTATTTTGACGAAGTGAAAAGCGATAATAAAAATGAAGAAACTTGGTTTTAGGATAGTTTCTTTGTCATTACGTAGGCGTCTTCGCCGTCGCTGTAGTACCCGTTGATCGTGCGGGTGATTTCGAAACCCAGCTTCTTATAGAGCGAAATCGCTGACTCGTTGGTGACGCGGACCTCAAGGAAACCCTGCTTCGCCTTGTAGTACTCCATGCCCTGCAGGGCGCGGTTGATGATTGCCTGCGCGGTGCCTCTACGGCGGTACTGCGGCAAAACGGCGATGGAAACCACATGGCCTTTTCTCACTAAGCCGCCGAAGCCATAGTTGGATAATCCGACTTCGATGCGGCACATAATGTAGCCGATGATTTTTCCCCCTTCTTCAGCAACAATAAAAGTTTCTGGGAACCTTTGATGTAGATCCACGAAGAAGAAGTCAGTATAATTTTCTGGTAGGCAGACGCGGTTGATTTGCATGACTGCTTGTAGGTCGTCAGAGACGAATTTCCGTAGTGTGAATGGTGATGGCATCGTTTCGCCTTTGCCTAAACAGGATTTATCTGTTTAGACTTAAAGGTTACGCTTCAGACGTCACCCATGCGGTGATGGATTTGGCGCGTTAAGCTTTGTTTTCTTCTGGCGCCTTGTAGATTGGTAGTGTATAGCTGCCCTGTGGCATCGCCCAGACGCGTGCGGCTGACCCTGCGAGTTTAAACGCTTCAGTTAATGCGTCGTTTACGGCGCGGGCTGTTTTTAATTTGAAGATGCTCTGCGCGTAGAAGTCAGGCATGGCCGAGACTAAGATGATCTGGTGATTCTGCAGCGCCTTCAGGAGGTAGAGTGCTTTGTGCCCGCCCATAACGAAGTTGCGCCGCACCTCTTTCTCGGCTGTTTTAACGTCTGGGAGTTTTGTCATCCATTCGTAGAATACTTGGTTGCCGTGTCCTTCAAGGCATTCTGCGACGAGGATGATTACTCCGCCGCGTTTTACTGCGTCGAGTGCGTTGTCGAGGCCTTTGTAGGCTTGGTAGAGGTTTATGTCTGATGGGTGTCCGCCTGCGCTGACTACGACGATTTCCGCTCGGCGATCTACTGTGACGAGGTACATTTCGTCGTAGAGTTTGACGGCTTCGAGGAAGGCTGCTTCGAGGTCGCCTGCGAAGGCTTTGACGATTTCGCCTTTCTTGTTCTCTACCACGTTAACTATGAAGTCCACTTTGGCTAATCGTGCGGCTTCGGTCATGTCTATATGCACAGGGTTGTTCTCGAGGTTGCCTGTTCGGGCGTTTGGGTTAACCAGCATGGCGTGGTTACGCTGGATTGTGTCCGCGCCGCAGACTGCTGGAAGCACGCTTTTTCTGCCGCCGCCGTAGCCAGCGTAGTAGTGATAGTTTACATCTCCTAGAAGGATGCGTACTTCTGCCTCCGCAAAGATGCGGTTAACCATAACTTTATTGCCGTAGGTTTTAGTTGTGCCAATGTTTACGAGGTCGGGGGCTGACGCGCTGTGGCTGACTACCTTGACACGTTTGATTGCTTCTTCTCCGAGGAGTTCTGCGGCTTCTTGGGCTGTGACTGGGCGGTGGGTTCCGCAGCCAAATATTACTGTGACGTATTCGTCTTTGACGCCTGCCGCGTTCAACTCTGCGAGGACTGGTATTAGCATGCGTTCGCTGGGGGCTTTGCGTGTGGCGTCGTCTACGACGATTGCGACTTTGGATTCTGGCTTGGCAATTTCAATTAAGCGTTTAGAGCTGATGGGTTCTTTGAGTGCGCGTTCTACCTCTGCTTTCTGGTCAGCGGCGCCTGCTCTGTCTTTAGGTTCAATCGAGCCCAAAAGGTTTCGAGCTGGAATCCGAACACACACGTCTGTTCTTCCGTAGGGTAGCCAAACATCAACCATGCCAAGTCACGTACATTAGAATTTACACGGCGCCAGAAACTATTAAGCCTTATCAAGACAACCCAAGAAAAGAAGGCGCTAAAAAGAGACCAATTAGAAGGGTAGTTGATTGTTGAAGGTCTCTCAGGGTCATGTTTTCTTCAAAAAAAATAGTTGAGGCTAATGATGGCAAATCGAAAGTCTCAACAAAGGCAAATTATATGCCAAACAAGCCATACCAAGCAGGTATCCAAAACGACTCACCTAAAAAATGTCGCAAATACAATTTTGATAGAGTTCGAAAAAGTATTCTACTATTTTGGGAAAGTAAAGGTCTGTGGATATTCGGCAAATTACTTCGAAGAGGCATTAGGCGAGACTACTGAAAACAAAATCAGCAATACACTGTATCTATAGCTGTTTAGCTATGTGCTCTATTAGAAACTCATTGCAGAAACCGATA
>CAYPGY010000121.1:0-7616 GCA_964410435.1 uncultured Candidatus Bathyarchaeia archaeon
TAGAGTTAGAGAACCAGCGTTTCATGCCGAAACCGATTCCACCGACATATTTTTTGGCGGTTTCTTCGGTTGTTTTTTCTGTGCGGGTTTTGCCTGTCGTTAGATCAATATACAATATTGTTCCTGCGTAACCGAGCAACCTTGTCCCTCCAAGAGGTTAGGAGTACTAATTTCAGTTAAAAACTATATTAATCTAGTGGGTTATTCGCCTATAAACTTACGGCGTTAACATCAAATCAACCGAACATACTGATCGGTAATTTCGCAATTGTGTCAAACACGCAACCGATTGACGCGACCACAAAAAAAGAAAACAAAAAACGATCGGCAAAAAAGCCGACGAAGCATTTTACTTTTCGATCTCTTCATGTTCCTGGAAAAGCTTCTTGATAGCGTTAAGCCTTGCCTTCTGCGCTAACACGTCGCTTGTAACAACAGTTAGAGCCTCTTCTGGGCACCACTTAACACACTGCGGACCATCTGGCCTGTTCTGGCATAGGTCGCAAACGTAGACTGTTTTGCTTTCGGGATGCATCATCATGGCGCCGTAGTTACAGGCTTCAATACACCAGCCGCAGCCGTTACATTGATCTTTGTCGATGATAATGGTACCGGTTTCAAGTGACTGGCTAAGTGCATCTCTCGGGCATGCAGCTACACAGGCGGGTTCTTGGCATTTTCTGCAGGTTAACGCTATGCTCTTCATACTCTGATTAGAGCGAACAACGCGTATGCGGGATTTCACTGCGTTGAAGACTTTTTCGTGGGCTAAGCTGCAGGCGTATTCGCAGACTTGGCAGCCGACGCATTTGTCTGAGTCAGCGGAGATGAATTTTCTGTTGTGAAGAGATACCATGTCTAGTTCTCCTTTGCGTATTTCTCTAAGCCCAACTCTTTGAGCTTAGCCGCCGTTGGAACGCCATCTTTGCCGTATCCGCGTGCTTCATAGTAGTCGTCAAGCATCATGTCAAGTTCATCTTTGGTTACTACTGCACCTTTAGCTGCACCATCGTCGACGACGGGTTGATTCATGATTTTTGGCGGTAAGCTGTCGTCTTTTCGGCTTAGGCCTTCTCTCTGATTGATTATTTTGGCTAGTGCTTGGATTCTTTCGCCTGCTTGGCGTAGTTCCTGTGGGGTAACTTCAAATCCTGTTGCGGCAGTGTAGAGTTTAGCCATATCGACGAATTCCTCGTCGAATGTACCCTTAGCGTTTTTGCAGACGATTAATGAGTCGATTATGTTGTAGATGTCCTCGTGGTCCTTCACGATTTTACCGCGGCCCTTCTCTGCTTTTAAGCGGTCTACGGTGCCTTTAATGTCTACAGCGTAGATTCCGCTTCGGTTGTGGTCAGCGCCCCGGAAGGAGACGGCTGCAGCCAACGCGGTCGTTTTGAGGCATCTGAGGTCGTAGCCTGAGAGTTCTAAGCCTTTGATTTGCATCGCGAGTTCAGAGGAGTTTCTGCCGATTTTCTCCGCGGCGACTTTTACGCCGTCAGCGAGTTTCTCGCCGATGCCTTCGCGTTTACCGATTTTATCAACTAGCGTGTATACGGCTTTTTCGTTGCCGAAGTGTGGATCGATGCCTTCGAGGTCTTCGTGGCTTAAGAGTCCTTTCTCATGGCAATCCATTAGAAACGCTATGACTGAGCCGACGCTTGTTGCGTCCATGCCGTAGTAGTTGCAGCGTTCAGCGGCTTTTATGATGTAATTCATGTTTGCGACGCCGCAGTTGGGTCCGAACGCCCATAGGTTGTCGTATTCCATGCGGGCCATTGTGCCTTTGAATGTGCCTTCCTTTATGGCTGCTTCGTGTTCGCAGCGCATGGCGCATGAGTTGCAGGCGATAATTCTTGTTACGAATCCCTCGTTTAGGACATCGGCGTTTATTTTGCCTGCGTCTAAGAAGTGGGAGCTGTTAAAGTTGTTTGACGGCAGGCATGTCAGGGTGTTGTTTATGGTGAGGTTCTGGACTGTGCCTAATGTTCTGTGTTTCTGAGCGGCTGGACCCTTCATGCGTTCATGGAAGTCCTGAACCATCTCAATGAACACGTCTGGTTTGGCGACTGCAACATCATGGGTTCCTCTTACGGCTATGGCTTTAAGGTTTTTGCTGCCCATGACTGCGCCTAGACCAGTGCGGCCTGCTGCGCGTGTTTGGTCGTTTATTATGTTGGCGATTCTGGATTGTTTTTCGCCTGCGAGACCAATAGCTGCTACTCTGATGTAGTAGTCGCCGATTTCGTCTTTAAGTGTAGTTTCGACTTCTGCTGGCGAGAAGCCCCAGAGGTGAGCTGCATCTTTTATTGCGATGTTGTCGTCGTCTATCCAGAGGTAAACTGGTTTTTTTGATTTGCCAGTGATGATTACTGCGTCGTATCCGGCGCGTTTCAGTTCGGTGCCGAAGGTGCCGTGGCTTACGGCTTCTGCGACTCCGCCGGTGAGTGGTGACTTGGATATGAATGCGTGGCCGTTGCCGCCTGTTGGGAACATGGTTCCTGATAGTGGGCCGATTGCGAGGACAAGGGGGTTTTCTGGTGATAGCGGGTCAACTTTGGCTTTTGAGTTGCTGAGCCAAAAATGCATTCCTAGACCGATGCCGCCGATTACTGATTTCGCAGTTTCCTGCGGCAATTTTTCGGTGTGTGTTTTGCCCGTTGTTAAATCGACATACAAGACTCTACCTGCGTAGCCGAACAAACGTTCAATCTCCAAGAGTTTAGAATATTGGTACATATTAAAAAGTATAAAAAGATACTGATAAACACTCTATAAAATCCCCGTGTATATATGTGAATGTTATAAAAATTGGGTGCTATTGACAGGTAGGTTCAGCAGGTTATCGATTTTATAGATGAAAAAAGCAAAAGCTTTAACCAACTAATTAATCACCCATCAACAGGTGAATTACTTTGATTCGGACAGAGAAACTAAAAGAAGCAGCAGCGCAGAAGGAAAAGATTGGCGCATTCGCAGTCTTCAACCAAGCCAACATCACCTACTTCACCAGCTTCTCTGGAGCATCTGCACTCCTCATACCCGAAGCCGGAGATGCCACCCTATATGTTTCAGGTACCAACTATCAACAGGCGAAAGCTGAGGTGAAAGGCTTCAACGTCGAGTTGATAAAACGAGGCGAAAGTTTACTGCAGAAAATCAGCCAACAAACCCAGCAAGGCAAGCTTTACGTGGATACCTTGCCGATTGAAACTTGGAGGGGTTTGGTTAAAGCATTAGGCGGAGAGGAAAAACTTGAACCGGTATTCGAAATATTCCGGGAGCTAAGAGCGGTTAAGGACCAAGAAGAAATCAGGCTGATAAAGCAAGCCTGCAGAATGGCTGACAAAGGCATAAAGGCGGCATCTGAAATGATTCGCCCCGGCGTGACCCAGAAGGAGATTGCAGCCGAAGCTGAATATGCCATGCGCAAAGCTGGATCAGACGGCGTCGCGTTTGAAACCATCGTCTCAACCGGCGAGTGCTGCGCGTACCCACACGGCACCAACTTCGAAAAAACCATCTCAGAGGGCGATTTCGTCACCGTTGATTTAGGAGCGAAAAACATGTTTTACTGTTCAGACATCACGCGTACCTTTATCGCTGGTAAAGCCACGGAGAAGCAGACGCAAATCTATGAAGCCGTGCAGCGTGCGCATCAGAGGGCATTTGATAAGATTGCGGCGGGTGTAGCTGCGCAGAAGGTGGATTATGCGGCTTGGCGCGTTATCGATAAAGCGGGCTACGGCGACTATTTTGTGCACAATTTGGGGCACGGTGTCGGTATAGAAGTGCATGAGGCTCCGGTTTTAAGCCCTGAGAGCAAAGATATTCTTGCGGCCGGCATGGTTGTGACGGATGAACCCGGCATTTACCTGCCCGGATACGGCGGCGTACGAATCGAAGACACTGTGCTTGTCATTGAAGGCGGCGCGGAGAAACTCACAAAATCCCCTTATACGCCTTAACCCAGAAAGTTAGGTGACTTTGCCGCTTTTCGTAATCGCTGAACCAACCAGCACACCCAGCCCCATTGCCACCGCCGCAATAGCGAAGGTTTCATGGTGCAAGTCGCCGATTTGGAACCATAACCCGAACGTCAACTTCTGATGCAGCTGAATCAGAAAAGCAAACATGAAAAAGAAGACGGCGATAAGCACCGCTACCCACCGATTACTCAAGCAAAAACACCATCAAAAGGGGCGCTGGGCAGGGTTTAAAGGATTTGGCGACCAAGCGCTTAGGCGTTCTCTGCGAGAACAACCCCGTTCTTGGGGGAGTATTATATGCCCCCTCACCGCTAACACTTCTCGGTGAAAAACCAAGATGCAAATAGAAAAAAAACTAATCCTATGCAGCATCCTAGCCATATCAATCGGAATAGCAGCAATTGTACCCTTAGCATACGTTATGGGCAACTTATCCACTGCAAAAGCACAGACAAATGAAGCAACACCCTGGTTCAACATCAACGTTCCATATGCTACTTATGCAGCTAACATAACAGAGGGACAAATCGAATACGGTAATTACAACGGGCCAGCAACAACATACGCTATTTTCCACGATATAAAATACAACGCCACCGTCAATCCAGCGGCATCGCCTAACTTGGAAGGCACTAGAGCAGAATTCTTCGAATTCCAAATCTACTCAGACTTAGGCCCAATTGAAAACATAACACAGTATATCGGCGCAAACGGCAACGGCAACACTACCTTTAATCCCGTAGAGAATTTCGGGTTCTCGCGTGACAACTGGTTCAACCTTTCCGCATCAGCAGGCGGTTTATTCGTCTTTCAATACAACGGAACATTAGGCAACGTCTTCGGTGACGAAGGCTGGGTAGGAGGTACAGGCGGCAGTTCCTCAAGCAGTTTCTTGCCAGGTGAAGAGCAAACAACATCCCAAAAATTCCAGAACATATACAACGCAGACAAACTATACATTGATGTCAGAAGAGTCGGATTCGTATCATTCATCGGCAACTCAACTATCGTTACGCTTGCAGACAACGCAGTTGTCCAGCACATAGAGCTAACAAGACAGGGTAACAAATTCGTTTACGGCACATTACCACCATTACCAGAGTAAACGTGGAGAACAAAAAAATGACTAGCGACGAACTGGAAGGCAATACACTCAGCGTCTACGCATTCATCGTCCGCGCAGACAAACCCGTCGGCACAAGAGAAGTCACGCGGGGCGCAGAACTCAGCAGCACCAGCGTCGCGTTTCGGCATCTGCAGAAGCTTGAAAGCATGGGATTAATAGAGAAAAACAGCTACGGCGACTATGTTCTTAGGGAGAAAGCAAACATCAATGGGCACGTGTGGGTCGGCAAAAACCTCGTACCCAGATTGATGTTTTACTCCTTCTTTTTCTTAGGCGCACTAGGCGCAGAAGTAAGTATAATATTGCTTGGGTTGGTTTTTAAGGTTTTAGCGGTTGAGGTTAGCTTCTACTTTTTGACAGCTATGACCGCTGTTGCTATGGCGTTGTTCTTGGTTGAGAGCTTGTCGCTTTATCGCAAAACAAACCCGAAAAACAGCGACAGACAACCATAGCTTAAAGAGCTCTATACGGCTGCGAGGAAGTAGTTAGCTATTATCGTTAATGCGTAAATCAGCATGGCAACGTGAAACATGGGTAACGCTTTGAGAGCGATTTGAGGTGTTTTCCCTTTAAGGATTCTCATGTTCCCCATCACGATTAAGGTGAGCGCAACCGAAAAGCCCAAAGCCGCAGCCAAAGACCAAATCCTTGACAGAAACAACAAAGCCAACACCACATGAGCAACGCTAAACGCCGCAACCCAGTAAACCGTGTTCTTGATGCCGTACAGTGTTGTAGGTGTGTTCATTCCTTTAGCTCGGTCATTGCCTACATCTACGAGGTCGTTAACGCCGAGGTGCGCCAACGCTAACGGGTAGAAGAACAGGAAAAGTAGCAACGCATTCAAGTCGGGGTTGCCGACGCAGAGGTAACCCGCTACCAGAAACAGGGCGAAGTCAACGCGGCCCACAATCTGAGCTACAGGGGTTTTCTCGTTGCGCTTTTTGATTTGATAGAATACTTCTAGACAGTAACAGACCGCCAGTAGAGCGAAAACGTATAGTGAATGCGGGTAGGGGAGCGTAAAGATAACAGCCGACGCAGATGCAGCTAACAGTGCAAAGACGACTGTGGCTTGGCGGCGTGAAATCAAATCGCCCGATATTGGTCTTTGGCCGAATGGACGCCAATACTTAGTTAACCCCTTGTCTTGAGCTAACTCTTTTCGGTCTATGTCGGCGTCTACTATGTCGTTTAATACGAGTCCCGCTTCAAAACCTAAAAAGCCGATTAGCACTGCCTGCAGAATCAGCAGCGGCGAAAATCCGCCGTTGAAGAAGAACCCCACAAATAACCCTGCGCTAAACAGTGTGGGCCAAACGAAAAAGAAATGAATCCTCAGCAGGTCAAGCAGTGCTTTAGTTTTCTGGGCCATAGTAGTCACTTGGTTGCCATTTTATCTACAAGTCCACATATAAGATATTCCGAATCAAAATATAGAGAATAAGGGCCTTGAATGATTAGGCAGTACCTGAAGATGATTCGGCTTCATATTGTAGCTGGCGGCATCTTAGCCTTTACTCTCGGCGCCATGATAGCGCTTGTTAACGGTGGCGCTTTTAACCCACTGCGCTTTATGGTTTTTTATGCGATGATTTTCTTCGGGGACTTATCCACGCATTTCAGTAACGACTACTTTGACGTCGACCAAGACCGCTTAAGAACAGTAAGAGGTATTTTCTCAGGCAGCAATGTCCTCGTAAGTAACCCTCAAATGCGCCGCCCCGCCCGAGCAGTGTCCCTTGCCCTTTTAGGGGTATCAATCATTATCGCCGCCGCTGCTGTCGCCGTAGGGTTTGCACCTTTAGAGTTTCTGCTGGTAGCGCTCACCGTGAACTTTTTAGGCTGGTTCTATTCTGCTCCACCGCTCCGACTGGTCTCCCGCGGATTAGGCGAAGCTGCGATTGCATTGGCAGTCGGTGTAGGAATCCCCGCTGCGAGTTACTTGTCAGTTATGGGCTACTTTGATGGCCTCTTTGGGTTGCTTGCGCTGCCTTTTCTGCTTTACGGTTTTATGCTTGCGTTCAGTCTGGAAGCGCCCGACGTTGAAGTTGACCGTTTAGGCGACAAAAAAACAGTCGGCAGCGCAAAAGGCGCCTTGGCGGTTTTCGGAGTGATTTTCGCGGTTGCTTTTGCAGCGCTGCTAATTTTTGTCATTTACGCCTTGCTTTTAGTGGGTTGGGCTGTGGATTTCTGGGTTTTCGCAGTTTTCGCGGTTGTCCCAGTTGCCGCTGCCACGGTAAGCCTAGTTGGGGTGCATCGGCGTATGAGAGCGGAGAGATTGAGTTTGGTTAATGTGTTTTCGCTCTTTTTGATTAATCTGCTAATCGTTGTATACTTGTGTGTAGTCTTGTTTTTCTAGGGAAGTTGTTTGCGATGTTGGCTCAGGCTGATACAGTCAACGTATTTTACAAAATGGAGCCGTATTGTGCAAAAAGAAAGACGACCCACTTGCGAGAGTCAGATTGGCAGCTATGAGAAGTCTACCACCATATTTGGAGCAT
>CAYPGY010000122.1:0-7582 GCA_964410435.1 uncultured Candidatus Bathyarchaeia archaeon
CAGATCTTATGATAAACATAGATTAAACCTTACATTAAACTGTAGATTACTAGAAGAAGGCACTGCTTACCTCCTAGAGATAACCCAACCCTTCTAAGGTACAATAATCTCTGGGAAAACAGTGGAGCGCTTCAGAAGTGTAAGTGTGGAGGTCGCCGAGAAGAGAAGGAGAAAGAGAGGACTCTTCCCGACACCTACACTTGTGCAATTGAACATAGAGCCCCGAATTGGATTAAAGCGTTCTTGTATAATTTTCTTGACAAACAGTTAGTCAAGGTTTCTGGACTAACTTTATTTATATACTAAAAAGGAACGAGAAGAGAAAAAATTTAGGATTGAAGCAGAAGGATTGCTTTCGCTAGGTCGCCGTCGGCTTCGATTAATGCCTCTTTAGCGCGCTCTAGGCTCTTGCCCGTCTGGTCTGCTACTAGCTGTACGTCTTCGCTGCTAAAAGCCGGCTTAGCTGGTGCAGCTGCGGCGGTTCTAGCTGAAGGTGCCTGCTCGCTTACTTGGCCGCCGATAACCTGGTACATTTTCTGTCCCTGAACCTGTAGGATCGCGACTTCGGGTTCGTCGATGACTATGTCTTTGCCTGCGGTTCGGATTATGACTTGCTGCACGTCTGGTACACTGTCCATGTTCATGCCCATGCGTTGCATCATGCGTTTCTGCTCTCGGGGATTCATACGTCTGTGCATTTGATTTTACCTTAAACTAATTCTGCGCTACAACTTGATATACTTAACTTTCTTTTATGCCGTGTCGGGTTTTAACTGCGGCGCCTGTTTTGAAAGCTTGGATTTCTTTACTAGATAATAGGGTTCTACCCACCGCCAACACGTTGCGTTCCTCATCTACAGCGATAACTTCGTCCTTCGCCCCAACCTCGTCATCAACCTTTACTACGTGGACGGCGAACACGTCGCCTCCTTTGGCAATGTAGGGTGCAACGTCGTTTTTTACGGTGACAAAACATTTCGCCTCTGGAATGTCGGCTGCGACTATCTGCGCTGCTTTGATGCTGAGTGATAGGAGCCCGTCGGTTGGGCGAAGTGTAGCTAAGCGTTCCCCGTCGAGGTTGATGTAGCGTATTCTACCAGTGCGGGGTGAAAACTGGATTGTTATGTTGTCGGGAAAGAGTTTGGCTCCGACGCCTTTACCGAATTGGAAGTCGGCGATGCATCTGACTTTGGCTTTTGGATTCTCCATAGGTTCACCGTAGCGTAAGTTTTACTTAATTCGACAAGTATAAACAGTACAACATAATAAAGTCACTGAAAAGGTGTCTATTTAATATGAGATGCGAAGTCTGCGGTAGAAAAATCAGAACTACACCCATGCGAGCACAAATAGAAGGCGCAAAACTAACAGTCTGCCCAGAATGTGCGAAACTCGGTACAGTCATATACGAGGAGGAAGCCGCGGCTTCTGCGTCGGCGCCCAGCACAACGAAAAACTTCGTTCATATCCCCGTTATCGTAAAGAAGCCTCCAGTGCCTCAAGTACAGATTAGCCAAGAAATCGTCGACGACTATGCAACTGTAATCCGCACTGCAAGAGAAAAAGCAGGCTTAAGCGTTGAGGATCTCGGAAAGAAGGTTGCTGAGCGCGCTTCCCTGCTTAGACACATCGAGAACGGCAAAGTCTCACCTAACAACCAGCTAGCCAACAGACTTGAACATGTACTGAAAATTAAGCTGATGGTTCCAATCTCTGACGAGAAGGTTCCAGCCGTGCCTAAGAAGCCATCTGAAGGTATGACTTTAGGCGACCTCATCGACATGGGTAAAATGGATGAGGAGGCTCCAAAGAAACGAAGGCAGTCCTAGTTCAGCGTCGATTGAATCGTGAAGAATCAAGCTTAGAAGAGCTAAAAAGCTTAGCACGGTCGGCAGGATACGAAGTCGTTGGCGTAATGGAGCAGACCCGCCGCCCAGACGCACGCTACCAGATCGGCGCAGGGAAAGTTGAAGAACTCGCAAAGATGGTGGCGGACAGCCATGCAGACAAAGTTATCTTCGATAATCCGCTACGAACACTGCAGAATTATAATTTGGCTAAAGCCACAAAAGTTGAGGTTATGGACCGCTTCCAGCTGATTCTGGAGCTGTTCAGACACCGCGCAACCACAACTGAAGCCCAATACCAGATTCAGTTGGCTGTGCTGCAGAACGAACTGAAGCATGCCCGACAGAAAGTTCGCCTCTCCAAAGGCAGCGAGCAGCCGGGTTTCATGGGGCTAGGCGCTTACGAGGCGGATGTTTATCGCGATGCTATTAAACTGCAGGTGCAGACTATCCGTAAGAAGCTGGCGCAGATTCGGGGGAAGCGTGTGCTGCAACGGGATAGGCGCACTGAACTTGGCTTCTTAAATGTGTCACTAGCGGGTTATACCAGTTCTGGTAAAAGTACACTGTTTAATGCGTTAACAAAGGAAAATGCCTTGGTTGATAGGCAACTTTTCACTACGCTTTCGACGCAGACGCGTCTGATTGAGTTTAGCAACCGCAGGTTCCTTTTAACGGACACCGTAGGCTTCATTGACCGGTTACCCCTCGGATTGATTGAGGCGTTCCATTCTACGCTGGAAGAGACGATCTTCTCGGACCTCATTATACTCGTAGTGGACTTCGCCGAGCCGCTGCCGACTATTGAGCGTAAAGTCCGCGTTTGCCTTGAAACTATTGAGAAGCTGGGTGCTTCAGGTATCCCTATAGTTACAGCGCTTAACAAGATCGACCGCGTTAAGAGCGAAGAGGAACGCAGCCAGAAGCTTGAAGCGCTTAAGGGACAGATCAGGAACCCTCTGTTGCTGTCGGCGAAGTGTGAAACTAACCTTGATGCGCTACGCAAGCATATCTTGAGGGTGCTGGAGAATTATCAAGCCGCAGAGCTCAGTGTACCGATTACTGGTAACGTGATGCCGTTAATTTCTTGGATACACCAGAAAGCAGATATTCACAAAGAAGAATTCACAAACACCTCCGTCAACGTGGACTTCGAAGCGAACCCGCAGGTGATGGAGCAAATACGTAGGAAAGTGCAAGATCTAAATGGAAAATTCCAACTTAAAACCGCAACAGCCCCGGTTAAATCAGCCTAAAATCATGATCTTACGCTGGGGTCACCGTGTAGCACGCGACGTAAGGTTAACCACTCATGTGGCGTTGACTGCAAGGGCGCTGTGTGCCTCCGGATTTATTTTAGCTGACACAACTGACAGCCACATCGAGGAGACTGTTACGAAGATCACTAAGGCTTGGGGCGGCGATTTCCATTTTGAGATGGGTACCTCTTGGAAGCATGCGGTGCGTGACTGGAAGGAAAAAGGCGGCATAATTGTGCATTTAACGGCGTATGGCGAGAACATCCAAACAAGCGACGTTATAGCGAGAATTAGAGCTACAGGCAAGGATGTGATGGTGCTGGTGGGTAGCCAGAAGGTGCCCGGCGAATTTTACTCTGAGGAAGTTTCGGATTTCAACGTGGCGGTCGGTAACCAGCCGCATTCGGAGTGTTCGGCTTTAGCGATTTTCCTTGACAGATACTTTGAGGGCAAAGAACTTGGTCAGCCATTCGAGAAAGCGAAAATAACCATCGTGCCCAAAGAGCGCGGTAAGGAAGTTAAAACCATCGGTGAATCCGAAGCCTCTCGCAAGAAGAGTTTTATCCCACCATGATGCATAATTAAGGGTGCAAAAGGAAAAATCCAGCATGTTATCAACAATAGATGATACTACCCTCAATAAAGTTGCTATAGCACTCGGGGGAGACGAAGCAGTTACACTTATCGAGCACTTAAAGGGCGTCGAGGAAATCACTGACGACGAAATCGCGAACAAAACAGCCATCAGATTGAATAGTGTACGCAAAATCCTCTACAAACTCTACGATCACTCGCTTGTCAGCTTAAGAAGAACTCGTGACCCTAAAACCGGCTGGTTCATATTCCACTGGAAACTGCAGCCAGACCAGCTTGAAGGCTTCATTTTAAGTCAGAAACGCCGTGTTCTAGAGAAACTCAACGTTAGGTTAGATTACGAGCGGAACCATGACTTCTATTACTGCGGCAGCCAAGAATGCAAACGAGTCCCCTTCGAGGAAGCAGTCGAAATGGTCTTCCACTGCAGCGGCTGCGGCAAACCACTGGTACACTTCGCAAACGAAGAGATGGTTGAGAAGCTATCAATCAAAGTTGAAATCCTACGTAAGGAACTGGGCGAGTAAAGTGACGGCGGGGCTTCCGAATAGGGAGCAAGCAATCCAAATTTTAAAACAGCAAAATTGCCCGCCCCAAGTCATAAACCACTGCCTAGCCGTGACCTCACTCGCGCTTGAGATTGCAGCTAAACTCCAAAAGCGGGGTATCCAAATTGATTCGGCGTTGGTTGAGGCCGGCGCGATTCTGCATGACCTTGGCAGGGCTAAAAGCCACGAAGTTAATCACGGATTAGTCGGAGCCCAAATGGCTGAAAGCCTCGGTTTATCTCAAGCCATTGTGGATATTATTAAGCGGCATGTCGGCGCAGGCATAACTGAGGCGGAAGCAGCGTGGCTTAAGTGGCCTCGGGATAATTATGTGCCTACCACGTTGGAGGAGAAAGTGGTTTGCTACGCAGATAAACGCATAGACCACGACAAAGTCACTTCTATCGAGGATGAAATTTGTAAGCTGGAAAGTAAAGGATTTGTCGAAGCGGCAGAAAGAGTTAGAAACCTCCACAACGAAATAACACACCTACTAGGCGAAAAATAATGACTGAACTCACCTTATTCGTAAAGGCATACAACAGCAGCCAGCTAAAACAAGTCGATGACCTACTGCAGAGCCAATACGAAGAACTAGACATAAAAACTACAATAACCGCTAATCCCCAGAATAAGTGGGTACAGTTAACCCTTGAAGGCGAAGACGAAGCAGTCGCCGCCGCCTATGCACGCAAAAAGATCGGTATCTGCCCAGTTAACCTCGACAGCGTCGAGGAAGGTCAAATTCTCAAAGGCTACATTTCCAAGGTGGATGAAAGCCGCGGTCAGTTGATTGTAGACATCGGCGTTTATGAACCTAAAGTGGAGCTAGCGACAATTTCGCTTGTAACGCTTCGCAGCCAGTTCTCTGCGCCTAAAGAGGCAACCTTGGGAAAAATCGCGGAAGTATATGCACTGGCGGAGGGTTTACCGATCAGCGTTAAAATAACTGCCAAGGCTGAGGGGTTGAAGGCGGAACTGTCGGCGGAGCAGGTTGAAAAGCTTCGGGGGTGGCGGCAATCGCTTCTTGATAGGCTGATTATTACTCGTGCGAATAGGGAGCTGGTTGAGTCGGCGTTGGAGCGCACTCGGTTGGGTCGCGATGTAATCGATGTTGAGCAACTTGGCTTTTTTGAGTTCGCGTTGACATGTAAGTTGGGGACTGAAGCGAAAGGGTTGGTTTCGAGGCTGGGTAGGTATATGCGGTATGCGGTGTTTGTGGTGTTTACTGCCAAGAAATCATTTGATTTTTTGGGTGTATAAGCATTAACCTTAAAAGCAGATCATAATCTATTATCTTTTTTGTTATAACTATTTGCGATGGAAGAGAAGGGAGAGGGGTAAAAAACGACACAAGCAAACGATAAAGGAGATAATAGAAAGTACCGAATAGACATCGGCGCCTATGGCAGCATAGGCATAGAAGCACCCACAAAAGAGGAATGCCTTGAACTTTTCAAGGAAGTCACAAAAACCAGACGTGATAGCCGAATAGACGAAGCCATAAGATGAGAATCGCCGATTCATGTGCGGTTAAGGTACATAATGCGCCTGTTTACAGTGGGGGCTACAGTCAATTGTTAAAAAGAGACACAAGCACCAAGGAACAGATACTGCCTGTGTCATTCTTGCTTACGGAAATATAGAACACCGATTAAGCTTACGGTAAAAAGCGCTGAACCGATGCCGATCGCCATACCAGTTAACGGCTTATCCTCGGCTGTTTGATTTTGATCTACACCTGAAGGGGTTTGCTGTGCCGTAGCAACCGTGAGCACTGTGCTTAGCAGTAGTGCTGCCAATAGGGTGATTGCCAGTATCTTAGTTTTCTGCATATTTTGTTCCTCACTGGATTTTTCGCGTCTACAGGTATATGCAGCGGGTTATTTAGCGCCAAGCATAAGAACAAGTTGTCTAACTGCTGAACAGAATTTAGAACATCCTTCTCTTTTAAGGAGAGTTAGCGATATTACAAAAAAAGAAGAGAATCGCTGCGCTAAGCTATATGCCCAGCGAGCTTAACCCGATTCCGAGGCCTATACCGACCAGCGCCAGAACAAACGCGATGATCACGAAGACGATGACGGCGATAACGGCGATTGCGAATGCTTTAAGCCAGCCGCAGTCAAAGAAGTGCTTAATCAGCCCCAGCCATATAATGAACATAATTATCGAAGAAACTATTCCGCCGAAGAGGGAACCGACAAGCCAGTTCACGATTGAACCGATAACTATGCCCAGCACGACGATCCAGATGGCGTCTGTGAATTTAGCGTTCTGTTTGCCTGCAAGTGCCCTGCCTACGAGCCACAGTACGGGTGCGACAACGATTATTGCTACGACGATTTGTATTAAGAATCCTATCCAGTCCAAAACTGATCACTATGTTGTAATCTGTGTGTGGTGTTTTTAAATTATTCGCTTGTTGGCAAGCCGTGTGTTGTGTGCTGCTTAAGCGGTAACGCTTGTTTCCTGCGCTGTTAGGAAGAAAAACCACTACTAAAAGGAAGGGATGTGGTAGCGAGACGGATTCAAACTATCTAACTTCGCTCTAAAAGTCCTCCGTACTTTTTGTTTTAAGATAATTTTAGGTTTTACTTTAGGGGGTTAAGTACTTAAGTGGGTCAAGTGGAGACTGTCGTTTTCCGCCAAACATAACTAAAAAATAATTGGAATAGTAGTGGTGGGCCGAGACGGACTTGAACCATCGACCTTTGGCTCGTAAAGCCAATGTCCTAACCAAGCTAGACGACCGGCCCACACCGATTCTGAAGTAGTGAAATATCATCTGTTAATATTAGAGTTTTGTTTCTGAGATGCCTGTTTAGCTGCTTTTTCCATGGGCTGGGCATCTACGCCGCCGTGTCGGACTTCTTTTTGCCCCTCAAAGTTTTAATCAGCGGCTCAGCAGCCTTCACGACCGCAATAGCGATTACCGAGTCAACGATATGCTGCAATGCGGTTCCCGCAACTGTTATCAAAGAAGCCTCCCACGGAACACCAAAGCCGACAACCACCGCGCCCTCAAGCAGCGGATGAAGCGGTAAAGCAACAAAGAAAAGCGCCTTCGGATATGACATTCCCTTCTTGACAGCGTAAGCCGCAGCGACACCCCAAATTATATGCGTGGCTGCTCTTGCTCCGACCAGCGGCCCCAAAGTAACTGTGAAGCCAAGTGCTGACGCGGCGCCGACGATGCCGCTGACTGCTGGACCGAACAGAATCGAGAGCATGATGGGCACGTGGGAAGCCAGCGTCGCCGAGAACCCTACTGATGGTACTGCTATTTGGAGTGTGCCTTGGAAGAGCAGCGGGATTGCTATGGCGAGTGCTG
>CAYPGY010000123.1:0-7513 GCA_964410435.1 uncultured Candidatus Bathyarchaeia archaeon
TAATCTACCAGAATAAGCGCTAAAAGCAAGTTATTCAACCTACAAACAGTAAAGTAAATAACATATAGATATTAACTGCAGTCTATCTATATAGGAGTATCCTTGGTGTAGTATTCTTGGATTGCAAACTGCTGATTTTTAAAAACGAATACAACGAAGTCAATTCAAACTGGACATACCGCTTTGTAGTTGTAGATTCCAAGAAATCAAAAGGGTACCCCGCCAATTTTATCTGCATGCTACCCGTAAAACTTTATAGTGGAAAATCAAAAAGTCCAAGCGCTTTCGGTGCACTTTTCGGAGAAGACGGCCTAAACATTGCAATTGGATTACTGAATAAAGCTCTGAAGACCGAAAATGATGTTGAGGTAAGAAATGAAATCGAGAAAAGGCTGAAACTTCTAAATCCCAAGGAAGCCACCACAGTTAAATGTAGTCAATGCCAAAAGCTGTTTCAACCTCGAAAAGTGCGTAGGTACAAACAGTATCTATGCAATGAGTGCCTAAGCTTAAAGTACACTCCAAGAACTAATAGAAAAGCAGTTACTAACGGACAGGTGTAGATATTAATCAAGGTATTCCAAGAGGAAAGAATGGATCATCAGGCAAAAAAGCAGTTAACCGCTTTTTCCGATTTTATAAGCCAAAAAAAAAAATTTTTAAAACTACAGCCTAATATAGTTGCCGCGACCATTATATATTGTTAGAATTTTTGAGAAAGAGAACCCACAAAGCCAAAGTTGCTTTTTCTCAAAAACCATTAGTGGTGCAAAATGGTGTGGGCAGAATGAATAAACTAAAGTCGACAAATCAGTCCATACCAAAGCAGAAACGGTGAATCCTTGAAATGAATCTTAAATGCACAGAATGTGGAAGTACCCTAAAAAAAGAATCAATCACAGAAGATCAGGTCATTATCTGCCCTTCATGTGACGCTCAATTCAAACTAACCTCGACACCAGATGGAAAACAGCGCTTGGAGGAATTTACCTTCGGCGACAACGATCCCGGCGAACTTTAAACCTCAAGAGTTAAGTTGAAAAATGAGTGAAACAAAAACCAATTTCATAATAGCCGTACGCGGTTACAAGGTTATTAATAAACAAAGGAGTGGCATCGCTACAGATATAGTTGTGGTAGATAATTCAAACAACAAAGTGCTGCTAAGAACAATCGAGCCACTAACCCCCGAGTACGTCGGCGTCAATGTCATTAAAAGTTTGGCGGAATTGGTTGAACGCGAAAGGTATCACTCAGCTATAATTATAAGTAAACATTTCACCGATAACGCTCTAAACGAAATGCGCAAACAAAGAATCGAGTATGTCTCTGAAGATTACATGCCTCCGTTTGACATACAAGAATTGTATCATGCAATTATGAATTGTGTAAACAACTCCTGCCAAAAGAAATGCGGAAAAATGCAACCAGTTATATTAGATTGCAACGAAAAAACAGCTGATGCCTGCCGGACTAAAGCGCTGGCGTTAAATGCTAAAGAGCATTTTGAAAATGGAACAACTGGTTTATTGAAAAATGATTTGAGAGTGGCTTTGGCATTAGCACACTAACAAATGTTAAAATTTCTTTTTATCGCCAGTTTTCTCGGCGTCTAGACCAAGCTTGGTCTTCATTTGCGGGTTGCGGCGCTCTTGTTTCAGGTCTGCTGGGTTCTCTTCTTGTGGATGACCTGTGTTTTGAGAGGCATTCTCTACAATAAACTGGTTTTCCAGCGGTTGGTTTAAAGGGGACAGTGGCGGTTTTACCGCAATCAGTACATTTTATTACCGTTTGTGTGTTTTCAGACATAAGTCTTGTTCCTGTTAATGTAAAGGGCTGTATAAGAAATAGCAGCGCGATGTGATTAACAGTTTACCATAGGCAGTATCCTCGTTTTAAGTGTTTTTATGGAAAAGCCTGTAATTACCAAAGTAACTTGATGATTAAGGAAAGTATTTTTGCTGTATCGATAAATATCCTAATATAGGCTGCTGGATACAGTTATCAGACATTAGAATTCTTGAGAGAGAAACCGAAGTTGCTTTTTCTCCAGATTATTCTGACAAACGTTCACGTTGGCTACATGAATGCTAACAAAGCAAGTTCAGTGGTAACAGTAAAGGAGCCGTAAGAGATGGATCAAAACAATATGAATAAACAAGAGGAAGGTTGGCCGGAATACGGCGACCTTGTAATCGCCACAGTAAACAGCGTTATGGATTATGGAGCCTACGCAAACCTAGATGAATACAACCGCCGAGGTTTCTTACACATCTCAGAAATTTCGAGCGCCCGTATAAGAAACGTACGGGACTTTGTTCGCGAGAACCAAAAATTAGTCCTCAAAGTACTCAGGGTTGACAGAGAAAAAGGCCACATCGACTTATCTTTAAGACGCGTAAACAAACGCGAAAGAATTGAGAAAGTCAAAACATGGAAAGAAGACCGTAAAGGCGTAGCATTACTGTTCGCTGTAGCTGAAAAAGCTGGCTTAACAAAAGAGGAAGCCCACCAGCAGATAGGTGCCGTTCTAGAAGAAAAGTACGGCTTATACGCTGGGTTCGAAAAAGTAGCTAAAGAAGGATTAAGCGTTGTCACCGAACTAGGCATACCAGAGAATTTAGCGCAAATTATTTCTCAGGTTGCAGAGGAACGCATTAAAGTTAAGTTGGTGAAAATACGGGGCGTCATAGAGGTACGCTGTCCACAGAGAAACGGCGTAAAATGCATCCAAGACGCATTCAATAAAGCTAAAAGCTCACAGATTAAAGGTGCAAAAATCGAGTTCGCAGTAATTGCTGCCCCGAAATACCGCATTGAAGTTTCAGCGGACAGTTGGAAACGCGCTGAAGATTTACTTGAGAAAATAGGCGAAAAAGTAGTCGCTAATATTGTCCAAATGGGCGGTCAAGGCAATTTCAAACGCGAAAAGTAAACACAGTTGACGACTTATGGGTACTACAAGCAAACATGCCTCAAAGGAAGCGCCCGTTAAAGACATCGTGGAAAAAGAGCAATTCGATAAAGACGGAAACCTTGTATGCCCAACATGCAAGAAATCGCTAAGAGGACTTAAAACAAACGTTTCTGACTCTTTAATTGAGCCTGAAAAGCATACGACTAAACGGCGAAAAATACAGTGTTGCTCTGAAGAATGCACCGCCAAATTCCACATCGCACAACAAAAGTTCCTTGATATGTAAACCTTTTTTCCCCGCCAAATGAATAATGTACAGATACAACCGACTTCTGTCAGGTATTAATTTACCATAAACTTTCCACTAGAAAATTTTCATAATAGATGAAGAAAAGTCATTTTTCTTCGGGTCAGCGCTTGGTATAATACACATTAAATACTAGTTAGAGTTATATCGAGAATAGCCACGGGGCAGCGTTTGAATGATTGCTAAAGATAAGCAGCCACCTATTCTTCCAGAGCAAGTTGTGCATTATGCATGGGGTTTAACTCTTACTTCTTCCTCTGGCGGGGAACCCACCACTACTCCTGATGAGATTAGAAACAGCATCAAAACCACCAGAAACCGCTTGGAGATGCAGCTATCTCAGCGCGAAAAAGCGTGTAGTGAAGCAAAAGAGAACTTGAAAGGTAAAAACTCCAATGACCCCCAATACGCAGAGTTGGCGAGTAAGCTCAGTGACGCTGAAGCGGAGCTTGCGGCAGCACAGAATCGCTTGTTCTACATGACTAATGTTGAGGCGGCGCTAAGTTCCTGCGAGAGAAACCTGCGGTCGATAATTAATGGGCGAAACCTGAGCTATGCTCAGACCGACGACTTGATGAAGACACAGATGGCAAACATAGAGTCTTCTCAGAGATTAACTGCGAACCTGCAAAGTGCTTTACCGCGATTCTTTGCCACAGGAACCGGAGCAGGCGGAGCGATCCTAGTCAATTATGTCCTTGAGGGATTATTTAATTACACCATACCTGGCGAGGTATTGGCGGCTGGGGCAGTGGTCGTTGCGGCTGCTTTCTATTGGGGTTTTGAGGTTTTTGTCGCTCCAAGGAATATTGCGAAGTCACAGCATGAAATAGTAAAGAATTGTTACCGGAAGAACGTTTACTACGCGAATTTTATCAAGCGTGCCACGATGGCGCTTGAGGCGTTATTAAATGAAGTTCTTGAAATCTACCAAACTGTCTATGGAGTTCCCTACGACTCCTATGATCAAGATAGCGGAAAGAAAAAAGCGCTTATATCAAACATTTTAGGCGGCCAAACCGGTAAGGACAGATGCCCAAAAATAACTCAGCATTATGCACTACAAGAACTTAAGCCGGAGCTCTGGTGTCTATGCGAAACAGGAACAAACGAAGATTGCCCACTGTTTAAGGATCCGCCTGAATCTCAAAGACAGAGATAACACCTCAGCTGAGGTATCTCTGGGAATCCTTTTTTAATACAAAATTTTTTATCGCTACTCAGCCAGTGATTAACGAGAAGCATGGACTCAAACACCTTAGTCTTCAAGCAGAAACTACAAGGTAAAGCACCCTACCTCTTGGTTGCAGCGGTTGCACTTTTAATCTACGAAACTTACCTGCTGCAGAAGTCCTTTCTGGCTCTATACCAGATCTACTTAAACATAACGCAGAACGCTGGTCCCGGAGGCGTCTCAGCAGCTGGATACATGTGGTTCACCTCTGAAACATTTGGCGAGGTGGGCTTGATTCTGCGTTTTGCCGGCGCATTATTCTTTGTAGCCTTCGCCGTGATGCTTTGGAGGAAAAAGCCGTCGTTAAAGTATCTGAAATGGGGCGTCCTGCTTGAGGCGGTCCAGTACCTGTTCCTGATACCTTTCATAACGCAGTGGGCGTTTTTTAGCGGAATGGCTGCGCAGTTGACAATCATCTCATTTAGTTTGCAGATTCTGTTGATAACACCGACGATGATAATGCTTTATATGCGTTTAAAGTGGCCTCAAACTAGCCAGACATCCATCTTGAGGGCAGCATCGGCTGCGGCGGCTGCGTTTATGTTTGCGATGTGGATAAAGCATTTCCTCTTCAGCCTATACGCGTTGCCAGTAGACTTTAGCAGCTCCGCTTTAATAGTGGGGTTTGTTAATTCCTTGGTAACAATGCTTGTTTCGGCGCTGATCTTGACAGTATTGTTTCTGCCGCTTATCAGGGGTAAAAGCGCCACTTTCAGTTTCAGAGGCTTAGGCGCAGCATTGATTGTTGCAGGCATCTACTTCGTCGTGTACTTAGCGATAGCAACCTTTAACATGGGCTACCAGCGTTATGTGTTCCTAACAGAGCTATGGATGATTTCTCTATTAATTGCTGGGGTAGGATTCGTTATATTTAAAGAAAAGTAATCAAAATCCTGTTTAAAGAACAGAAAACGAAGGCAGCCCCTTTCCGTTTTTGCAGTTATCTACCCTTATATACCCCGAGCCGACCAACAGCATTAGAAGGTCGCATTCATGGATAAGGTGGACTGCATAAAAGAACTCAAAGACGTCTACAATGCTTCAACAAAAGAAGCCACAATCATAGATGTCCCAGACATGAATTTCCTGATGATCGACGGGGAAGGCGCGCCTGAAAGTCAGCAGTACCAAGAAGCCATCCAAGCCCTCTACCCAGTAGCTTACACATTAAAGTTTGCAGTTAAAAAAACTCAGGGCATTGACTATCGTGTTATGCCTCTTGAGGGTCTCTGGTGGGCAGATGACATGGCCAAATTCATGGAGGATAGGAACAAGTGGAAGTGGACCGCTATGATTATGCAGCCCAAATACGTCACCGCTGACCTTTTCCAAGAGGCAGTTCAGCAGGTTCGCGAGAAGAAGGCGCCGGCTGCGCTCGATAAGGTGCGGTTTGAATGCTATCATGAGGGTAGAGTGGCGCAGATTATGCATGTTGGGCCTTTTTCGTGTGAGGGGCCAAACGTGGAGAAGGTGCATGCAGCCATCAAAGCAGCTGGATGCGAATTAGCGGGGAAACACCACGAAATCTACCTAAGTGATGCCCGAAAGACTGCGCCTGAGAAGTGGAAGACGATAATTAGGCAGCCGATGAAGTAGGCTCATTGGGCATTCAGCGCGGCGTTTTTCTTTGATAACTCTGCTATTTGCAGTCTAAACTTTTCTTTTAACTTTGGAAACCTTATCGCAGCAGAAGGATGAATAACCTCGAGGTACTCGATTCCAGCCACGTGGGGGGTCTGTTTAGCTGTAGCGCCTAGCAGCACGATGATTTTTGGTTTGATTAAGCTGATTTGTGTTTCCAGATACGGCAGGCACGCTGCGATTTCGTTTCTGTAGGGTTTGCGGTTTTTGGGGGATGCATGCTTAACGATGTTTGTGATGTATAGGTCTTCTCGCTTGATGCCGTACTCGGCGAGCACAGACATGAGGTATCTGCCTGCGCGTCCGACGAATGGCCTGCCCGCCTCGTCCTCTTCAGCGCCGGGATTCTGGCCTACAACCATAATCTTCGCATCCAGCGGACCTTCGCCGGGTACGCCGTGCTTCGCGCCCATCCAGAGGCGGCATCTCCTACACGTATAAACTTGGCTGCACAGTTCATTCATACCCAAAAGTGGTCGCCTTTGTTACTAGAGCCTTACAGTCACACAGCTTAAAAAACACCCGCCTGCTTCTAATAATCAAGTTCTTATCCGCCAATAGTTGGCGAATGTTTTTCGGTCGGTCTATTTTTGGCACAGGTTGAATCGGTTTCTGGGTCGATTATCTCGAGCGTGGTCAGGGTAATGCTTAAGGTTGCCTTCCGCTTTGAGCCTTTGGCGCCGACGGCGATTTCGCTGCTTCTGTATCAACAGCTACACCGGTATCGCGAGGGGGGCATCATAAGCAACTACAAGTCCCATACGAAGCGTCTTGGCAAGTACCATTACCGTATCGAAGTTGATCTAGATGTAACTGACAGGCAGGCGCTCCATCTTTTAGCTAATGTTTTTCCAAAGCAATTCAGGCGGTATGGGAGGTGGTTTTATGACTGAAGTATCCGAGAAGAAGGGACGTATGAAGCTAACAGTGGAAGTTGAAGTTAACGAAGAACTTATGGATGTTGCTAAAGAAGCAATATCAAAGATGTCAAGTAAACTCCCCGAAATGATGCGACGGGGCAACCAGGAGAAGCAGACGTAAGTTACATTTCGCTTGCTAAGTCGAGCACTTTAATGATTAGTTCGCTGCGGACGCGTTCGGCTTCTGCCTCCGCTTCTTTAGTATTTTTGATATTTTTTGTGTGCTCTAAAACGTGGGCTTCGATGGCTTGATTCATTTTTTTTACGTCGGGAATGAGCAGTATTTCCGCGCCACAGCTGCATTTTACGATGGGTAAGCGAGTAGTATCCTTTGTTTTTCTTGTTTTTTGTGGCACGTTCACCTTCGCCTGACCTTCACTTTACATCCGCGTCTTTTTTATAAAGGTTTATTCCTGATTGGAACTATATCAACTGAAATAATTCATATCGTAATAATAATGACTTGAAACTTAATAATTAAATGTGTGGGAGCA
>CAYPGY010000124.1:0-7506 GCA_964410435.1 uncultured Candidatus Bathyarchaeia archaeon
GTATGCAGAACCTATAGAAGGGTCCTGTCTGTACGGTGAATAAGTGCGTTTTACGCTAATTTCGCCTTTAGCCTTGTAATGTTTATTTGGCTGTAGCTAACTTATTGTGGTCGGGGGATGATGTCGCCGTCCCAGAATGAGGCAGAGATGCCTATGATATCCAAAAAACGGACAGACCCCAAAGGAGCTTAACAGTATGCAGTGCCCGAAGTGCAAATCCAACCGAGTTGAGCGAACGCGGAATCAGGAAGTCAAGTGTCAATCATGCGGCTTTGTGTTCTACTTTGTTACGCCCGACACTGGCTCGTCATCGGATTTCAGCCGCTACCAACTATAAACACCAATTTTCCCCTTACGTGTAAGGGAATAGTCTTAAATGAATTTTTACTCATATGAATACTTAATCATACAATTACGGGTGTGACAAATGAAAAAAAGCCTAAGCACAATCTGCTACCGAATCTTCACAAACCTCGGCAACCCAACTCGCCTCGCCGCAATCGAGAAACTAATAGACAACCCCATGAGCGTCACCGAACTCGCACAAGCACTTGGACAGGAACAGAGCATGATCAGCCACAACATAAAACCGTTACTCAAATGCAATATACTAACCAGCCACCGCGAAGGCAAAAAACACATCTTAACCGTCAACCTTGAAACAGTCGCACCCTTATTCGCTGCGATAGAGAATCACCATGAAAAGTTCTGCCCGATAGGCGGAAAATGCCTAAGTGAGGAATAAAATATGAAGCGAAAAATCGTTAACATAGACGAATCAAAATGCAACGGATGCGGACAATGCATCCCTAAATGCGTTGAAGGCGCACTGCAAATCGTAGAGGGCAAAGCCCGACTCGTCAAAGACACCTACTGCGACGGACTCGGCGCATGTCTTGGTCAGTGCCCTCAGGGCGCAATCACCGTAACAGAGCGCGAAGCAGAGGCATTCGACGAAAAAGAAGTGCATGAGTACCTAAAAAGCAAAGGCGCAAACGCACCTGCACCCCCCAGCACTGAGCCGCCAAAGATCATGTGGCCCGTAAAAATCGACTTGGTACCGCCAAAAGCGCCCTTCTTCGAAGGAGCCCACATCATGCTGGTCGCCGACTGCGCTCCAGTAGTAATCAAGAACTTCCATATCTTCATGGCGGGCAAACGTGTAATAATTGGCTGCCCCAAATTCAACGACGCCCGAGCATACGCAGCCAAACTAACCGACATCCTGAAACAGAACAATATTGCAGCCATAACAGTTGTCCACATGGAAGTCCCATGCTGCACTGGCCTAAAATGGGCAGTCAACAAGGCGCTTGAAGGTTCAAATAAGCAAGTTCCCATAGCAGAGTACGAAGTTAAAGTCGGAGGTGACATAGTTGAGCTCTAAAGACAACAAAATAGAGAAGAACCCGGAAACCTGCCCCGGACTACGTGATTTAATTCAGCCGAAACCAGCCTACATTAACTGCCACGTATGCGGCGCTGAACTCGAAATCTGGAGCGACGAAGACAAAACCACTTGCCCCAGCTGCGGAGCGGAATGGAAACGCCCCGACGAAAACGCGGTTTGCCTGCAGTACTGCCAGTACGCAGATAAATGTCGAGGCTTAATCGCAGCAAGAAAACACTAAACTCCACTTCCTTTTTTACAAAAAACAACACCTTTTTAATAACCGAAACTTGTACAAACGCCACAACCAGCAGGCAACCCAAAAAAGCTGCAGAACCAGAAATGGTTGTTTCTGCATAAAGTTTTGGAAGATGATGTAGCAGGGCGGCATTCTCTTCTTCTTCTAATTAAAAAAATAATTCCAGTCACTTAAACAACCGCTTCTCTGTAGCCCACTGGTAGAGGATAATTAAAGAGGGTACCTCACCATTATCGTCAAATAAAAAACAAACCAATTATTGTTGAATTAAAAAAATAAAAAAGGTTGGTAATTTGTTAATTACCGTTTTTTCAGCATTGACATTAAGACTGCGCCGACTACTACAATGGCTATTATAATTGCTGCGCCGACTGCTAAGACGTAGGTGTCAGTCATCGGTTGAGCTTTCTCAGCGACTGGTGTTGGTGAGGCTGTCTGCACTTCGTCAACTTGTATCGCTGTTTGCGCTGACGAGCTTGCGTATGCGCTGGAACCTTCGAAGCTTGCGATTATGGTGTACTTGCCAGGTATGTCTGGTTGCCATGCATAGCTGAATTGACCTGTTAAGTCAGTGGTTGCTTCTCCGATACTGCGGTAGTTGCCGTTTGCGTCGAGAACGTATAATTGGACGGTTACGCCCGTCGCGTCTGTAGGTTTAGGCTGCTGCATGTAGAGGTACTCCATCCAGTCGGCCACGCATTCCTCAGAAACTGCGGCTGCACCTTTTGCACTTGCTGCTTTATCAATTACTTTGCCCTCGATCAGAACACTTGATCCAAATGTAGACACTTTAGGTGACGCTGTTACGGTTGCTTCGCTTTCACCTAAACCGAAGCAGTAAACCAAGCCGTCATAGTAGTTCAGCGAAACTGCGTATCCGTCAGCGATAACAGGGAAAAGTCCCCAGAAGGAAATATTCCATAAGCCTTGACCTGTCACTGCATCGACACAGTACATCTTTGAGCCACGATAAAGCGGCGTGGAAGGCGAATGCTCGTTTGTTACCGCATAGATTTTACCATCACAAATTGACATTGCACTGTCCTTGAACACATAGTGACCGTAGACTGTTTCTAATCCGCTGTTATCGGTGTGCCAATTCCAGACGTTTTCGCCAGTAGTAATATTATATGCATGTATCATTCCGTCGTAGCCTGCAGCGTAGAGCATGCCGTTTGCGGATTGCCAGTCAGCGTATGGCTGATAGACACCCCACGCGTTATCATACGGCTGTGTTGGTCCCCAAGCTACCGCGCCAGTTCGGACATTGATGCCGTACCAAACCATAGTCTCCTTGACGAAAATCGGCAGTATGTTGCTATCTACGAATCCGTTGAGCAGCGTTCCCTCAAATGTACGATTTACTGGAGCCCAAAGGTTGTTAATTGAGGTAGGATATTTACCGGACGAGTCCTTAGTGATTGCGCCTACATCGTATGCGACGTCACCTACTTTAGTTCCGCCAGCGGGTCCATCTGTGTATGTAGCTCTTGCATAGATTACCCCGTCTTTAATCTTCAATATACTCTGTGTGCCAGCCATGTCTGGTACAGTAACGTTCCATTCATATCCTTTAGTGCCATTAACTGGACCTACTGGACGGTAATACCAGTCACCGGACATAGTTGCTTCAAGAGCCTTCGAAGAGTTCCACAGGGTTAATTGATTGGTTGCTCCAGTAAGGGTGTAAATCAGGATTTCACCGTTTTCTCCATAAATCATGGTGCCTGATGGTACATTCTGTACATCGAGTATCCAGTCGCCTGTGAATGCATCATACATCTTGTAGGTAGTGCCTGAAACAGCCCAGAGATGCGGAATTACGCCGTGGACGTTGGGTGTCTGCCAGTTAAGTAATTGTCCGAAAGTAACGGTTGTTGCATTCTTGAACCAGATTTCTTCGCCTGTCTGCAGATCAACACAGTAAAGCCCTTGCCAGCCAGCGACACCTAAGCGTTGGTTAAAGTATAATCTTCCATTCATTATAATCGGGGGCTGGAATTTGCGATCGTAGGTTTCACCGGGGAAATAGTTGGTGTCGCCCATCTGTTCACCGACGATTCCGCCAAAAGCAATCTCACGAGTCCACATAACGTGGGGCGCGTTAGGTGCTGTACCATATGGGTTAAAGTTGCCGTTTGAATCATAGCATCGTGGGCCATGTGGTCCAGCTGAACCACCGCCTAACCAGTTTCCGGCTAACACGTTCCAGCCGTGGTTCTGTGCATTTAATGGTCTACTCCAGTACTCAGTAGGTAGCGGATTGAAAGGTATTTGCTTTATCTGCTCCTCCTGCACCGTCAACTGGACCGTTGCACTCTCAGATGCCTTATACCAGTTAACAACATTGTTCTGTGTAATGTTCTGCCCTGGGAATGTCACTTTAAAAGTGTAGGTACCAACTTGGTCAGGGGTGTACTTTATTATACCTGAACCAGCCGCATCCGATGCAACAAGGTTTAATGTTTCAACGTGCCCGCTTGGATCAGTTATAGTCATCTTCCAGCCTTGCCATCTGTCTCCTCGGGGGCCAGAGGCCGTCGGAGGAGCTTTATCCATCCAGTAGACGACGTTTGCTTCTTGACCGACACCTATTGGATCCGGCTGCACGGTTAAAAACAACCAAGTAGGGTAGTCTGCTGCTGAAGCCGATGGTATGCTTAGCGCTACTGTAGACAGTAGCATTAATGCAATCACGGTTGCAGAAAACAAAATTTGCCTATTTTTAGGTTTGTTTTGCATTTTTCTCTCTCCATTTTGCAGCTTTATTATTCGGATATTGACCGCTAATAAGCCACACTCACTAGAGGTGAGTATAAAATGTATTCATGCAATATTTATAATTTTTTTTAGCGAAAAACCCTAAAAATATCCACAATTTGCAAAAAAAGGGCTGCTTAAAAATCAGCGAATACGAAGACAAGATTTATTATGCAATAAATATTCAAACTGTAAGCGAATAAAAATGTATCAATAATCATTTTTTAACATACGGAAACTACTTAAATGATTATGCGTCATGAAGAAATCAGCTTTCACTAAGTGCCGCTTGCAATGCACGCGTAAAGCCCCTTACATGTATCCTGTCCGTATGCAATTATGCTCGGGAGGCCCAACTTTGATATTAAGTGGGTGGCGTGGACGAGCGCCAGTGAAAGCTACTTATCTCTTTACAGAAGCGTTTCAGCCATTTTTTTAGACACACAATTATTTATTAGTCGATAGCTGAATACTTGTGCTAAGAGAGTTGGCTGCTTAGTGAATACTCAGCATATCCGAGTACTGCACGTAGATGACGATCGATCATTCGTAGAAACTGCCAAATGCATCCTTGAAGACGAAGGACCATTTCACATCGAAACAGCCTCTTCAGTCGATGAAGCACTAACAAAAATCACAAACAACACCTATGATGTAATAATCTCAGATTATGAGATGCCAAACAAAAACGGCCTGCACCTCCTAAAAGAACTAAAAACATCAGGCAATAAAACACCATTCATTCTCTTCACTGGTAAAGGCAGAGAAGAAATAGTTGTAGACGCATTAAACTTGGGTGCAGACCGCTATATCGATAAACACGGCGACCCTCGAGTAGTATACGCTGAATTATCCGCAGCAATCCGCCAAATACACGAAAAAACGCAGGCAACGCAGCTACTTTGGGAAAGCGAAGAACGCTTCAAAAAAATGATCACTAACATTAAAGACATAATAATGCTAACAGACACCGATGGAACTGTACTCTACATCAGCCCATCGGTCAAAAATGTCCTCGGTTATGAACCAAACGAAATCATTGGAACACGACCTCATTCGAGAGTGTATTTTGAAGACGCTGAAAGGATGAAAATGGTAACGGAGAAAGTTCTAACTGAACCCGGATTCAACGGAACCTCCGAGTATAGATTTTTAAATAAACAAGGTAACCCGATCTGGCTTAGCCACTCATATTCCCAAATTATTGAAAATAACAGAATTAAGCAAATCGTAAGTGTAATTAAAGATATTTCGGAGCAGAAAAAAGCTAAAGAAGATCTAAGCGAGTCAGAAGCCAAGTTTTCCGCTGCATTCCATTCAAGCGGTGTTGCAATAAGCTTTACTCGTGTAGAGGATGGATTAATAATTGATGCCAACGAATCATTTCTAAATCTTTTCGGGTATACACCTGAAGAAATGCTGGGAAAAAAAGTCAATGATTTGAATTTATACGCCAACAAGGATGACCGCCAAAAAATCATAACAGAAGCATTATCCAAAAGGGCAGTTAGGAACATTGAAATGAAGGGACGACGAAAAGACGGTACCCTAATATCGACTTTGTTTTCAACACAGTTGGTCAAATTAAAAGACGAAAATTATTTCTTAACAACACTCATAGATATATCAACCCTTAAAAGAACACAAGAAGCCATAGCATTACGACAAAAGGATCTAAAAGATTTCATGATGTTGGTTCCAGACGCAGTTACATTAACCGATCGGAAAGGAAACATCATATATTCAAATGAACTTGCTGGCAAGTCATTTGGGATACCAAACAATGAGGTTGTAGGGATGAATGCTCTAGATTTTGTAATCGAATCAGAGCATCAAGAAACACTTCAAAATTTTATAGCGGCAGCAGAAAGTGATCAGGTAATAACACAAACATTTCATGGAAAACGAAGAAACGGCGAAATTTTTTCGGTTGATGGATCTACAAAAGCGATGCGCGATGAATACGGCAATGTTATTGGTTTTATGATTATAACTCGGGATATTACTGAAAAAATCGCCAATGAAAAAAGAATACGCGATTTGCTGGCAGAATCAGAAAAAAGAGAACTGATGCTTAAAGAAAGTGAAGAAAGATACCGCTTCGTCGCAGAACACGCTAATGACATAATAACCGTAACCGACGTGAACGGCGTTTTCAAATATGTTTCGCCATCAATTAAAAACGTTATAGGTTTAGAACCAGCCGATCTAATAGGGAAAAGAAGCATCATAGAGCTCCTCTCGCCCGAGACCGTAAATGATTTGGACCCGAAAATGACGCAGCTAGTCGAAACGGGTGAATTACCCCCTCAGGAATTCCATATCAACACCGCAAAGGGAAAAGTATGGTTGGAAACTAGCGTCAGTATTGTTCGTGATGAAGCAGGGCAAATGACTTTCACCGCTATTAGTCGAGATATTACTCAGAAGAAGAAGAATCAAGAAGAATTAGACCGGGCTCTTTCGCATGCAGAATTACTTCTTGAAAAATTGAGTGTCGTAGGTGAATTCGTACGCCATGACGTTAGAAATAAACTCGCCAACATAACAAACATCCTTTACCTCTATAGAAAACAGGCTGAGAATAATCAAGAAATTAAATCGCTGACTGAACGAATTAATATAGCCATAAAAGAGATTTACCGGATATTGGAATTTTCTCAAACATATGAAGCAGTGGGCAGTCGAGGATTATCTTGGCTCAAAGTAGCTGAGGCTGTAAACTATGCACGGATACTATCCTCTATTTGTAAAATACCCGTGATTACTAATGATTTGAACTTTGAAGTTCTAGCTGATTCCGCATTGACTGAAATATTCCATAACTTCATTGATAACTCAATTAAATACGGCGGAGTAAATCTCAGTAAAATTACCATTAGCGCTCAAACAAGTGAAAACGGTGAATTAAGGATAATCTATGAAGATGACGGCGACGGGATAGACCCCGAAATTAAACCGCGACTATTTGAAAAAGGCGCAGGCAAAGGTTCTGGATTAGGGTTATATCTTATTCGACGCATCTGCGATGTCTATGATTGGTCAGTATCTGAAGAGGGCGTTCAAGGTAAGGGCAGTCGATAGACATCGCAGATGC
>CAYPGY010000125.1:0-2741 GCA_964410435.1 uncultured Candidatus Bathyarchaeia archaeon
ATTTGGGCTTTCATGCCTGTTTCTGAGATTGATCGTATGACGTCTTGGAGATTGATTAGTGCTGTGTCGTATGTGAAGCTGATTTGTTGGGTGGCTGTATCTATGTTTAGGTCGTTTATTCCGGGTAGGGCGTTTAGTTTTTGTTCGATTTGTTGGGCTTCTGTTTGGCTTTCCATTCCTTCTATGTGGATTTTGGCGGTTTCCATGTTTTCCCTTGCTCCATAAAACCTATTTCAAATTTTATTGAAATACTTTTGGGGCGAATATAAATATCTTGCCGCTTGACGTCTGCAAAACATATTTAAGTAAAGCCAAGTATTTCAAAAAGCATTGAAATAGACTTGGAGGAAAAACAATGGAAAACGCAAGCAAAGATCAAGAAGTAACCTTCAAACTCGAAGGAATGGGTTGCTCCTGCGAAGCAAAAATAGTAGAAAAACGCCTAAAAGCACTAAAAGGTGTAAAAACTTACAGCGTCAATCCAATATCAAACTGGCTAAAAGTAACTTTTGACTCATCCCTTGTCACACCAGACGCAATCAAAAAAGAAATCGGCAAATGTGGAATCACCGCAGCGCCCATTAAAAAATAAGTGGGAAATAGGCACTTTTAGCCTAACCCAAAGTTCCTTTTATTGCATCAGCTTTTAATCTAAAAAAATCTGTTGAGTCTTCAAAGTCTAGGCAACTATCGCCGACCTGCTCAGGATCAGCAAGACTGCATTTGCCCTCTTTCCAATTAATGCAGGTTTTCTTATCGCAAGGATTATCCATTAGAGATCCCCCAATATATTACTGGTAAAATCGCCTAAATTAAAGTAACGAAGAACCTATCGCAAGGATGGCTAATACTTGAGTGATAATGATTTTATGAGTTTATTCTTCCCCGAAGAGTTAGTTAAAAAGATCGAAATTAGAGAAATCACCCCTTGTGCAATAGAAGCAGACGGAATTAAATTCATAGCCCAAGCAGACAACACTCTTGAAAAAGTCTTACCCATAATTTTTCTTGCAATTCCCAACGCGAAGTATTCTGAAAAAATTGGGTGCTTAACATACAAAAAGGAACAGCGCATATCCACACTCTTTGCCACCGGACGTCTGACTATGACACATGTTAAGGACCGTTCCTTAGCAGACCAACTAGTAGAGGAACTCAGAGGACTCATTAACCGCTCATTCAGCTACTACAAAATGCATGGCCTACCTTCCCCAGCGCTGGCCGAAGTCAAAAACAACCTTGATGCAAGAAAGCTCTACCAATATCTGCCAAGAACTGACTGTAAGAAATGTGGCGAACAGGGTTGCTATGTCTTTGCAACCAAGCTCTTTTTGGGTGAGAAACTACCTCAAGAATGTATAGCTCTTGCTGCACCGGAGAATTCCTCATTGAAAAATACTCTTCAAGGGATGCTAGCGCCAATCAAACTATAGAATTATTGAATTAACACATGGTTTTTCTATATAGTCTAATGATAGTATGTATTATAACAATATTAAAAACCTCAAAGAATAATCCATCAATGCGTCTGAGGTTTGTCTATGTCTAAACCCGTAATTCTTTTCATATGCACTCACAATTCAGCCCGTTCACAAATGGCTGAAAGTCTACTTCGACAGGTTTACGGCGAAAAATACGACGTTTATAGTGCTGGAACAAATCCAACAAGCGTTAATCCGCTGGCTATCAAAGTGCTTGCCGAATTGGGAATTGATGCATCAAAACAGTACTCTAAAGGTTTAGAAGAGTTTAGCGAAAAAGACATCGACTTAGCTGTCGCAGTATGCAAAAGTAGCGCAAAAACACTCTGCACTCTCTGCTCATCACCCTTAACGATGAATCGCCCACTAATCATCAATGCAAAACTGCACAAAACCAAAAATTATCTTGTACATGGCTTCGAGGATCCATCAGAAGTTGAGGGAACAGATGACGAAAAACTTGTAGCATTTCGCCGCATCCGAGACCAAATAAAAGCATGGATAACCGAGTATTTCGTTGACCCACAAACAGCTATTCATAGTAAGTAACTGACAAAAATTATTACTAAAAAAGTTGTTAGGGCATGCTTGGGTGCTTTTGAACACCCATACCATACCAATAGAATACTTTTGCCAGCACAGCAATTATTGCTCCAGCGGCGGTACGTGTAATTACCGTTAGCAGGAATCCATCAACGCCAATTACCACGTTTGCCGGTGAGAGTTGAAAGATTCCAAACATAACTATGCCGCCGATGGTTGCAGCGAGTACTCCTGAAATAAGAAGGCGCTTAAAATCATCTGATCGCTTGTTTAATGCTCCACCCATATAGCCGATTAGCATTGCACCAAGGATGTATGCGATAAGCACTGTTCCCGAACCTGTGACTCCATGGTAGGCACTTGACCAGTACAACGCATAGAAGCTACCCATTATAAAGCCTGAGGCGCCTCCGGCCCATTGATTCCATACTAATCCAAGAATTAATGGCACGGCTACGATGATTGTTAGTTCTGTTATTTCCATTGTGATGCCTATTACTATTCCAAAACCTTCGACACCAAAGAGTGTAGAGAGTTTTGAAATTCCAACAATAAATAAGACTACAATTACTGGTATGATTATTGCGTAAAGTATATCGGTTTTTTTCCATTCTTTCCAGTTAGGACCCATAATTTTGCACCTGATTAGCTCTAATCAGGTTGGTGTAAATTTTATAGTTTGTTATAGATTGAACTAGTTGCTGTTAGGCAATGTGT
>CAYPGY010000125.1:2841-7334 GCA_964410435.1 uncultured Candidatus Bathyarchaeia archaeon
GTATTCACTATAACCAAGCGGCCCTCAGCTGTTCCGCGTTACATGGGACATACCAAGCTCGTTGCCCATCGATGACAAAGATACACGAACGTCCTTCTGTAATCAGGATATGCTTTTCTTGTCTGCTTCTATCTATTTCAATTTGTATCATAAAAAAGGCTGAAAAGAAATGAAACCTGAAGAGTATGATCCGTATAATGATTGTCTTAGTGCTCATTAGTGTAGTTGCATTTAACTAATAAACAAGCTAACTTCTGTCAGCATCTCGTCTTTTTTCAATACATTTTCCAAAGCAAGTGTATATCCTTTTTCAGCCCTGCTCTTTGTTTGAAAGCAATAGCTCGCATATTCTTCTACTAAGCCTGATTAATAGTAGCTTGCTTTTTTGGCATCTACCTCTACTTTGCTTAAAAGTTGGTGGGGGCAATTTTTTCAAGTAAACCCGAAAACCCCTCAATTGCAAACGTGTAGTTAGTGTTAAATATCTTCTGCTACAAAGTTACCTAGTGAGGTCTTTGTTTGCAGTCACCGAATAATAGCATTGAAAAGTACCTGTATGTAGTTGAAGGTGTAGGCGCAGTCTTTGTAGCAATCTTCTTAGGCGCTTACTTGGCTGGTTTACCGACAACCAACGTGCTGCATGCAGACCCCGTCATTAGGGGCTCGCTTTTCGGGTTAGGCGCTGCGCTGCTGGTGCTCAGCTTAGTCGGCGTAGTTTTAGCTGCTCTACGAAGACGCAGATGACAGCTTAACTGCTGTGGATGCCTCTTCTTTTCCGATGTACTTCTTCTCGCCCTTAAGCGTCAGTGTATACTGCATTGCTGGGCCGTCGCAGAGCACAAAATCACTTTTTAGAGTACTAAATATGCTGCCCTTTTGGACGTCGGCTCCCAGTGTTTTTATGAAATTGAAGAAATCGGCATGTGACATTCCCGAGAGAGTTGTTAATGTAACGTCGAAGCTTCTAACTGTGGGTCTCCAGATTGCCGCTGCGGCTCCATACTTGAATTCTGTTATTGTTTCTTCGGTTCTGCTGTAAGGTGTCTGCCGTTTGAGGTTAAGTATGATGTTCATGAAGCCTTCGCCGTGAACCGTAACGTATGTGCGTAGCGCTTCTTCGTCGCTTGAGCTTTCAACCTGCGCGGTTGCGTACGCTAAAGTGTTAGCTATGTTTAGCAATGCTTTATCAGCAGCTACCTTGAACGGTTCAGAGGGCGCTTTTAGGATGAATACCCAGAGGTCAGTTGCGTAGGGTAAATCGAAGTGCACAGCTGACGCATGGAATAGGCCGCAGCCGTTAACATCTACCATTCCACTTGCAGGCGTGACTTTGCCGAGTTCGATGGTTGTTAATTGGTCTTGTCCATCCATAACTTGACTGATTTGCGCTGTTTTCGGGTATGGAATTGTTGGGGTGAATGTCCAGTTTGAGGTTTTGCCCGTGTGAACCCACATGAACTGCATGGTTGCTTCGCCAATGTAGACTGCTCTGGGTTTTAGCGGTTTTTTGCTTCTGACTGTAACGGTTGCTTCGTCGTTCTCGTTTAGCCTATAGACTGCTTGGTTATCTGGGGTCATACTGTACTGGGTTGTCATGCGTTTTCCCTCTTAACTGGGTTTATGGCTATGCATTGCAGTTTATTTATCTTCCAGTCTGATGTTGATGGATGTAGCGGGCTTTTTACAGTCACATACACTTAAGTTATGTTTGTCAGCTAGCAACTATTAGCTGAAATCACTAGGAGGTGTATGATTTTTGAGTGATGAAAAAATGGGTGTAATCATAAGTCCAGACGAACCAATGCTTGATAACGAAACCTATGATCTTCTTGAGCAACTCCTAATCGAGAACAAGAGCTTATGGCGCATACAGAATAACTACAAGAGCGATTCGGCCATGGACAACGAAACCAGACAGATCTGGAGTGTCATAGAGAAAGACAAGCAGAAAACAGTAAAGATGCTTATAGAGAAACTCAAAGCTCGTCTGTAGGTAGCGCAGTAAAGATCCTTTTACTGAAAAATTTTTTATCTTAGATTTTGCCCTTTACCAATCAAATGAAAAATCCGCAAACTTACAGGCATGTTACTTGGCGGCAACCTTTAGTTTTCTTAGTGGCAACATTAATCTCCACGGTGCTAGCGGTTTACGCGGTAATTGCTGCACCAGTTGATTCAGCTGCTGGCGCCGCAACGGGCGTTTCTGGGTTATACTTGGCTGCCGCGGTTTATGTGCCGCTGGCGCTGTGGTTTGGCCTCTGGGGTTGTCTAGCAGGCTACTTCAGTTGTGTACTGATGGGCTTATACCTATGCTCCATAGGCGTTCCAGGCTACACACTTGGCTTCATTCTGGTTTGGTCGCTAGCGGACTTCTTCGAGGGATTCGTACCGTTGCTTATTTATCGGTCGCTGAAAACAAAGCCCACGCTGAAACTCAAACGACCGAAAATAACCTACACTATCAACGCTGCTTTGCTGGGTGTGCTTGTAGCGTCAGGGTTCTTTCTCGTGTATTCTTACCCCGAAGCATTCATAATCACCTTTGTTTTAAGCATCATACTAGTGCTAGCTCAGGCGGCTGTTGAGGATCGAAAAACTTGGCTAACGTGGTTACCAGTCGGAGTTATTGTTGCAAGCGTTGTGTCGGGGGCTTTCGGCGTCGGCGCAATGGCTGCGTTCGGTATGATTCCCATTTCGATTTTCGGTAGTGTGTTCTTCGGCTGGGTTTTCGGCGATATAATTGTGCTTGCGACGCTTGGTACAGTGCTTACTGTTGTGTTGAATCCTTATATTGTTAAGTCAAAGATTTACGTGCGAAGATACCTGTCATAGGATTGCTTCAGTGAATAATTGACGCATTCCGCCGCTGAAAAGATAGACAGCGCCGATTGCGGAGAGTTTTCCTTCGTGGTAAGTGAGTGCTGAATCTTTCGGTACTGCATAAATCGGTGTTTTCTGCGAGAACTGCTTCAGTGTTTCCTCGTCTTCTGGAATATAGTGTGCTTTAAGCGCAACTGGCGCCAGCCCTAAACCGTTGACCAGCATGATTTTTTGGCTGTAGCGGCGTGTAGTGACACAGTGTTTACAGAGGGCTAATGCGCCTGCACTTCTGCCTACAATAACGCCTTTGAAATTCTTTAGCATAGGTTTCAGATCTTTTTTTGCTGCTCGCTCCAGCAGTATGCTTGCTTGGCCACCTGTGAAATAAATTAGGTCTACAGATTGGATTCTGCGTTCAAAACTATCCGCTTCGTCGTACTCCGCGAAATCCACGGTAGCCGCGCCTAAACCGAGGAAGTAATTCGTTATTAATCTGCGTTTGCGGTAGGTGTTATCGAAGGATGGCTTAGCCCAATTAAAAACCAGCACCGAAGGCGACTCTGCGGCTTCGCTGAAGGCTTGCATGTTCACTTCTTTGGCGCTTCGACACGCTACGTTTTCTCCTCCTAACAGGTATAGTTTGGGCATAAGAGAAAAGAAGGTCTGTAGCACTAAAAGGGGTTTACTCTACTATGGCGAGGTACTTTGTCAATGTCGGCTCGGCGGATTGCTCAATTGAATAAACCGTTTTTAAGCCAACGTTTACTTCGAGTACGAAATTTGTGTTGCGCAGCGTCTTCATCTGCCACGTTAGTGCCTGCGAGGTTATGGCGACTTCGTCGGCTAATCTGCCATGCGACAGCTCCCTTTTGTTAAGCAGTACTTTGAGGATGCGTCGGGCGGTTCGGTGCCTTAGCAGGCTGATGGTCTGCATCTGAGTTTCTGTGTACCTTTTTGCAGCGAAGAAGCGTTTGTATCTGCCGTCACGGATGTAGGATACTAAACCGGATTTTACCAGTATTGCAAGGTGGTACTCGGCGAGTCCAAGCGGGAGGCAGAGTGCGGCTGCGATTGCCCGGAACTGTGCTCCGGGGTTTTGGCTGATGTAGCTGTAGATTTCGCTTCGCGTGGTGTTGTTTAGGTAGCTTTGGCTGGGCGCAGATGTAGCTGTGCCTAGGTTGGGTGTGAAGGCGAGTAGCGTGTACTGGTTTATGGTTACTGCGTTTAAGGCGGCTAAGCTTGAGACAGTAACTCCGTGGCGGTACTCGTAGCTGTAACGGAACTGTGTCTGCTCATAGAGCTGCGCTGAGAAAGCGCCGATTACAACCAGTATAAGCGCGATTACCGCTAAGTTAATTGTTACATGTTTTCCTGTCAAACTTTATCATGTATCAATTTGTTTGTTTGTTGCTTTTAACTTTAATTGTAAACAACTGTACTATTCTAAAATTGAATAATTAGCTACAATTTCTTTTCTATTTGCAGTTAAATCAAAAAAAGATTCGCCTCTTTTTCTGTTTACGACTGGTGCACTTCAAAACTCTTTCTTGTGCAAGTTTCTAGGTTCAGTATGTACGTTCACATTCACATCCACATTCCCTCTGCATGGAACCATGTTGGCGATGTGGCGAAAAACGGGTATCCCACATCCAAACAGGCAAAAAATCAAGCTG
>CAYPGY010000126.1:0-7299 GCA_964410435.1 uncultured Candidatus Bathyarchaeia archaeon
CCAAAACTTTTCATTGATGATGTAGCAGTGCCGTGTTCCCTTCTTCTTCTAATTTGAAATTTTCTTGCGGCAATATACGCTTATATCTTTTAAACTGCAATTTAGGCTCGATAAGTTATGATTCCAGAAGGTTACATCGAATATAAGCGCAGGGAATACTGCAAAGCAGTCAAGTGTCCAAACCAGCTTGAACTCGAAAAGCATCAGGAGGGCACACAAGCCTACGAGTTAGTACGCAAGAAATGCGGAGCCGCCTGTCTGCATACGACGCATGAATTTCACCGCTGGCTAATCGAGAATGGCTATTTAGTGATAAAGCCAGAGTCTTAACTGAACGATTCCCCATCATTTAGGTTGCTACATTTCAGTGGTTATGATTCGTATTATTAATGCGACTTACTAGAAAAAATAATTCTAAAAAAACTGGCAGCATAAAACCTGAATTGATTCTGCTAACATGATTGAAACAAAAGCATGTTGAAATATGATTAAACAAACCCTAAACTAGTCGGATAATCACAAGTCTTTTATTCAAAACCAGACTAGAATAGTAGGTGGAGATAGGACTAAAAGTGCCAAGCGCATATGTAATGTTTAATGTCTCTCCCGGTTTGGAATACCAAGTTTTAGAGGACGCCAGAAAAACTGGTGGAGTCGAAGAAGCCTACATCTCTTACGGCGTATACGATTTGATTGTTAAAGCCACAGCGCCAACAATGACTGAATTAAGGGAACTCGTCACTTTCAAGTTCCGACAGTTAGCCAACGTAACATCAACCATGACGTTGATGCTTGAAACCATGCCGACGCCAATAAGAGAAGCTAAGCCACAGGAAAAATCAGTAGATAAAAGACCAGTACAAAAGCGACTGGAACCACTCCTGGTAGTTCAGTAGGCAAGATACCAAACTGCAATCACCAATGCAGAAAACACGAAACCAGCAATAATTAGTGGAATAGCTAAAATCGCGTAGGGCGCAAAAGCAGCCTCAGGCAGTACCGTCCAGTAAAACGCGTTGAAGCCAACCGTCAAGAGAATGCAGCCCAGAACCATACATACTACTGAGGCAACCCAAAAGACTAAACTAACAGCGAACGCGTGCTCCTCAAGCCACCTGTTTTCCCCCATTTTTAGTTGCCTTCCAAATAGTATTCTTGCATAAAATAGCAATTAACCTATCGGTCTTTTGACACCTTAAACACCACAAACCCTCATGTACAGCGTTGGAGAAAACCGTTATCGGCATCAATAGTTATTTATTGCCACACCACAGAATGCTCTCTTCGGAGACTAAGATTATGGAATGGGGAATGCAAAACCGCGTAACCAGACTCTTCCAAAAAGACGGCAAAGCCCTCTTTTTACCCATCGACCACGGCTACTTCCAAGGACCCACACACTGCCTTGAACGCCCTGGCGAAACCATCAAACCAATTATACAATACGCCGACGGCTTAATGCTCACACGGGGAATCCTACGCAACTGCGTTGACCCCGCCATAGAGAAGCCCATCATCATGCGCGTTTCAGGCGCAGTGTCAGTAGTAGGCGAAGACCTTGCAAACGAATCAGTCGTCACATCCATCCAGGAAATCATCCGCCTAAACGCTACTGCAGTGTCAATGTCCTGCTTCGTCGGCTCAAAATACGAAAATAAAAGCCTGACAAACCTCGCTAAACTCGTTGACGAATGCGAGGACTACGGCATCCCAGTTATGGCCGTCTGCGCAGTAGGCAAAGAACTCGAGAAACGCGAAGCACGCTACCTAGCACTCGCAGCACGCATAGTAGCGGAGATCGGCGCAAGAGTAGTCAAAACTTACTACTGCAAAGAAAACTTCCATAAAATCATCGACGGCTGCCCAGTTCCAGTCGTGATCGCTGGCGGACCTAAAACCGATACTCAACGCGAAGTTTTCGACTTCGTCTATGATGGCATGCAGCAGGGCGCAGCAGGCGTCAACTTGGGCCGCAATATATGGCAAACCGAGCATCCAGTCGCATCCATACGCGCAATCCAAGCAATCATCCATAAAGGGTTCACCGCGCAAGAAGCCGAAGACCTTTATAATCAGGTAATTGCAGGGAAAGCATAACCTGCCTCAACTTTTTGTTCGGAGATTTTTGTTATGTTAGCAGCTTTTTACTATAACAACCACGACGTAAGAGTTGAAGAGATACCAAAACCCAAAGCAGGCGAAGACGAGGTACTCATGAAGGTTATGGCGAGCGGCATCTGCGGCAGCGACGTCATGGAATGGTACCGAATCCCCAAAGCTCCAAGAGTGCTTGGCCACGAAGCAACCGGCGTCATAACACAGACCGGCGCAAACGTCACGAACGTTTCAGTCGGCGACCGCGTGTTTGTGAGCCACCATGTCCCATGCTTCCAGTGTCGCTACTGTAAACGTGGAAGCCATACAGCTTGCCAGACACTGCATACCACTAACTATTACCCCGGCGGCTTCGCACAGTACGTGCTGGTGCCCAAAATCAACGTGCAATACGGTGTCTACAAGCTACCTGAAGCCATGAGCTACGAGGAAGGCACATTCATTGAACCGCTTGCATGTGTTTCACGTGCACAGCGCATTTCGCAGATTAAAGCCGACGATACAGTGCTTATTATAGGCGGCGGCATCTCTGGCATTTTACATGTGCAACTAGCCAAGTTCCGTGGGGTCGAAAACATCATCGTATCTGACATCAACCCATACCGCTTAGAGCTTGCTAAGAAATTCGGGGCTCACTACACAGTTAACGCCAAAGACAACGTACCCGCAAAACTAAAAGAGCTCACGGGTCACTTAGCTGACCAAGTTATCGTCTCAACAGGCGCTGTCCCCGCAGCAATGACGGCGATGGATAGCGTGGAGAACGGGGGAACAATACTGTTTTTCGCGGTGCCAGACCCATCTGTTAAGTTGCAGGTGCCGATTAATCAGTTCTGGCGAAAAGAGATTACTATGCGCACGAGCTACGGAGCGGCACCAAACGACATCGAAGAATCATTGCGCACGTTGGCAACGGGGGAAATCAACGTCAAAGACATGATATCGCATCGGCTGCCATTGACTGAGGCGCAGGAAGGCTTCCGATTGACTTCTGAAGCGGGTAACTCGCTAAAAGTCATCCTCTTGCCGAATCGGGAGTAAACACATAAACAACCTTTCTCTTTTCTCTATTTTATGTCAAATTTACTTGATGCACTTAGGCTGCGGCGTAGCATCCGAAAATACGAAAATAAGCCAGTCGCAAAAGAGCTTGTTCATACAGTTTTAGAGGCTGCTGGTTGGGCGCCGTCAGCGCATAACAGTCAACCTTGGCGCTTTATCGTCATTTGGGATTCTGCTGTTAAGCGTGAGTTGTCTGAACGTATGGCGCTGGCTTGGGCTGCGGATATAGCAAAAGACGGCTCAAGTATTGACGAGGCAAAGCTTGTTGAGCGACGGGAACGTTTCGCCAACGCACCAGTGCTGATTATTGCTTGCCTATCAATGGATGGTTTGATGACTTTTGCAGATGAGCAGCGTCAGCGTACCGAGCGGGATTTAGCGGTCGAGAGTTTGGCTGCCTCAATCCAGAACCTGCTTTTATGCGCACAATCTCTGGGTTTGGGTGCATGCTGGTACTGTGCACCTGCATTCTGCAAATCAACAGTCAGAAAAGCATTAAACATTCACCAAACCGTTGAGCCGACAGCGCTAATCACGTTGGGTTACCCCGCGGAATCGCCTGCTGCGCCCCCAAAAAAGTCCATTGACCAATACTGTTTCGGCGACTTATGGGGCAAACCATTACGCTGAAAAATTTAAATTAGTAGCTAAAGAGAGTATTGCTCTTCTACATCATCTTCCCAAATTACTTATAGAATCAGCTATTTTCGGTTCAATAGTAGTTTGGGTTGCTAGACGTAAACTATGATTTTCGACTAGACCCTTTTTTCCATGAAAAACTTTTCCAGGCTCACTTCAATGAACACCCCGTTATGCGCATCTATAGGGGATAGGGAGATACCAACAAAGAAAAAGTATCTCAGATAGGTCTAATACTTACCTGCTTTTACGGTTTAAACGTTCGATTTAAGTACCTATTCAGCATTATTCAGACGTATTCAGGCGACAGCTATCATCTGCCGGTAAACCGAGAGGAACACAACGTGGTTACGCCAACGATTGCGGAAATGCTTGAGAAAAATGCAAGGGAATACCCAGATGAGGTGGCGCTGATTGAACTTATACCCAGCCAGAACATACGAAGACAGGTCACCTGGAAACAGTTTGACCAAGATGCAAACCGTATCGCAAACTATCTTCTCCAGAAAGGAATAAAAAAAGATGATAAAGTAATCCACTGGATGCGTAACTCGATCAACTGGCTGACAGCTTATTTTGGCATAATCAAAACGGGCGCGTGGGCAGTACCTTTAAATTTTCGGTTTAACGCTGGGGACTTCAAGTTTTGCGCATGCATCGCTGAAGCAAAAGTCATGATTTTTGAGGATTTCTTCCTTAAAACCGTTCAAGAAGTAAAACCGCCGACAGTGTTGGATTACATTTACTTGGGACCAAACCTTCCAGAGGGGATGACCAGATACGACGATGTCCTAAAAACGGCTAACGCCACAGCGCCACAAATCAAGCTTTCACCCGAGGACGAATGCGGATTATACTTCACTTCCGGTACCACAGGTGACCCTAAACCTGTCCTTTTAACCCATAGGAACATGAGCTTCGCCGCCGAAGTCGAACAGCGACACCACCGGCAAAGCCATGATGACAACTTTATCCTTCTGCCCCCGCTTTATCATACCGGTGCCAAGATGCACTGGTTCGGAAGTTTAATAACTGGATCCAAAGGCACAATCCTAACTGAATTCAGCCCAAAAAATGTCCTTGATACCGTAAGCAACGAAAAAGGTACTATCGTCTGGCTGCTGGTTCCATGGGTCCACGATATATTAGTAGCACTTGATAGAGGGGACCTGAAGCTAAGTGACTACAATTTAGAGTCATGGCGCCTCATGCACATTGGAGCGCAGCCTGTTCCGCCGTCTATCGTGCTACATTGGCGCGAATACTTCCCGGATATGGATTACGATAACAATTATGGTCTAAGTGAAGCAACAGGACCCGGCGTAGTGCATCTTGGGTTGGAAAACGAGTTCCGGGCTGGTGCAGTAGGCAAAGCTGGCTATAACTGGCAATTAAAGATTGTGGACGTAAACGATAACCATGACATCCCCGAATGCATGATTGGTGAACTCTGCGTTAAAGGCGACGGGGTAATGAGGGAATACTACAAGAACCCCGCTTTAACCGCTAAAACCATAGTTGACGGTTGGCTGCACACAGGCGACATGGCCCGTATAGATAAAGACGGCTACGTTTACCTGGTTGACCGCAAAAAAGACCTAATTATCGTCGGCGGCGAAAACATTTACCCTATTGAAATTGAAAACGTTATTCACAGTCACCCTAAAGTATACGATGTAGGCGTAATTGGTATCCCCGACGAGCGACTGGTGGAAGTCATCGGCGCAGTCATAGACGTTAAACCTGGCGAAAACTTGACCGAAGGAGAAATCATGGCGTTTATTGAGGGTTTGTTGCCCAAGTACAAGAGGCCGCGAAAAATCATTTTTGATAAGGTGCCTCGTAATCCCACTGGGAAAATCGAGAAAACCAAATTGAGAGCCAAATACGGCAAATCGACGCTTTGCTAGCGCACGCTTTGCCTAAGTTTTGACTATAAAATCCTGCTGAATCTGCTTATGAGCATAACATCCAGAAAAGTGACTTTCGTTAGAAAATTTATAAAAAAGAACAGCAACAACATCTTAATTCAATACAGGACGGGATAGCTTTCAAAACTCTTTCAGTAGGTAAATTCGGCGGGAGCCTCCTAGACGTAGAAGGCAAAGGTATACTAAAAATCATTCAGCAGATAAAAGAACTAAAAGAGAAAGACAGTGTAGGGCCAATCGCTGTATTTTCCGCACCAATGGGCTGCACGGATGCACTGATAAAAATCGGTTTATCACACTCACAAGAATGCGGTTTACCCGTAGAGCCCATTTTTGAGATTTACGAGCGCCTAGCTAAACAATATGTCAAGGATGATTTGCTACAACAAGCTCGGCAGGAGATAGATAATTACCGTAAGTTGACAGTGAAAACACTCGAGTTAGTTAACAAACGTTTCAGCGGCAACGCTAAAGCTCGCACACTAATCTTCGGCGGCGAGCTTTGCATGGCTACCCTCATGAGGTATATTCTGCAAAGCCACGGTATAGACGCATGTACACTCCCCATCGAGCAATGGCCGGTAGTTACAGACGACAACTTTGAGGATGCAGCAGCCAATTATGGTCTAAGCAGAAAACGCCTGAACTCACTTACTGGACCTCTTGAAATGGGTAAAGTAGTTTGTATGGCAGGCTTCTTTGGGGTAACGCCAGACGGACTCGAAACCATATTGGGCCGAGGCGGCTCCGACTTGACCGCTGTTTTCGTATCCTGCCTCTTAAACGACATCTACCAGACGAGAACTCTGCTCTACAAAGACGTTCCAATCCAGAGCGCTGACCCTAAAGTGGTACTTGGACAAAAAACTGAACACGTTAAAGCCCTAACCTACAACGAAGCACATAAAGCTTCTATGATGGGTATGAAGATCGTTATGGGTCCAGCAATTGCTATTGCTAGGTCCTTTAATCAACCCTTAACGATTGTTCCTATCGATGCGCCATCGGAAATCTCTGTTATCCAAGCAGAAGGCACCGGTAGCGAAATAGTTAAATGCTTAACCGGCAAATCGGGATGCGCAATCTTAACAATGAACGACGAGAAAAGTCACTCACTTGAGGATTCACTGCGCATCTGGGAACGCAGAAACGATTTTCTAGATTTAGGCGCAGAGACACTGGAAACCGGCGAACGCATACGCGACTTTTTGTTCCTCGAGGCGGATTTCATAAAGAAGAATGAAGAGAAACTCAAGGGATTCGACGAGCACCTCAAAGTTGAGTACGGCTTAGGCGTGGTTACGTTAATCGGTGACCGCATGAAGGACTCGCCGGGTGTAGCATCTGTTGCGATAGGTGCGATTTCGGGTATAAACATTAAACGGGGCATCTTTGCACCGCACACTTCACAGATTATAATCGTGGTTGAAGACAAAAACGTCGGCGCTACCGTAGCTGCTATTCATAAAAAGAAACTGGAGCTAGCTTAGTTTTTTTTTAAATTAGAAGAAGAAGGGAACACGGCACTGCTACATCATCAATGAAAAGTTTT
>CAYPGY010000127.1:0-7251 GCA_964410435.1 uncultured Candidatus Bathyarchaeia archaeon
CTCCAGCCCGAGGTGCCTAATAGGATGTTGCTCACTGGGTTGCCTCCAGTGCAGATGCTACATCATCTACGCTTTGGTAGGTGCGGTCGGGGATTCTGCTTAATGCGTCGGATAGGTGGATGCGTTTGTCTACTGATAAGTCGATGACTTTCCAGCCTTGATCCGCCATCAACTCCGCTTTGGTTAGGGGGAACTCTGCGTCTTCACTTAGCACCGCCCTCGCCGAGTCGACGCCGAAGTAGCCGGTTGCGGGTAAGAATTTGCCAGTGCGTATGTGTATTTGGCTTCTGGCGGCGTCGTTGTACATTCTTGCGCCATGGAAAGAAACCGCTACCTTGCGTGCGCGGGGAGCTGCGGCGGCGTTCTGCTCGATTTCTGTGAGTTCTTGATCGGTGAATTGGTAAAGGTTGTGCTTGCCTTTGCCGAAGACCCTTGAGTAAACCAGTTCTGCGTCTTTTGGGGGTTTCTGCACTGAGAGGTCAACGGCTTGGGTGATGCCGTAATCACGCATTAAGCTGCTAATCTTGGGGGTGATGGGGGCGCGGTATTCCCAGACCAACTGCAACCCGTCGGTGCTGATGGCGGAGAAGAAGGTCTGGGCGTCGCTGATTTCTTGCAGTGTGTAACTGTGGGTTCTGGGGGTTTCAAGCACCAGAAACGGCGCCCTAAGCGCGTGGCAAACTTTCTTCATTTTTTCGAGTACGGCGTGTGCTTCTTCTGTGGGCTTTAATCCAACGCGGTGGGTTAGGTCTTGGTGGCATCTTACGGCGAAGGTGAAGTCGGCGGGTACCATCTGGCGCCAGCTCTTGACTGTGCTGAGGCTTGGGTACTCGTAGAAAGTGTAGTTTACTTCGACGAAGCTAAAAACTTCGGAGTAGGCTCTAAGCGGATGCTTGTCTGGCACTTGGAAGTATGCCCAGCCGCCTGCGCCTACAAGAAACTCCATCTTTTAGTATTCCTCATTTGGGGTATCGGGTTTTGTACACTAATGCTTTTCCCTAAAAAGACACTTGGGGTGGGGGGAGGTGGGCTGCGGCTCCCCAAACTTAGGAGAAGGAGAACGCATGGTTTTGGCACCACATTGGAAAGGAAATATTTTTTGTGAGCCGGTTTTTCAGCCGCACCTTCACTGAAGTTGTATATGGCTGCTTAGGTGGATATTGCTGTGTGCGTTACTCCTGCGACGCTGCCAGTTTGCTTACGTTGGGGGTTGGGTGCAAAGCTTTTAAGGGCAGTCTCGGCAGTACTCTGTGATACTGATGAGCTTCCTTAAGAAACTCAGCAACCGCGTAGTAACGCCCAAAGCAGACGCCAGTCTGCAGCTCTCCGAGTCATACGCCGTATTAGGCGAAGATCTAGAAGGAACTTTCACGGTGACCACACATGAAACCGTGGACGCCGACGAGATACGCTGTGAACTTGACTGCACCGAAACCGTTCAGGTTACAAGATCAGTTTATGACGCCACGCTGAAAACCAACGTTATGCGTCAATTCACCGAAACCCGCACGCTTTACCAGACCAAACCAGCCTGCAACCCCGCCACGCAGCTTGTAGACGGCGTCACCCGCAACTTCAAGTTCAACATTAACATCCCCGCAGGCGCCCGCCCAACATTCATGTCCGCCATAGACAACGTCGTCTGGCAAGTCAAAGGCGTAGTCGCCATACACGGAAGACCCGACATCACCACCCAACCAGTCCAGTTCCAAGTCATCCCACAGAGCCAGAAACCGCAAAACCAGCCCCCGAAAATCAAGCTGATACCCTGCGAATACTGCCAAACACTAATGCCAGAAACCACGCTGGCGTGCCCCAACTGCGGAGCAAGAAGAAAAAGCTAAAAAAAACAGCCTACTCTGTTTTTTCTCTTGTTTTAATGTTCTTGCACACAGAATAAGTAAAACGATCTACCTCAATCACTTAGCAGGCTATGATTCGATTATTTCAGCAGTGACCGTCTTCTTATCAACAGCAGTTATCCTAACATTCACACGCTCACCCGGCTTAGCCCCAGGCACAACAATAATGTAACCCTGAATGTTAGAGAAACCTGCGCCGCTCGGCATCCTATCGATGATGTTTACTTCTAATTCGTCTCCCACCTCAACCGGCGAAGGCGAAGGGGACTTTTTCACTTTGAATTTTCCGCCACGTACTCTTCTATGAACCAACGCATCAATCCCCTATTTAGCTGATCTGAACTCTATTCTGCCACACAACGGGCACAAATAGATTATGACTGACAAGACTTCTTCAGGTTGAGGCATGTAATCTCCGAACTGTTTAGGACGCTCGGTTTCGCTGTCCTCAAGTTTCAGTTTAGCGCTTTTAGGCGACATTTCAACGTTGCATGAGGCGCAGTATACGACTGGATAATTTTTTGGACTCCCTGATGGTGCTGCTTTAGGTTCAGCGGACAGCTTTACTGCGTGGAGTTCAGGTGCATTTCGAGTTACAGGCTGGTTTTCGACGCCGCCAAGGTATTTGCAGCTTATTGCGCATTCGGCTCTAGAGTCGCACATATAGCAGCAACTCTGTTTTTCGTCGTTTAAGCATCTGGCTTCGCGGTTTGCTTTTGCCTTTGGATTCTCCGCTATAGCTAGACAGGTTGCTTCGGGCGTGTAGTATTCGCAGCTACTGGCTAAGTCTGACAAGGAGGCTCTCTTCCTAATGCACATTATTTGGATTCTCTGCCTATGTGTGTTTTGGTCAAACCCTTAATTTATTCAGCGGCAACATCAACATTTAGCTTACCCTTAAGCTTAAATATCAAACATTCCGAGGGTAAGTAGAAACTACCAGAGAGGGGCAAGGCTTGGACGATTATGCTTCAGCGGAAGGTACAGTTTGGACAAGAGGCTACTCAGATGACTACTGGAACGATTCCGTTTCACCCTTATTCTTCGAGTTACTCGGCGACCAACTTACCCAGATAGTCAACGTTGAACTCAACGCCATAATGGGCTACTCTAAACCAAGCGACAAACTAGACCAGCTGCTGCTTTTACATAGGAGCCACGTTTACTTTAACCTTGAAGTTTTAAAGCGGAAAGTTGAATACGAAATTCCCCCGATGCTACGTAACGACGACATCCTAAACTACTTCGAAGACGGCGACGGCCCATACGGCAAAGAAACAATGAAGAAGCAACCATTCCACATGTCAAAAAGGTTGCTAGCTGAAATCCGCGTCATGCTCTATGACAGAAACGGTTCCATAACTAAAACTGCATCCGCATATGATAAATGGAGTAAAAAACAGTTCCAGCCCTTCGCCAACCGATTCAATCAGCGATTTGAACCCCTATACAAAAACCACGACGTGGCTGGCCTGCTTGATTTAGCTCAAGAATTAGATCAAGTCATGATCGGGCATTTTCGATTGGTCCGCTACGGAATACCCGTTCATAACATCGGAATAAACTTAATTGCCCAGTACCTACTCGCCCGATTCATCGGCAAAAAGGACGCAACCGAAGGTTACTTAGCCTTGCTCTCGGGATTAGAGCATAAAACAAGCCAAACAAACGATGCTCTTTTCCACTTAGCAGAACTCATACAGGCTTCACCGCTTCTAAGAGAGCAAATTCTCAGTTACCCCTCAAACCTGCTTCTTATGCAGCTTCGGGGCAGAAACGACCCCGAAATCCGCATGTTCCTAGCCGAATTAGACAAGTTTTTTATTGAATACGGCTTCCGAGGCTTCACACGTGAACCCTACTACCCACGGTGGCAAGAAGCACCTGAACACGTCTTCAACATCCTCAAATCCATGGTCAGAGACCAACGCCAGCAACAAACACTCAAAATTTCATCCAAGGGTCCATCAAAAGAAGATGTTGCCCGACAAGTCAAATCGACAACGCTTGGCTGGATAAAATGGCAAATCTTCTCTAAAGTACTTAGCTACGCAAGAAAATACATAATCTTCCGTGAGGAGCAACGCTTCCACCTCGACCAATGGATAACAATGAACCGCAAAATCTACCTTGCAGTAGGCGACGCCTTCTACAACCGCGACGTACTAGACGAGGCCCGCGACATTTTCTTTATGAAACGTGCTGAAATCCAGCAGGTCGCCAAGAACCAGTACAGTCCCTCCGAGTTGGCAGCAATTAAGCAGTCAATCTGCACGCGTAAAGAGGAGTTCCTAGAAAACGAGCATTGTACACCCGTCAAGTTTCTACGCGGCAACCAAGAACAAAGCGAAGAAAACATAGGGGAAGGAACAGCAACAGAGTTCCAAGGTATACCCGCAAGCCGCGGCGTAGTTTCTGGCCCCGTTCGGGTTCTAAGTGACATTGATGATATCTGGAAGGTGCGCAGCGGCGAAGTACTGGTTGTTCCCCGCACGGACCCCGGTTGGACGCCTGTCTTTCGACTTATCGGCGGCTTAATAACCGAAACTGGTGGTTTACTTTCTCACGGCGCAGTAGTTTCCCGCGAGTACGGCATCCCCGCAGTAACCAACATACCCAACGCCTGCCGCCTATTCAAAACTGGACAAACAGTAACAATCGACGGATCAAAAGGAACAGTGACCATACAATGAACATAAACATAGAACCCCTAGTCCACACGGCTAATTCACAGAGGGACTGGAACGAATCATACTACTTCATCTTCTACGACAAAAAACAGAAAATCGGAGCCATGTCCCGACTCGGCTTTAAACCTAACAAGCAGGAAGGCACCCACTTCCTGATTCTATTCCTACCAGACGGTAAAGCAGCCATCTACAACGCAGCTGAAAAAGTCACCGATGAAGCAAGAAAACAGCGAACAGCCGTATCCGCCATGACCTACCAGAGGCTACCCACGGGCGAATGGCACTACACCCTCAACGCAGCATTGCCGATAGCAGACAACCCCGAGGACCTGCCGAAACTAGCACAGCACCGAGAACTTATAAAAGGCATCGCACAAGTCAACCTCGATTTAACGCTAACTCCAATCAGTGAAACATACGAGTACAGCAAACACATGACCCCCGAATCCCTTGAGTTGGGCAAAAAATCGGGTGACCAACACTGGGAACAAATCGGCAAAGTCAGCGGCAAAATAAAAATCAACAATGACACATACACCATTCAAGAGGTAATAGGGCAACGTGACCACACGCATGGCGTCCGCGACTGGACCGGAATCGGTAACTGGCTATACTTCGTCGTGTGGTTCGACGAGAACCTCTGCGTTAACCCCGCAGCCATAGTAGCTGACGACGGAAGGGTTTCCTCAGGAGGCTTCATCTATAAAAACGGCGAAAACATCCCGATAGAATCCATACGGTTACTGGACCAGACATTCGGTAGCAACAATCTGCCTGTTAGCTGCAAAATCGAAATCCTCGACGCCGCAGGTGAGAAACATATTTTGGAGGGTAAAACGGGTCCGATGGTTCCTTTGCCTTTTATGGATGAGCATGGTAAGTTGTCTTTTCTTGTGCAGGCTTTCGGCGAATTCATTTATGATGGCAGAGTCGGCGGCTATGGGAGCTTTGAGAATCTGAGAAAAATCAAATAGGTGGCGCTTATGCAGGTTTGGTTTATTGCTCTGTTAGGCTTAAGCCTGTTAAGTTTTTGATTGTTAGTCCATTATTTTTATTTAGGCTATACACGGTTAGTAGTAACCTACTAATATTCATCTGGGGGCTACTGGGCAATACAGAAAGCGATCGAGATACAAAACCTCACAAAGAGGTACAAAGACGTCTGCGCAGTAGAGAACCTCAACTTAAGCGTAGACAGCGGCGAAATCTTCGGCTTTCTGGGACCTAACGGAGCAGGTAAAACCACCACCATCCGCGCTCTAACTGGACTGATAAAACCCACCTTCGGGTCAGTTTGCGTCTACGGTTTCGACGTAGCGAGCGAGCCCGAGAAGGTTAAGCAGGTAATTGGTATCGTCCAGCAGCATTTCACTTTTGATTTAGACCTGAATCTGTATGAAAACATGGAGTTACATGCCCGTTTACATCACATACCAAAAGACGTGCGGGAACAGCGCATCAGCGAACTTCTCGAATTCGTAGGCTTAGCCAAGCAGAGTGAACGGTTGGTTGAAGATTTATCTGGCGGCATGAAGAAAGCAGCCATGATCGCCCGCGCCCTGCTTCATCAGCCTAAAATTATCTTTCTCGACGAACCCACCGTAGGTTTAGATGTTCAGATCAGACGGCGAATGTGGGATTTAATTCGAAAATTAAGTCGAAGCGGCACAACCATCTTCTTAACCACGCACTACATTGAGGAGGCTGAAGCGCTCTGTTCACGTGTGGGCATCGTAAATCATGGACACCTCATCGCATCGGGGTCACCCTTGAAGCTTCGAGGGCAAGTTGGTTTGGCAACTGTTGAGATGTTAGTCGAGGGAGAATATACGCGTTATGAGCATTTCGCTGACAGACAAGCAGCCTTAACGTACATGCAAAATTTGCCCTCTGACGTTAAAGCCGTTGTCCGCGACTCAAGCCTAGAGGATGTCTTTGTAAAGTTAACAGGAAAAAAGGTGGAGGCAGACAGCAATGCTTGAAACCCTACAGGATATTGGCACCGTCGTCTGGGTTGACCTGCGTTTTCTGCGACGAAACCTCACTAAAACAATGGCGTTAACGCTTATCGCACCGGTACTGTACCTCTTGGCGTTCGGGTATGGACTCGGCAGGGGCACTGTCATCGAAGGCTACAGCTACCTTGACTTCGTAATCCCCGGAATCATCGCCTTAACAGCCATGACAACCGCCTTTAACACCTCTGGCCTCAAGCTGCATGTGGACCGCTTATTCTACAAGTGCTTCGACGAAACCCTAATGGCGCCTGTAAGCCCATTCTCAATAATTGTAGGCAAAGCTCTAATCGGCGTACTGCGGGGACTGATGAGTTCAGCCGCTATACTAGCGGTTGCTCTGGTATTTTCGCCCATGCCCGCCATGAACCTGCTTTTCCCTCTGAGCTTGATTCTGACCTGTTTTACGTTTTCCTTCTTAGGCGTTATAGTGGCGCTGCTGGCTAGAACCCATCAGGACATGACGCTGTTTATGAGTCTGGTGATTCTGCCGATGTCTTTTCTCAGCGGCACCTTCTTCTCACTCAGCCAAGTTCCCGATGCATTAACCCTAGCGCTTTATGCTTCGCCGCTTACACACGCGTGCCTCTGCCTGAGGGCATCGGCGCTTGGGCAACCCTTCCCTTGGCTGTCATTTGTTGTTCTGGCGCTTTTCGGCGCCGCATTCTTCGGCCTATGTTTTGT
>CAYPGY010000128.1:0-7050 GCA_964410435.1 uncultured Candidatus Bathyarchaeia archaeon
GCTAATGTTGTTATTTTAAGTGTGCAACTTGTGGCGGCTCCACAACTAACCAACAACAGAAACCAGACCCAGAACCAAAAACGGTTGTTTCCGCCAAAAGTTTTAGAAGATGGTGTAGCAGGGCAGTGTTCCCTTCTTCTACTAATTTAAAAAATTAAAACACAATAACCGTTTTGAACTCAGTTGAAGCCATCTGTAAGCTCTTTTTTGGTTTCTGTAGCAAGGTTATGGGCTTGCAGTGTCGGCTCAGGGATTCCGCTTCGGCTACAGTGACGTACAATTTCAACGGCAGTTTCCAGCGACACCATGTGACCGACACTTACATAAACAGACCTGCAATCCTCCTTAGTGGTTACAGCTTCACCGATTACTTCGCCTTTATCAACCAGTAAAGTTCTGCCATCAACTTCATCGAGTTCGCCGATTAGCTTGCTCTTAGCCACCCCAACCGTCGGCTTAGCCAACGCCAAACCAAAGTGACAAGCGAACCCACACCGGTACGGATGAGCCCAGCCCTGTGCATCAACCAAAAACACATCCGACTGAACCTTCAGCCGCTTAATCACCGCCAAAGCAGGTGGAAGCTCCCGAAAAGACAGTAAAGTCGGAATATACGGTACCGTGACGGGGCATGTGGCAACGGATGTTTCTATGAGTTCAAGTGTACGGTAATCGAGTACTACTGCTGCTCCGATTCCTACATCTCCAACGTAGGCGACATCGACGCCGCTGACCAATCGAATCTCACTGGGTAACTTGTCTTGGTGGATAACAAGTTTTGATAGACCCATTTGTGCGTGGTGGGCTTTTTTGACTGAGAAATTTCTGGGCAAACTGGGCAATTACGCTTTTGCCTTCGCCCGTTTGCGGTTGCCCTTAGCTTCACTGGTTGGAAGCGTGAACTTTTTTAGTTCATCCTCAAGCGATTTACGCCTAACCTCCAATGTGATATCTCCGCGGGTAGCCTCAATTATTCTGCGTGACGCATCAGATTTATGGCGCAACCCCGGTACCAGCATGTATGCCTCGTCCAATGCTAAGAGCTGGATAAAAATTTCATCCATGATTTCTAGGCACCGCACGCCTTTCTCCACTTCGCCATAGCGTAGACTGTCAAGGGCAAGACGTCGGTATTCGCCGATTACATCAGCTAAACCCAGCACATAATCAATTGAGGGCACCTTGATTTCTTGGGGTGTGACGAACCGGTCTTCTTTTACCAGTGTTAGAAGTATGTTTGCTTCGGCGTATTCCTGCTGAGCGGCGCTTAGCATACCGCCTGATACGATGTCGGGGGATGTTTCGGCTTGCTTCTGCAGGTTTGTGATTAGTTCTTTGGCGGTGGTTAACATTTTTATGGCGTCGTCTATCCGTTTCTGGTGAAGGAGCAGAATCGCCTGTTTGGATAGACTTGTGGCTTTTCGCATATCCTCATGAGCTATTTCACGGATATTGTTTTTAGCCATAAGTTCAGTTTTAATGCCGCTGATTACTTTCTCTAAAGATGACAAGATTGCACCAATAAATAGAGTATATGAGTGTTTTATTTAATTTCTTAAATAAAGGGTGTTTACTCGCATGCTAACTTTTCGATAACCAGTTTGCTGTCGCCTAATGCAAAACTGACTTTAACGAATATAGTGTCGGAGCCTTTGAATGGAAACATGCTGTCTTCTGCTAAATCTTTGGGCAGATAGACCAAGTATTTGCCGTCTTTTCTTCTGAATAATCGGCCTTTTCCTTCGCTTACCATGGCTTTTTACCGCTGTCAATATTGTTTATTAAAAATATTAACGGTTTAGTGATGATATTTAAGGCTTCACCCAATTTCGTCCCATCCCTCTTATAAGGGAATTGTTGTAGTGTATGCACTTACAGTTAAACTAAAGAAATAACCACAGGTTAACAAACCAGCAAATAGAGTTAACTCAATTATTACCTAACTGAATAGGCTTCTTCAGCTTACTCAGCAGCACAACCCTGCTCTCAGGCGCCTCATTCACAACCCTGTAACCTGTCTCAGCGGCCAGCTTATCCGCGAATTCCCTGACTTCCTGATGCATAGGCATATTGTCAAAACCCAAACGCAAACTCGAAAAGCCGATATGCATGTACGCCTTCGCCTCAATGTATGTTGGGCTAGCTTTTTCCACAAGTTTAGCGTATTGGCTAACTAAGTCCATGTTGTGACTTTTAACCATGGTCAGGCGGACCGCAGTCGGGCAACGAAAACTCTTGAGCATCTCCAGAGTATCATTCAGCTTTGACCATGCCGCGGGGAAGTTGGGTCGGCAAACCTTGCTGTAGACTTCCTCGTTAGGTGCACAAAGCGAAACATAGAGCTGGCTTGGTTCCTGACTTAACTTTGATAATCTAGACGGCAATGTACCATTAGTGACAAGGAAAGTCGTTAAACCCTTCTGCTTAAACAACTTAATCAAGTCGCCAAGCGGCTCATAAAGTGTAGGTTCACCCGTTAAGCTGATAGCAACCTGACTTGGTCTCTGTGCTTCTTGGAACTTTTTCCAATCAGTCTTCTCGTTGCCCTTATATCCTGAAATGATTGTCTCTTGTGCTTTAAAACAGCCCTCAACAATCTGCTCGGGCGTGTCCTTGTTGGGGTTATGCATCTCGTTCCACCTGACCTCCATGTCCCCGCTTTGTGCACGCCAACAGAACAAGCACTGCTGAGTACAGTAGTAAAGCGATGGTGTCATCTGGATGCATCGGTGACTCTGGATACCGTAAAACTTCTGCTTATAACAGGGACGGTTGTTCACTATAGATTCGTAGAGCCATTTACATCTCTTAACAGCTGAATGCGCCCCGATTAAGTGATATTTTTGCTTTTTTAAGGCAGCTAAAAGCGGAGATGCAACGGTTTCTTCCAAATCCTACACCGAATTTTCTGTTAGACTAAGAAAACACTGCCATTTAAGAATCCCTGTACAAAAATATGTTTTGGGATAAAGTATAAATCCTCAGTAGGCTAAAATTGAGCAACAATCAATGAAGGCTATCGATTTCGGGAGCAGAGATATTTGAACCATAAAATTATTGCAGTTTCCATCCTATTCATGTTAGCATTCTCCATCTTAACTTTACCTTTGGCTACGTTGGGTCAAAACAGCATGGGCATAAACATACTACAATTAACCCCCTCAGACGCAGTAGGTTCCAAAGGCGAAAAAATTAACCTCATAGGAACAATCTACACTTCAAACGGCTCCTACCAAATTTTCATAGGCAAAACAATGGTAGCTCAGGGCATTGCCGAAGGCTACTATGTTGAAGCAAACTTTACCGTTCCTGAACTCCCAGCCGCTTCATATGCGCTTATTCTCAGAGACGTAAAAATCAACGTAAACGCCTCAGATACGTTCACTGTACAGCCAGGCTACGCTATAACACCCTCATCAAACGCAATACAAGAGGGCGGCAGTGTATCATTAAACGTAGCAGTATACGGCGGTTCCCTTGGAACTAACTACGGCGCAACAGTTACGGTTACTTCACCCAGCGGTACAACCTACACTGCAACTACCAACTTGGGAACACCGGACGTAAAGGGAACTGCAAGCAAAACACTTACGTTCCCAAGCAGTGACTTCTCCTCAACCGGCGACACAACCGCTTCAGGAACCTACCAACTGAGCTTTAATTCAAGCATAGCGACCAACTCGTTCAACGTAAACATCCTCGACCAATCCACATATCACCGGGGTCAGACAATGACGATCCGTGCAATCGGATATACACCTAATTCAGCTGCAACCATAACCATCGCTGGACCCTCAGGAACCATAGAAACCTTGAGTGCAACCGCGGACTCCAGCGGCGTTATCCAAACAACATGGACCGTGGCTTCAAGCACTCCAATAGGCGACTGCTCAGTAAAGATATCCGGCGCAGGAAAATCAACCGAAGACAAACAAACATTCACTGTCTCAGGATACTCCGTAACCATAAAAGTAGTTAATCTATCAGGCACCGCAGTACCCAACATAAACGTTGAATGCGTCGACTCAGCAACTGGAACAAAAACTAACCAGACAAGCGACGCTTCAGGCTCAGCAATATTTGGCCTTGAAACTGGACAACACAAATTAACCGCTTACTGGAACAACGTAAAAGTCGGCGAAGCAGACATAACCGTAACCGGCGACGGAACATTCACCTTAACATGCCAGCTAAGTGACATGAAAATCACGGTAAAAAGCAAAGACGGCACCCCCATACCCTTCGTTGACCTAGCCATAAGCTACCAGACTCAAGCTGGAAGCGGCGCCTCAACAGGTCAAACAGGACCGGCTGGCTCCTACACGCTATCCTCAACGGTAGCAGGCGCAACATACACAATCGCTGCTTCACTCTATGGACAAACCTTCAACAGCGGAAACAACACTGCAGTAAGCCAATCAACCGCCACCACGCAGGTAACGATTATCTGCCCTACTGAAATGCTGACACTTACAGTAACAGGTTACAACAACCAAGTTATACCCGGCGCCAAAGTAGAGCTTATCGAAGTCACAAATGGGCTGTTCTATTCAGGAACCGCCGGCAGCGACGGAGTGGCAAACATAGAAGCGAACTTCGGTAAATACCAGTTAAAAATCTACAAAGATAATGCCCTGATCAGTGAGACTACACAGGAATTGTTTGCTTCAAATCAAAAAACAGTCCGATGCACCATATATGGAATCGATCTGTCAGTTAAGGTAGTTGACCTCTTGGGTTCCCCCATCTCGAATGCTCAGGTAACAATTAATGGCGCCCAGCAAAAATCCGCATCCACTGCAAGCGACGGCAAAGCAACATTCGGCAGCATTATCGGCGGCGACATGCAGATAGTCGCACAAATCCAAGGTACAAGCGGCGCATCACAAGCCATAACAGTCTACATTAACGAACCAACCACTGTACAGATTAAACTAGAAAACTATGTTTCAGTCGGCGGAATGATAATGCAGGCAAGCACCCTCACAACAATCGTAATAGTGCTAGTCATAGCTGTCGTCTTTGGCATAGTAGAAGTAGTTAGACGAAAGAAACCGAATCTGCCGCTATAAATGCGGCTTAACCTCTACTTTATCTGGAACAAAGTTTATATTGGTTTTTAGGAACAATAAGAAATCTAAGGACTTACACGTAAAAACAAATATTTTGACAACATTGAGGTGTATCTGTTGGCTCAATCAAAACCTTGTTCTCCAACATGTCAATCCTTTAAATGTGGAAAAAACGCAGCGATATTCCGGCGCGACTCAGTCTGGTGCAGAGACGGCGAAGAACCCTGCAACGTAGCCAAATGCATGTACGCCATGTGCTTTAAGCGGCGTCTTTTGCCGGGGGCTATTTGCGGTGAAACGGTCAAGCGAAAAACCTTTGAACATGACCTTGACAGCGACGACTTTTATGAAGATAAAAAGACAGCTATACCGCCGGTTAAAATGAAGGGTAAGGCACTGCGTAAACTCGGAGACGAAGACGACTACTACTAAAAAGTTTTTAGAAACAAAATTTGTGCTCGTGCAAACGCACGAGTATTCCCAAACTTATTTTGCTTGAATTCTCTTTACAACTGGCGGCTTAACTTTCTTTAGAATTCTGTATCCACAGATGATGCATTTGGTTTCTCCGCCTCTGAGTTCAAGCTCTTCAGATGGAACTCGTGAGCCGCATCTCATGCATTCGTAAACAATTCCTGATTTTTCCATTGGAAACGCCTGTTCCCATAAAGAAAAGCATTTTACTTTTAAACATTTCCAATACGATGCACGATTGAGGATATACAGTTGAGGGAACGCCTCAAAAAGAAGCTTACAAGCACCCTATCGCAGGAAGCCCTGAGTAAAGTCGTTAGCTCCTTTGACTTAGTAGGCGACATAGCAATCATTAAAGCCCCCAGCAATCCCTCTGATGCAGAAGCAATTGCAAAGCAGTTGATGGCGGTTCATAAATCCGTAAAAACAGTGCTGGCGCAATCCAGCCCCGTCAGAGGCTACCACCGGACACGAGAACTAACGTTGCTTGCGGGCGAAAACAAAACCGTCGCCAAATACAAGGAAGCGGGTTGCGTTTTCTCGGTTGATGTAGCGAAATGTTACTTTTCGCCTAGACTAAAACATGAGCGGCTGCGTATTGCAGACCAAGTTAAACCTGACGAAACCGTTGTTAACATGTTTGCCGGCGTCGGGTGCTTCAGCATAATAATCGCCAAAAGAGTACCTCAGGTTAAAGTTTACTCTATCGACATTAATCCTGTGGCGTATCAGTTTATGCAGGAGAATATACGCCTAAACAGGCTCTTCGGCCGAGTCCAGCCTATCTTGGGAGATTCGCAGGAGATTGTGCAAACACAACTTGCGGGTGTCGCAGACCGTGTTTTGATGCTTCTGCCAGAGAAAGCGTTTGAGTACCTGCCAGCGGCGCTTTCGGCGCTCAAGAAAAGCGGCGGCTGGGTACACTACTATGACTTCCAACATGCCTACTGTGACGAAGATCCTGTTAAAAAGACACAGATTAAAGTCGCTAAGAGGCTAGATAGCTTGGGTGTCAGCTACGTTTTCGCATGTGGCAAAGTTATCCGCAGTACAGGCCCCAACTGGTACCAGACAGTGCTTGATATCCAAGTAACCGATTATTCCAGCAAGTCTTAATAACACAGGTACTCAACTATTCAACTGGGAATCACTATGAAACGTAAGTTGATGGAAATCCTTGCCTGTCCGATTGACAAACATCACCCGCTTGAACTTTACGTGTTTGAAGAGAAAGACGAAATCGTCGATGGCTTAATCGTTTGCCCACAATGTAACCGCTGGTACCCAATCCGCGAAGAAATCCCGGAGATGCTTCCAGACGAGTTGCGGAAGGAAGCTGAGGATCTGCCGTTCCTTAAGAAGTGGAGGGATAAGGCGCCGGAGAAGACGGTTTCTGAGGGCAAACCGTTTAACCTGAAATCCGAATAAATTTTCATTTTTCCCATTCGGTCATTGTTTTATTTTTTTAAAATTAGAAGAAGAAGGGAATGCCGCCCTGCTACAT
>CAYPGY010000129.1:0-7045 GCA_964410435.1 uncultured Candidatus Bathyarchaeia archaeon
CCTCAAGTGGGACATTTTGCCATGTATATTTTCCTCTGGTCATGGTGTATCATAGCTATGTGTTTAAAACACTTTCGATAACTCGCTTCAAAAAGACCTAAAACGAGGCGTTTTTATGGATGAATATGAATAAAAAAACGCTATTTTATGTTATAAAACGAGCATTTAACGTATGATTGCGGGGCACCGTCAAGAAATATTAGTTTGATCAATTAATGTCTGAGTGACATGTCGATTGTTGGTTTAGATTTAGCAGGCGTCGAAACTCGGCCTACAGGGTTCTGTATTTTACAGGGCATGAATGCAGAGACATGTGACCTCTACAGTGACCGAGAAATAATAGAGCGAACCCTCCAAGCTTACCCTCAAGTGATTTTAATCGATGCTCCACTTAGCCTGCCGCCGGGAAGGAAATCACTCGAAGAACGCACTAGCAACCATTTACGCGAGAGCGACCGTGCCTTGCTTAAAATGGGCATCAAAATTTTTCCAGTAACCCTTGGTCCAATGCGAAAACTAACTGCCCGCGGGATTAAGATGCGTGAAACCTTCGAAAAAATGGGTTACTTGGTGCTTGAGGCTTATCCGGGTGGCGCTCAGGACGTTTGGGGGATACCGCGGAAGCATGAGGGGGTTGAGAAGCTGAAATCTGGGTTAGCGGCTTTAGGGATTACGGGGTTAGATGCTGCGTCGAGTGATCACGAATTGGACGCGGCTACGATTGCTTATGTAGGAAAATTGTTCTTGATGGGGCAAACGGTGATTTACGGTGACCCAAAGCGGGGGATAGTCATGCCTAAAAAAGAAAGCTAATAATTGTTCTAAGCAGCGTTAGCAAATGAAAGTTATATACGATTAGTGCTATTCCTATGTTCAGGCGATTGTATCTTGCAGTATGAAAACGTGGTTTTCCCCGACGGCATAGGTTTTAACTGTAAAGGATGCGGTCGATGCTGCAAAGAGCAACCCGCCGACGTCACAGGCGAAGAACGAGCGCGCATTGAAAACAAAGGCTTCACTGACTTCCTAGACGAAAACGACCTATCTGAACCCCGTTTAATACGAAGCCGAAAAGACGGCGGATGCTACTTCCTAACCCAGACCAACCAATGCAGAATACACGATGTTAAACCCGCAATCTGCCACATAGTGCCCTTCATAGTAACTGACTGGGATTACACAAAAAACCTGATCGAAGTAGACCTTCCAGCCGATTGCGACTGCCCCGGCATCAGCGGCACAGGCCAGTTACCCATAGAAACCATAGCTAACGCAGCCCAAACATACGTCCATGATACACAAAAAGCCATAGCCCAACAGGAACAATTACCCCTCGATAATCCAGTTGTTCTCTCTAAAACCCGCCAATTGATAATAAAGCTGGCAATCGAAGAAGATTTGGCGCCGTAAATTTTGATATTAGCCTCTTTAGTGCATGAATAAACTTGAGAATTATTAGAAGTGAATGTGATGGTGCCGAGGGCAGGGTTTGAACATGCGACAACTCGGTCTTCAGCCGAGCGCTCTCCCAGGCTGAGCTACCTCGGCACACAGTCCCGGGTTTTGCGCCTCATTTTTATGGAGGCTATTTAGTCTGTGTCACGGCTGCTTATTTACGTTTTTGTCCTTATGTGGAATGTTTTTGGAATTAGCGGTAAATAGTAGCGGGTATGTATTTATCCTGATCAATTCAAGATTGATGTTTAATTCCGAATTAGCGGCATAGTTGGTCAGCAGTCACATGAGTTATTGCGCTTCAGTATAAAATAGAAAAAATCCAACATACAGGTTTCTAATTTTAATTCGGTTGTTAGTATCTATTTTGGTTGCTGGATAAGTAAAGGTTTTATGAAGGCAGCGTATGTATCTTGTTTCGAAATGAGTTGGGCCGTTCGTCCAGCTCGGTAAGACGTCGCCCTCACGCGGCGAAGATCGCCGGTTCAAATCCGGCACGGCCCACCACAATTCGCCTACTTTAGATGGTTATGTATTGACCAACTTTCTTTTGGATAGCTTCGCGGTAAGCAAGGTCCGCTGTTACCGCATCCTGAATGGCCAACCCTGTTGAATCAAACACAGTTACCTCGTTGGGTGACTCTCGCCCGGCCTTAGTTCCCGTAACGACTTCAGATAGTTCCGCCCAAATATCCTCTTTAGAAATGAAACCTTTGCTGATGGGCACGTTGATTTCGCCGCTGTGAGACGCTTGAACCCAATCGTCAACAACAACTGTGGCGCGCTTTAAAATAGCTGGCTCCAGTTCCTCTTTTCCTGGGGCGTCAGCGCCGATACAGTTGAAGTGTATACCCTCTGATACCCATGAGTCCATAACTATAGGTGTAACAGAGGGCGTTGTAGTTACGACAATGTCGCAGTCTACCATGGCCTCTTTAGCTGATGCTGCTACCATCGCATGAAGGTTGCCTTTTGCGTTTATCTCTGCAGTAAACATTTCAGCTGCATGGGGAAACAGGTCCCAAACTTTTGCTTCCGATAAATCGGGGAAGACTGATTGCAGTGCTAATAACTGTGTCCGTGCTTGAATACCTGCGCCGATGAATCCTACAGTTTTTGATTCTTTCTTGGCAAGGAATTTTGCTGCTAACCCGCCTGCAGCACCGGTTCGTAGAGCAGTAATGTAGGTGCCGCCTAGTATGGCTTGGAGTTGCCCATTTTGTGGGTTAAACAAAAGAATAGTCGCCATGACCGTTGGCAAACCGTATTTTTTGGGGTTATCCGGGTGGGAATTAACTATTTTTACGGTTGACAGATTGAGTCTTACTAGATAAGCAGGCATAGTTCGTAGGTCGCCGTTGTATTGGGCGTATTTGAGGTAAGTTTTAGGGGGCATATCTACATGGCCCAAGGCGCGTTCTTTGAAGGCTACTTCTACGGCGGTAATTACTTTTTCTATAGAAAGCAAATTTTTGATTTCTTGTTCAGTTAACAGTAAAACCTCGATTGTAGGTCACCCGTCAACCTTGACAATACTAGTATGACGGGTGAGTCTTATTTGCTTGTTGCCTGCGATGGTTGAGCTTTATGTGTAGTGTGTGGTTTTGTTTGGCATCTTGGTTTTTTGGTGTTGTGTCTATGCAGTCACATATTTTTATTTGCGGTTACGGGTTTTCTGCTTCGTGTCTAATCCCTTGTTTTTAGGAGGTGTAACTTGATGCCTGAATCCACCAATATTACTGAGAAACTAGCGAAAATCGGAGAAACCGCCCAAGAGTACAAAGAGGCAATCGTGAACCAGTTCAAGGATATGGAAGTTGAGGTTAAAGACTGGAATTTTGCCGTCGGCAAGAACGAAAAGGAATACACGGTTGACGTTAACCTCAAGCTTGGTATTCACTCAAAGAAAAATTAACTTCCATCTTTTTTATGGTAAACTCTGGTTCCATAGGTAAACCTCGCTGTATTTATCCTTAAATGGGTATGCAGGGTCTTCGTAGACGATATCAAGATTCAAACCGTGTTGAGCAAGCAATTTTTGGGCATTGCGCCAAATGATAGGCGCCTTGTCGTCTGCTGGCCAGATTCCCCATATTCTGTCGTCAATGTTTCGCATGCCCCAACCGTAATCTTTCGGAAGCACCAATACCGCTTTAGTGTTAGCTGCTGTCGGATTCTGCTTGGTGACTGTTTGTTCCCAAAATTTTTTCATAGCGGTGAATTGGTCGTCGTTTAGGATTCCGTATGGGTTACCCGTTTGGTTGTAGGGGTAATTGAAGAGTACGATGTATTTTGCTCCTGCATTGTAAGCGGTTACCATTTGGTCGTGGATCGTTTCGGAGGTTCCTAGATCCGCTGGTTGCAGATTGCTCCAGGTGATTATGGTTCCCCATGTTTTGTTTTGTAGGTTGGCTGCTCCGCGTATTTGGCTGATTTGCTTGTTGTTTTCGGTTGTATTTGAACCGATAATCTGGGCAAAGACAGTATCGTAGTTTCCTAAGAAGTCGTACCAGTAGAGCATGTAGTCTGAAGTGAATGTTGTTATGTTGTTTGCTTTGAGCTGGTTGTGACCTCTGTTTAGCATAAGCAGATTATGGTACCATTCTGCTTCAACATTGTAATCGGCTGGTTGCTGCCCAGTTTCGCTAGCGATCTGTAACCTCTGGAAAAGCGGTGCCAAAGCAGGCAGGTATGGATCTTGGTAGGCTTCGCTGCCGTTACGGAAAACGCCATGCCAATCCCAATCGAACGGGATCCCCATGGGTTCGTCATCGTAGTAGACTCCGAGAAATTTTTCGCTGTAGCGGTCTTTTGCGTTATTGAGAAATTTGAGTTGCCAATCTGGTGTCTCTTTGGTTTTTACGCCGAGGTTTATGATTATGGAGAGTCCTTGGTTTGTGGCGTAGTCGCAGATTTCGGTAACTGCGGTTTGGTTGATGCTTAGGCTGTTTCTGCCTGCGTTTAGAATGAAGAGGTTGGTGTAGCTTTTTACTCGGTCAATGAGGAGTATAGCTTGGTTGACGGTTGTGCCGCCGAATGCGATGCCAACGTATACTGAAGGTGTTTTGGTGTTGCTGCTCTGGGTGTGAGCGACGAGTGCAGTCGCTAAGGACAATGCAAGAATACCGATTAAAACAGATGCTGACAGATGCACTCGATTCATCCAGCATAATCCCTCGCTGATTATTCATGGATACATTGATAGTTAATTGAATATAAGTTATGTTTAACCAAAACAGATAAAAACTCGCTTAGCTATCCATGACAGCGAATATTAACTGAGGAACTAATAATGCCATCTGAAATTACTGATGTTGAAAAATTCGTTTCAATGAGTGCCAAAGCAAAAGAATGCAAAGTTAAAAGGCTAAAAGACGGCGTCAAATTGAAGCTTCGCATGCCAGGTCAACTCTTCACACTTAAAATAGAGGCACTAAGAGCTGACGAAATTATAAAGAAGCTCCAATGCAAAATAAAAGAAGAAGACGCAAAAGAGTAAACCACTCTTTCTTATCTTAAATTTATGAACCAACACTTTTCCATAACGTAGTTTTTGCGTGCTCTGCATCTTTCTGTCATTTAGGTTTACTGCGTTTTCCGATTAGACCGAGCTGTACATTAGATCAAATTTGTTTTTTAAATTAGAAGAAGAAGGGAACACTGCCCTGCTACATCATCAATGAAAAGTTTTGGCAGAAACAGCAGTTTTTGGTTCTGCGTCTGGTTTGATTTGCTGATTGGTTGAGGCGACTCTACAAGGTCCATTTAATTAAATAGACACTTTACGTTAAGGCGAATTGGCAAAAGGCAATGTTCTGAGCACATATAAAAAATGCAATACGTAAACGAAAAAATCTCTGATTCAGGTCGTGTATACAAAAGCATCAACAAAACACAGTCAGCTTATTTAAAACAGCTCAAAATGGGCACCAAATTTCGAAATTACTCGAACCTTATATAATCATGAAATAGTCACAGGCGACCCTTTGTGTTTTTAGAATGGTCTGTCTATCGCTGAGCGACGTTTAGATGTTAATATGACTTTTGAAGAGGACTTACTCGTTAAAACTCAATTTTGCGAATAGAGCAATCAACCAAATAGCTCTTTTCTTGATGTTTTTCTGCACGAGAATACTTCTGCGAAGCAACAGATGAAACTAAACAGTGTTATATTTACAGATTTTGGGTGTTATAGCGCCTCGTAAGAGAAGTTGTGGAACCGAGTTTCGGGATTTTTAGGTAACCATAGCCGTTTGAATCTACCTAAAATTTAACGTCTAAGTAATTTTGTGCAACGTTACCAATACGTTCACATGAAAACGGATCTAAATTTTTGCGAAAAAATTTCGAATGGTCACTTTTTACATTATTCCGTTAAAAAGTTAGTTAATATCAAAACCTGAAAAACATTAAAAGCGCAATTTAACCGTAATTGCCGCTTTAAAGGCATCATCGGACAACGAAAACATAAAAAGCTACGTCGCAGGTCATCAGCGAAAAAGTTTATCCTATAGTGCCCAACTAGCAGTATTAGATCAGGGACTGTTTTTATCCAGTCTACTTTAAAGGTGAAGCAATTGAGTGAGACAAAAATAAGTTTGAACGAACATGATGCGCTTTTAATTACGGATATACAAAATGACTTTTTACCTGGCGGCGCCCTCCCAGTTGCAGGAGGAGATAAAATCATCCCCGTTGTAAACGGTTACATAGCACACTTCCAGTATGCAAAAGCACATATTATTGCTTCACGAGATTGGCATCCTGCAAATCACGTTTCTTTTAAAAATCAAGGGGGACTATGGCCTGAACACTGTGTCCAAGGAACTCAAGGAGCAAAATTCAGCCCGAACATGAAACTACCCAAGCACACGATTGTGATCTCTAAAGCTATTGATCCAGCACATGAAGCCTACTCAGCATTCGACACAACAAACCTTGATGTTGAATTACAGCGGCTGGGCATAAAGCGGCTTTTTGTTGCGGGTTTAGCAACTGATTACTGTGTAGTTAATACAGTATTAGATGCAAGAAATTTGGGTTTTGAAACATTCGTATTGATAGATGCTACTTTAGGTATTAATGTTAATCCCGGTGATGTAGACCGCGCTGTAGAGGCGATGGCTAAGAGTGGGGCCAAGCAGGCTATCGACGCCGACTTCAGTGATGTCTTTGAAGAATTACCGATAGAAGAAACGGAATCTGATGCGTTGGCTAAGGAGCCGTCTGCGGCTTTTGAGGCTAAGAAGAAAGCTAGATTTCGTGCTAAGACTGCTAAAAAGAGGCTAAAGACAGAGCGTTAAGGCTAATGATTCGAATTGATGCGAAGCTTATATAATCATGCGAATAGGTTTCTTGTGCTTGGAAGTTATTCGCTTAATTTGATTATTTGACCAGTGTTTTCGATATTTTCTGGCGCTGGCTTTGTACAGATTCTGCTTAAAACTGCGATTTTAACCCAATGCAAGGCCTGTTTGTGTTTTTCAGAATTAAAGGACCAGCTAAACGTGCGTGTTAGTGATTTCTGGCTACACGAAAGCCAATCGAACGTACACTTTTTACACTAAAACGTTAAATATTATGACAAGTT
>CAYPGY010000130.1:0-6660 GCA_964410435.1 uncultured Candidatus Bathyarchaeia archaeon
GAACCAAAAAAGCAATCGTCTGTAAAAAGTTATAGAAGATGATGTAGCAGGGCAGCATTCCCTTCTTCTTCTAACTTAAAAACAAAAAAAACCACCAATTAATATACTCTCAAAAGAGCAATACCGCTCAAAAAATTAGGCTCAGCAAACACTCTATGCGATAATATTTTTTTAAAAAAGACACATCCAGCATGCAGTTAGAACCCTAAAAAAGGAACAACAGTCTTCGATTTCATCAAATTTTAAAACAAACCTCTTAAAACGCAATATTATGCAAACCTTAAATGCCTAAAGTCATTATTTGCTATAAAGCCACACGGAAAAAATCTGCATGTCACTAATACCTGCTATTGCTAATCCGTACTTGAGCGCCTTTGTAGGCGGCTTAGTGTTCGGCTTAGCATATTGCACCGCGAGCTGCTTGCCGGTTGTGGCGGGTTACATTGCAGGCGTCGGTTCAGGGTTTAAGCAGAGCGTAAAGATCACAGCGATTTTCAACAGCGGACGCATCATAGCATACGCCATAATCGGGGCGATAATCGGCGTATTCGGCGAACTGCTACGGTTTTTCGTGTCTGAATCTGCAATTACTCCGTTTCAGATTTACAGTTCACTCGCGTTTGGTTTGGTAACAATCGCAATCGGCGCCATACTTATGTGGAAAATACGGAAACACTCAGGCTGCGAATGCAAACCATCCGACGCGTCGGCTGCCGCTGGCAGAATAAAACGCTACGGCGTAGACTTAGGAGCATTCACCTTGGGTTTCACACGCGGACTCATCATATGCACACCGCTAATTCTACTACTATCAACCTCGCTAACACTCGTAAACGCAGCGGGAAGCGTAGCAGTAGCATTACTGTTCGGAATCGGCACAAGCATATCACCCATCCTACTACTGGGCGGCGTAACCGGTTGGCTGCTAAATAAAGCCCCGTTATTTCGAAAATGGATATCTATAGCGGGCGGAATTATCTTAATCCTACTCGGCGCTCTTTCAGTATATAGCTCATTAACACAAATAGGGTAAAGGCGAAGAACATGGCTGGAGAAATAATAGGCGACATACTACGATTAACCGTATTAGCAGGTCTTGGCGTAGCTGGCATAGTGGCGGTTCTACTCTGGAAAAAAAACTTGGCGACAAGAGTAACATTTCTGCGCTTCGTTATTCAAGCTGTGTCTTTCGCCGCGTTATTCTACGTATTTTCCTACACGATTCCACTGCTCTATGTACTAATTTTCGTATTCGTGTTGTCGCTTTTTCTGGGAAGATTCTTCTGCGGGTGGCTCTGCCCGTTTGCACTAATAATGGATCTTGAGAGTCTTCTCCGCAAGGCGCTAAAAATCCGTTACCGCCTGATCACTGACAGGCTAAACATAGCTCTGCATAAGAGCCGTTACGTCATAATGCTTGTTTTCCTACTTGTACCCGTCGCATTGTTTGTGTTTGAACCCAAAGAAATCATGGTTTCACCAATAATGGCTGAACTCTTGGCAGGGCACTACCGAATCTACAACGTACTTATCGACCCCATGATTCCATTTATCGTGCCATGGTCCAACGTCGCCACAGTCAATCTCGCAGGCGTAAACTTTGCCTACCCATACGGACTTGACATAGTCACATTCACCAATGAACAAATCGGCATCTATTTAATGGCTGCATTCGTCGTTGTAACCTTATTTGGCGCATTCTTTATCCGAAGAGTCTGGTGCCGCTTCTGCCCCACCGGCGTCTCGCTTGCGACGATAAATCGGTTTAAATGGTTCAAGGCGCTGCCGCTGCTATATGTAGAGAAGGACGAGAAAAAATGCACGAAATGCGGCGTCTGCAAACGCGTTTGCACAGTACAGGTAAACGAAGTTTACGAGCAGAAGGGCGGAAAAATTGGCACCTCCCAATGCATGCTTTGCAGCCGATGTGTCGAATTGTGCCCCTATGAGGGTGCATTGAAACTTAAGCTTGGTAACAAAACCGTGTTTAGCTCCAGAAACTGGTTAAAAGAACCTAACACTAATTGAGGAAGGAAAAATGAAAGAAACCACCGTTGAGAGAAAGTACCTGCCTGAAATCCAACAGAAAGAGATGGATGAATTAAGAAACACCGTGAAAGCCGCCTCTGAAAAAATCATAGCTGATAACATCGCTCGCATGAAAAAAGCCGACCCACACCGGCCCGAAGCCATGAAGTACTTCGACGACATCGCAAACCTCTTTGGCAAACGCCAAGAAGAGATCGCTGCTGAGAAGGCTAAGGGCAAAAAAGTCATCGGTTACATGTGCCTCTTCGCGCCAACCGAACTCATTACGGCAGCAGATGCTATTCCTGTCCGCGTAAACTCCGGCTGGTATGACACCTCTAAACTCGGCGACCGCGTAGTACCCGTAGAAGTATGCCCAGTTATCCGCTCAACAATCGGCGCAAAAATGATTCAACTCTCACCCTTCCTCGAGCAAAGCGACGTACTCATCAGTGTATTAACATGCGACGGTATGACTAAACTCAGCGAAATATTAAGCGACCAGAAAACGATCTGGGGCATGAACGTTCCACGCATTAAGGATAGTACGCAGAGTCTGCGGTTCTGGAGTGACGAAATCAAGCAGATGAAGACGCAGATCGAGAAATTCACAGGCAACAAGATCGACCGCAAAAAACTAAAAGTATCTATTGAAGTTAGTCATCGCGCCACCAAAGTCTTCCGCCGCCTCCAAGAACTCCGTAAGGGCAACCCAGTGATTATGGGACGCGACGCAATGCTGGTCAATCAGGCTTACAGCTGGGATGACAAGGTACGCTGGACAGAGAACGCTGAGAAACTCTGTAACGAACTTGAAGCACGCGCCGCTAAAAAAGACTGGGTTGTAAGCCCAGACATTCCTCGCGTGATGGTTACAGGTACCCCAATGTTCTGGCCGGACAACTGGAAACTGCCAACTTTAGTTGAGGAAGGCAACCCGCAGGGCATAATCGTCGCTGACGAGCAATGCAGTGGCGAACGCATCCTGAACGACCCCATTGGCGTTGACGAGTGGAGCATGGATGATATGTTAAATGCTATAAGCGAACGATACCTTATGGCCTCAACCTGTCCATGTTTTACCAGTAAAGACGGCAACGAAGACCGCATCAACTGGCTCCTAACAAAAATCAAAGACTGGAACATACAAGGCGTCATCTACTATGTAATCCGAGGCTGCATGCTCTATGCCATGGAGTATAGCCGCGTAAAAAAGGCACTGGACAAGATTAATGTGCCCGTCTATTATTTGGATACGGAGTATACAAGGGAAGATGTTGGGCAAATGAAGACACGTGTTGAAGCTTTCCTTGAAATGCTAAATGCGAGAGTGGATTTCTAAGTGATTACAGTCGGAATGGATTTAGGAACACAAAGAGTAAAGGCAGTTGTTTTAAAGGACGGCCACGTGGTAGGCCGCTCTCAGGTTTTCGCAGGGTTTGATCCTACAAAAGCGGCTGAACAAGCAGTCGCTGAAGCCTTAGCACAAGCAAACTTAAAACTAAGCGATGTGGCGCACTTCGCTGCGACTGGTTCAGCCATGGATATGGCGCCATATGACCACAGTACCGTCTCTATGATGAGCGCCGACGCCAAAGCAGGCCTAAGCTTAATCCCGACAGCGCGAACAATAATCGACGTGGGTGCCGAAGAAGCAAGAGCTGTCAGATGTGATGAACGCGGTGTAATGGCTGACTTCGTAGTTAACGAACGTTGCGCAGCCGGAGCTGGCGCATTTATCGAAGCGATGGCCCGCGCATTGGAAGTTAAACTTGAAGACATGGGTCCGCTTTCGCTTAAAGCTGAACGTGCAAGCCCAATCAACGCGTCATGTGTCATATTCGGTGAATCAGATGTCGTTTCACTGATACACCGCCAAGAATCCAAACCTGAAATATGCCGCGCAGTATTTGACGCTATGGCTGACCGCGTCTCGTCAATGATTCATCGTTTAGGTGTTAACCCCGACGTTGTCTTGGTTGGCGGTGTAGCTAAAGACGTTGGCTTTATAGCCTCGCTTAATCGTAAGCTGGGTTTAACCGTGAAAATTCCTGAATACCCTGATTATGTTGGTGCATTTGGTGCAGCTTTAATTGCTGTTGGTCGTGTTAAGGGAGGCGCTTGAGATGGCAGACGAGTTCTGGCGTTGGCGCGAGTACCACCGCATCATGCCTGGCAAAAAATGGAATAAAAACGATATAATCACTGCGGGTGTAGATGTTGGCTCAGTCGGTTCCAAAGCTGCTATCATGGTCAACGGCGAAGCATACGCTTGGGGTATTACACGCACAGGCAGCAACAGCCCCGAATCAGCAAAGAAAGCACTTGATTATGCACTAAAAGACACAGGTTTAACGGTTGGCGATCTGAACTACATAGTTGGTACAGGCTATGGCAGAGTGAACGTTCCGATGGCAAACAAAGCCATCACTGAAATCGCGTGCCACGCTAAAGGCGCTAACTACATCTGGGGTCCCCGAGTCCGAACAGTGCTCGACGTAGGGGGACAGGACATTAAAGCAATCAAAATCGACGAAACAGGTAGAGTCGTCAGCTTGTTAATGAACGATAAATGCGCCGGGGGCACAGGCAGAGGTATGGTAGTCTTCGCTGACCTGCTCCAGATTCCACTTGAGGACATCGGCGACATCTCACTTAAAGTCGAGAAAGAACCCGACCCCGTCAGCTGTACATGCGTAGCGTTTGCTAAAACTGAAGCCATGGGCTTACTACGAAAAGGCTGGTCCAAGGAAAAAGTCTTAGCTGCATATACCCGCGCTATGGCTGTCCGCATGGCCAACTTGATCAACCGCGTCGGATTAGAACCTGAACTTGTTGTGACAGGCGGTCAATCCAAAAACATCGGTATAGTCAGTCGTATCGAGGTTATTTTGGGCGTTAAGACGCTTCCGATGCCGCGTTGGCGCGAAGACGGTTTGGACCCAATGGTTGCGGGTGCATTAGGCGCTGCGTTACTGGGTAAGGCGCTTTACGAGAAGGCACAGAAAGCTTAGGTGAGCAAAATTTGATTACGCATTACGGCTACATCGACGGATCAGGCGAATACTACATTGTAGTGGACTCAGACAAATGCAGCGGATGCCGTAAATGCGTAACAGTTTGCCCAGAAAAAGCCCTTGAATTAGTAACAGAATTTATTGATCTTGAGGATAAAACAGTCGCCGCCATCGCTGAGGAGCACCGTAAAAAAATCAAGTACACCTGCACTGCCTGCAAACCAGAAACGCAGCAGACACCCTGCATTAACGCTTGCCCTACAAACGCTATTAGCATAATCTGGAATCCACGCTAATCGTTTTTTTTAAGTTAGAAGAAGAAGGGAACACTGCCCTGCTACATCATCAATGAAAAGTTTTGGCAGAAACAGCTGTTTCTGGTTTGGCTGTTGGTTTGGGTTGCGTTTTGGTTGTGGCGACAGTACAAGCAACAGCAGACAAAACAACAGTTACTTATTTTATCGCTTAGGTATTAATGAGCAAATGCATCTTTTCGTTGATTTTGGTTTTTTGTGCATGTCTTTATAACATAGTGGCGCAGAATAGCAATAGAGGAAAATGAGCAACTCAGCGACTGTTACACTCAACAGTTCTCGATTATTTGGCAGAAAACAAAAACAGCCCCTTCAAGCAGAATCACCGCAAGACGTCCCTGCAAAACCTAAACCAAAGAAATTTTCAGGTTTTAAAGTCGCCAAATATGAAGTTGCCGAGGACAAAATCAAATTTTTTAACCCTAAGGGCCTTTTTAAGAAACGCTGGGTTGTGGAAAAGGAATACCCAATCTACGAAATAACCTCAATCGAGAGCATCGGAAACTGGTTAAGCTTGAATTGGCGTAACGAAGCTTACCAGTTTATGCTTAAAAAAGGCGAATCATTCGCTAAACTTCAAGAACAAGTAAAAGCTATGCAGTCAGAGTGTCAAAACGCAAATGCCCTAAACGAGCGGGCGTCTCAGCGGAAAGCCGATTTATTAAACCTCATACAGCGGTCATTGCCCATTGTTGATGCATCCTTTGACATCCTAATCGCTCTTCACGCTCAAAGAGTGGACTGGCAACAAATTGAAGCCTACGTCCAAACGTTAGGGTTATCTTTTAACATTACCCCCGCCACCTTGCCGCCTCTGAGCATAAATTTAGCTGCCATTGATGAAGCCGTAAAACGCCAAGTGGCCAAAGACACCTCCAAAGAAGCTCTATCTGTACTCAAAATAGTCCATGGCTACTTTACTGGGCTAAAACCTGAAGACGATTTATCAAATTTCAATCTTAATTTTGAGCATGCAAAGGCTGCTGTTTTAACATATTACACGTTAAACGATCTGTTGCTGGCAAAGGTTGTGGGAGAAAAAGACAGCAAAAAAGAGGTTGCATATCTTGAGGAAGTGCTGAAACCCTTTGAGGGTACTGGCGTTAAGATTGATTCGGCGGCGTTTTTAAGTGCAATCGATAAAGCTGCTGTTGAAGTTGAGCGCGATAACGCTATTTTTAGTGTGAGGACGCAATTTAGAGAGCAGCTTAAGCAGCTTTAGTTTTTTTATTGTTTTGGGTCGTTAATTTTTCTTGTCGATTCGGCAAAGTTTAAAAATATTACGCGTGGAATATTTTGTT
>CAYPGY010000131.1:0-6590 GCA_964410435.1 uncultured Candidatus Bathyarchaeia archaeon
CGTCGTTCATCAGTGAAGCTAGAAGCCCCAATCCAAGGGTTAACTGCCAGTTTTTCGGAAAAGTAACTGTCAAGATTATGAAGGGGAAAAAGTACATTATGGTAAGCCACATGTGGTAGCCGCTAAACGCGCTTCCTGCGATATGGTTGTCGATGTAGTTAACAAAAACTAAGCCGTATAGGACGCTTAAGAGGATGTAGAGTTTAAGTCGCTTGTTGAATGCCTTTAGGGCTCTTTGTTTTTCAGCGTTTTTTGATTCTTCATCTTCGTAGTCTGTTACCCACTTTTTTATGGCTGCCTGAGTTTTCTTTCTTTTGAGTAAACGCACGTTTTTCTCTGCCTAAACCTGTTACTTTTAGTTTGTTTTTTAGGTTGAAAACTTGATACTGGCTATGTTACTATACTGCTTATTTTTCTGGCAGCATCTCCAAGCTTTATCAATACTAACCCCAGAGGAACCTGCTGCTTCGTCAAGGCCACCAGCAGCACCTTTGGACCCGCTCCGATAGTGATTAATTTGGAGTTTGCGGCTTCAACGATTATTCGAGTAGCAGTTCCCCCGTTCACTTCAGTAATCGCCGTCTCAGCTGCCCCCGCCATGCTTGCACTCATAGCAGCGAATGTTTCAGCATCAACATCCCCTGAAGTGTCGGAAGCGACGAGTAAACCGTCTCTTGTAATTACTGCCGAGGATTCGATTCCTCCGACGCTTTTAAGTTCCTTTAAAACTTCATCTATCAGATTCTTTGTTGACAATGCGCTTATCCTCCGCCTAATATTTTTTCGATTAGAATATCTAATGCGCGTATAATGCTTGCTTTGTCATCTCCGACGGTGCCGATTACTTCGACATCGATTGGAATATTCATTCTAATTTTGATTTCTTCAGCAGACATGGCGTTGGGTAAATCCTGTTTGTTTGCCGCCACCACATACGGCAAGCCATTGACTTTTGCTTTAAGCATCATTTCTTTAGCTCTGGGAAACTCTTCTGGTTTAGTGCTGTCAATCACCAGTATAGCGCCCAATGCTTCGCCTCCCAGAAGTTTCAGTATGGGGTCAAATCTTGGTTGCCCAACCGTTCCGAACAAGTCAAGCGCGAATCCCTTGTAGTCTACATGACCAAAATCTAGGGCAACGGTTGTTCCAAACCGCTGCACGCTAGTAGCGCGAGTTGAAAGTGTATGTACAATGGTTGTTTTTCCAGCATGAAATGGTCCTGTAACCAAAATTTTTGGTATGTAACCTTTTATTTCTCCAGTCACAGACTTCTTTATTGGGATTATTTTTTCTTTAACGGGGGTTCCTTCTTTTTTGCGTACCGTGATCGCTTGGTTGCCGACAATTCTTTCCAGCGCTATGAGATCTATGATGGTGGGGTAGAGGCTGCTTACTGTTTGAGATATGGTGTTTTCATAGTTCCATTCGGTGTAGAGAAAGTACAGGATTGCGTTGAAGGCCACTGCTATTCTTTTCCAATTCTCGACTTCGCTTAGAATTGCGTCTCCGAATTGGTCGATTGAAGTGTTTAGCGAGTCATATATTAGGACTACTTTTCCTTTTTTGCAGCATTCGTATAATGCTTTTGTTACAACGCTGAATACAGCTGTAGAGTCGTAGATATTATCAACTGCGTATGCTTCGTCACTTTTAAGCCCGAACAAAGCTGAGTAGCCGTCTATGAAAAATAAGCGGTTCTGCTGCTTATACTCCGTCAAACTCATCCCCGAAGCAACTGACTCGTCGATAACTGAAGCGGCTGACTTGTTACTCACAAAATATAAGCCTATGTCGCCGTTTCTTAACCGGTTTCTTAGAAGCTGTATCGCTACAGTAGATGGGTCGGACAGCGGATTGGTTCTTATGAGCACCGAAGAACCGCGCGGTACTCCGCCTTCGAGGAGTTGGTCAATGATTTTTATACCTGTTTCTGTTTTCTCACTTGAAAGAGATGTTTCCGCCATGTCACGGTGCCTCCTGACTAGCCCTTTGTGGCTTAAGTGTTTGTTTGAATGTTTCTTTGGTGGTTAATGAAAACGGCACTGACAAGCTTGGGTAAGGGTGGAATCCTTCGCACCGAAGAGAATCTGCTGATAATATGATTGCGCCGTTCGAGAAACTTTTCAATTGATTAAGCGTTAACAAATCATGTGCGCCTTCCTCAACTATCAGAAAGCCCAGAACATTCTGTTTCCTGAGTTGCCCTAAGAAAATGTGGAGAAAACGCATAACCGTTTGTAGACTACTGTAGATTAGAAGTGTGGAAAGCGAATCGAACAGTACCCTTACAGCTGTGTTATTCAGGAAAAAGCTGGAACACCATTCATTCACTGCCACGGCGAGTTTGGTGTATTCTATTATACTGGGCACTCGCTTTATCGAAGCAGTATCAGAAGCTTTTGACCCTATCATTCTTGAATAGCAATCGACGAATTTTACTTTGCCTTCCTGTTCAAGAGAGGGGTTTAATCCATAATTAAACCAGTGAGTTCTGATTTCTTCAGCTGTATTTGTAGCTGAAATGCATATCGCTGCTTCATTATTCTGTAAACCGGCACTAAGCAGTGTTAATCCTAGTTCTCTTTTTAGTGACCATGGATCACCCATAACGAGCAGGTTTGACGGTCTGGTAAAACCGCCCTTAAGGGCAGCATCCAACTCATGTAGCCCCGAAGGAAAAAACCCAGCGGACATTTTACTGCCCCTCCTCCGATGAAGCCGCTTTAAGCATGGGACCCCACATCCCTTATTTCCCGTACTATCTCTGTTAGCTTCTTTGCTGTGTGTATAGTTCCGATTATTTGCCCATCCTTGTCTCTTAGGGGGCTTAGCGTGGCTAAGGTTGTGAAGCTTGTTCCATCTTTGGCTATTTGTTTTAGGCGTCCTCTGAAAATTCCATCAGTGTCGGTTTTGCCGCCGATGGCTCTAAGCTGTTCTGGGTCATAGAATTGGATGATTGGTTCACCGGTTAACTTTTCGGCACCGGCTGTAAGTTCATGCATCGTAATCCAGCTTTTATTTAGGAATAGGATTTTTCCTTGATTGTCTGAAACTGCTATGCCATCAACCTCTTGTTCTACAACATTACTAAGAAGGCGAATCTGCTCTTCGGCTTTTTTTATGTCGGTTATATCCACGGCGAGTTCTGCTGCAGCAATTATCTCGCCCTCTGCATTCTTTATGGGTGCAGCGGCGATTTTCAACCAAATCGTTTTACCCTCCGCATCTGTTATCTGAATTTCATGCGACGCCTCGCTTGCATTATCTTCAAAAACTTTTCTTAAGCTATAATCAGGGCTTATGCTTCTGCTTCTGTAATCGTGTAGCGCTTCGTAGCTTAGCTGCCCTTCCACTGATCCAAAAATTCCCTTTACGAATTCGTTAGTCCAGACAATGTGGTAGTCTCTACTCACCATTATAAAGCCTGCATTGATGCTTTTTGTAACGGCTTTGAGCACATCTCTTTCCTGCTGAAGTTTTTGCTGCATCGCAATGCGTTCAGAAATGTCATGAGTTATTGTGACAAAACTCACTGGTTTTCCAGAAGAATCTTTTATTACTGCCCCCGAACACTCAACAGGGAACTCTTTCCCGTCTTGATTCACAAATGTAAGCTCTAAATTTTTTACTGGGATGCCAGTTTCCATCACCAGAGCCAAATCCCTATAGGCTTTTTCTACATTTTGAGGAGAAATCAGTTCACGGATATTTTTTCCGATTGCCTCTTCTTTTGAGTTCAATCCAATCAGAGAAGCTGCTGCTTGGTTGCAGTCTAAAATGTTTCCAGACAAATCCGTTACTGTGATAGCGTCGGGGCTAGATGCAAAAATCGCTTCCAGTTGCTTCTTTTGTGTTATGATTTGCTGTTCGGTTTTTTTACGTTCTGTTATGTCTGTTGCTACGCCTACCAACCCAGGTTTGCCGTTAATATTGATTGGTCTGGTGCTCCATATAGCATCAATTGGTGATCCATTTTTTGTTATTAATCTAAGTTCAAAAGGCTCTGAATCTATCCCTTTGAGTCTTTTATCAAGTTTTTCGGCTAAATCCTTTAAGAATTCAGGCGATATTAATTTAGTAAAATCGAAATCAGGTGCATTAAACTCTTCTTTAGAGTAACCAGTCACTCTTACGCATTCTTGGTTTACGTAGACTACTTTTCCATCTTGGATGATAACAATCATATTCGGCCAAGTTTCAGCTAAAATACCATACTGCTCTTCCGAATATCTAAGTGACGCTTCTATCTGTTTCTGTCTAGTGACATCTCTAAAGGAGTTATAGACTATTTTTTTACCGCTGAAATCTATTGAAATAGCGTCAATTGACACGTCTTTTGTTCCAATTTTTGTTATGACTTTTGTATCAAGTTGGTTTACTGTTTTTAGGGTATTTAGTTGGGATATTTTTTCTTTGAATGATTTTTCGCGATCTTCAGGGGGATATAGTATGGTTTCGTGTTGCCCGATCAATTCAGCTTTTGTTCTCTCAAATAATCTTGTTGCAGCTTGGTTACATTCAAGGATAATACCCGATTCTAAATCGGTGATCACGATTGCTATTGTTGCCTGTTCAAAAAGCTGTTTGTATTTCTCTTCACTGCTATTTATGGCTGACAAATCGTTCACTTTTGGCGCAAAATTGGATAACTTACATATAATAAAAGAGAGATATAAGCGTAACCTTTTTGAGCCAATAGCGATAAGTAATTGCCAAGGTATAAGCACAAACCATTTTTCTGTTATTTACAAATAACCTTAGCGTTTCTGTAAACGAAGCACTATTTTTTTAGAAGCACACGAAATTATATTTGCGAAACTCGTTATTTATAGCCGCTTATTTTGCTTATTTCGCAACTCTTATAAGAAACAAGGCCTTATCTGGCAAAAGGCAGTTACACTAAATGACGTGGGCGAATAATAGTTCAAAAAAACACAAGCAAACTAAGACTAACCCTGAATTAAGCATTGGATGGCTGAGTTAACGTTGCATAGAACCAAACTGCTAGTTATTATTGCACTCTTCGGCGCCATAATAGCCATAACAAAAGTTTTCTTACCATTTCCCGCAGATAAAATGTTTATCATAATTGAATCAGTTCTACTCGCAACATCGGCATTAATGATACGACGGTTCGGCGCAACATACGTTGGAGTAATCGGCGGCGTCTTAGCAGCGTTTCTCAGGCCCGCTTTAGGATTATTTGCTTTCCTTTTTGCCGTCTTATACGGTGTATTGATAGACGTTTCTTTCTCTGCCCTGAAAGTACACTCAAAAGAGAAGGTTAAGCTCAGCCGAATGGTTGTTGCGTTGGCTATTAGTACGGGGTTAGTGGGTTTTCTAAGTTACTACACGACGGGAGTTCTGTTAGCGGTTCTTCCAATGGAAAGCAGCCTAGCAGCACCGATTCTGATTATGGGGATTATCAGCGGCGCTATAGGCGGATACCTTACAACAGTCCTATGGAATAAACACTTTAGACGAATGTGTTAGCCCCCTTTTTCAAGAACACATTAGGGGTGCTTAGAATTCTCTTTTCACCTCAGGTACATTTCAATCTGACCTTTAGCTGTAATTGTCGCACTTTTCGCTAAAACCTTATCTGCACTTTGCCTCACTGTTAAGTAATCAATTTCATAATTGGGGGAACTGCCGCGTCTAAAATGGGTATTCCTTACAATCTTAGTCAAACAATCAATAGTCGCAGGTCCGCCAGAAGCTACAAACCAGACGAGCTAAAACCAGAAACATTGACGACAATAACGGAATACGCTAAGAACATTAAGCCTCCGTTTGACTTAAACACCGAGATTCGCTTTTTCAAGGCGAAAACAACAAAGGCACTCTACAAAATGATGCAGTCGCCACCTGACAACGTTGCTTTCCTATCCGAAACAGATGTTGTTTCGATAGCGAAAACCGGTTTTGTCGGTGAACTGGTAATTCTTATGGCGCAGAGCCTTGGTGTCTCAACATGCTGGTATGGACATTATAGTCTGCATGAACTGGAGAAGGTAATGCCGCACCTCCAGAACACCAACCAGATACACGAAGCGCCAAACGGCTATGGCTACTCTAAAGGCGTCACCGATGGCGTTCGAGCTATCTGCATTTCGCCATTAGGCTACTACGAATCCAGCGGTCTTAGGCTTATGGATAGACTCACGAAGAATATGTATAGTTTTAACAGAAAAGAAATCAAAGATTTGCTTGAAAACCCCCAAGACGAAGTGCATCTTTCAGGAGACCTGATTTACGCTCTTGATTTGGCAAGAAAGGCACCGTCGGCAGCTAATTCGCAGATGTGGCGTTTCAGCTTCGAAAATGACTATAAAACGGTGAATGTAGCTATACCCGTCGGTTATAAGCACTTTAAGTGGGAACACCCGAATGTGGATGTTGGTATCTGCGCATGCCACCTCTGGCTAGCGTTAAAAGAGCGGGGTCTTTCGCCTATGGTGAATGTCTGTGAGAATTCAGGGCGGGCGGTATTCTCTTTTAAGTTGAACTAGTCGACTTTTTCCTCTCCAATAGTAGATCAAAAAAGTACTGTTTAGTCTGTGCTTGGTTGTACTGTCGCCTCAACTAAA
>CAYPGY010000132.1:0-6472 GCA_964410435.1 uncultured Candidatus Bathyarchaeia archaeon
AACTTTTCATTGATGATGTAGCAGCGCCGTGTTCCCTTCTTCTTCTAACTTAAAAAAATTTTATTTATTGTAATAGAAGAGGGAGAGTCACGCTTTTTTGCGTGGCCGCTACTTAAATTTACCATCGAAAAACTCTTTGAATAAGTATATAGCGGCGGGGATGTTGACTAGTCGTATGGCGTTTAGCCAGATTTGATAGTAGATTAAGATGCCGACGCTTGTGCTAAGCGTATAGACTAGTACCACGATTGCAAAGGCGGCGCCCCACTTTTTACCTGAAAGCAAGGCGGGTATGCTTATTGTCCACATTGCGATTTCGATGTAGTTATTCAGGTCTTCTACGTCGCCGCTTAAGGTGAGCAGCGCCATCAGGAGTATGTTAATTACTGCCCAAGCTACGAGGGCAAATAGTATTGGTGAATGTTTTGTTACTTGCATTCTGTGTGTTCCTCTGTTGAGTTATCGGTTGCATGGGCTTAATTGCTTTACGATTAATCCAGCAAATTATAAATTTTGCAGCAGCCGATGCTAAGTCTGGGAAGCAAACAGTGAACACACAGCCCCTCGCAGACTTCATAAAAGCGCATTACCCGCTCCTCGGCGTCCTCGTCGGCAGCTTCCTAATCGCATCTTCAATGGGCACCTACACTAACTGGGATGCCCAACTCGAATACGAAGCCGCAGTCGCCACCGCCACACAAGGATTTCCAATTCTCTCAACGGGACTCATGATTAATCAGCCGCCACTCGGCTTCTACACATCCGCAGCCACCTTCCAGCTTTTCGGCGCCTCATACCAAAACGCCGTATCCTTAACCACCCTTTTCGGAGTCGCCGCAACCGCATTAGTCTACGCGCTCGGCGCATTGCTTTATGACCGCAAAACAGGGCTAGTTGCTTCCGCGCTGTTCGCTTTGGTACCTTGGCACGTTTACATGTCACGCATCTTTCTCATCGACAACCAGTACCTGTTCTGGAGCCTGCTGTTTCTCGTCTTAGGCGTACTGGCGGTTAGACGCAACTCGGAAAAGCTGACCGCGGCTGCGGGGGTGGCGTTTGCTTTGGCGCTGCTAACCAAACTGTTCGCGGTGTTCGTGTTGGTCCCGATGCTGCTGCTTGTCTATTCCGCCAAAAAAGAGGCGGCATTATTCCAGTTTAAGCGTAAACTCATGATCTTTTTATTTCCTGTTCTTGTATCGCAGGCTATCTGGTACGGCGGATTTGCGCAGCAGAACTTTTTAGCCGTGTACTTCAGCACAGACTTCAGCCACCCCATCTACGTTTCGGATCCGTCGCCGCTGTTTCAGGTTAATGTTTGGGCCGAGGCCGCGGGGGTTTTCCTCTTTGCCGCAGCTGCCTTTGCTTTAGCGTTTGAGCTGGTTTATCGGTCACGGCTAAAGGCGTATCTGCGAATGGACTTAATATGCCTCGTAGCTGTCGCCGCGGTTGCATCAGCTAATTTGCTTCTGGTTTTCGGTTTTCACTTGACGGTGCCCTACGTTAGCGTCTTCAAGTACACTTACATGGCGCTGCCCTTCCTCTGTCTGCTTGCTGGTTCAGTAGCGGGTAAATGCGCGGTGCTGCTAGTGGACGGCGACTGGAAAAAGCAGCGGATGCCGTGGGTTAAGCCTGTTTTGGCGGCTGCTGGGCTGCTACTGGTTTTCGCCTCGTTAATCGAGAGCATCAGGTACCTTGGTGTATGGCTTGAGTACACCTCTTTCGGTCTTGACACGGTTACTTACTACCCTATAGATAACTACGCGATGACCACCTACGGCCCTATCCTACATCCTTTACAGTATAGTGCATTAGCGCTGATTATAGTAAGCATCTCCCTGCCAACCATAATCGCCGTAACAAAGCGCTCATCTTCGTTACATAAGCCATTAAGCCAGTAGCATTGTGTTATGCCGAGGAAAGAATGTGATTTATTAAGATAGGTTGCATTCCACTAAGGTACGCAGAGGCAAAACTTTGAGTCAATGCAAAAAAAGTAACCGCAAAGAATACGCGGAATCTGCAGCTGCAATCGGACTGATTGTAATTGTAGTTTTAGGCATCTTTGTGGGATTAAGTTTCGCTTTACACGCCGAGGTTCCACTGCGCGTAGTCGAAAGCGGCAGCATGTGTATTCAAAACGGCGCCTTCTGCGACGGCTGGAGCCACGCCTTCTCGCAAACGCTGCACGTCGGCGACATAATTATAATCGAAGGCGTCAACGCCGAAGACATAAGCGCGGATTACCCGAACAGCGACATCATAGTCTACAAGAACCCCACTAACCCAACCGCTACACCCATAGTGCACAGAGTTGTAGCGAAGTACCAAATTGACGGCGTCTGGTACTTCCAAACTAAAGGCGACGGCAACGGCACACCCTACCCTGCAGATGTCTCCTCAAACGAGTACGACTCGAACACTCTTTGGCACACCAGTCAAGGCGTACCCGAAAACTTGGTGCTTGGAAAAGTTATCATGAGAATACCCTATTTTGGTCACATAACGTTGTTTCTAAGAAATAACTCGTGGGGGTTGCCGCTGATAATAACGTTGATAGTAATTCTGCTTTTAATCGAGTTCATTTGGCCGTTTATTAAGCGACGCAGAGATAGAAAGAAAATGGCTGCTGGCGCAGGTGAACCCACTGTTCAGCAGTTTACGCTAATAAGCGGGTAACGAAATCTTGGATTACTGCGTCTACGTCGCTGCCTGAAACAACTTTAACCACTGCGTCAAACTGTCTGCTAGTGCCATCTGGCAAAGCTGCAACATCCTTTGCAACTGCCGCGGTATCTGAATTGTCGATAGCTAAACTTCCATACCCGAAGACACCGACTCTCTGACCCTCTGCGGTATTGAAGCTACATAGGTAGTCCTGTATTGATTTCGCCGGTTTGCCCGCATAGATTGGCCCCCCGACTACGATTACGTCATAGCCTGCGACATCGGCGGCTACACCACTTTTAACGCCTGCTAAGGTAACGTTGTATCCAGCATCCTGCAGGTTATACCCGATTTTTGTAGCGGCATCTTTAGCTCCGCCTGTTAAGCCGGGGTCATAGACCACAATTGCCTGCCCAGTTGGTGCGCCGTTTGGCAACGGATGAGTGTCGGTGGCGAATGCTCCTGCAACATCATAGGTGATTACTGCTGCGGCTGCAATGAACGCGGCCATTAAGATTACGAAGACAGCGAATATTATCCTGAAGAGTTTTCTCATAAGCCCAAACCTTCTGGGAGATTATCGGGGTTTGCCAATAAAAACTTCTGTGTATAAAAAACGATTCTAAAGAAAGAAAAGGTTGGATGAGTCGACTGTTTAGTCGGCTTTCCAGATCTGTATACGTACGTACTGCCAGTAGTTGTCGTCAGCGCCGCGGTAGACTGTTATCGTATTATTTATTGTCGCTACGTTTGCTAGGCCTGATTCCAAAGTAACTGTTGCTTTGTAGAGTATGATTTGGTATTTACTGTTGTATCCTGCGAGGACGAAGCTTCCATCCTGCGACGCGACAAGTGCTCTTGCCCGCTCGCTGTTACCGCCATCCCATGTTTTTGTCCACTGTACTGTGCCGTTACTTGAAACTTTTACCAGCATAAAATCGTAAGAGTAGGTTACCACTGATTCGGTGTAGCCTGCTATTGCGTATCCGCCTTCTGGAGTGGTTACTATTGAGTAGCCATAGTCGTAGCTTGCTGTTCCGCCATAGGTTTGATTCCACTGCATTGTTCCGTTTGCATCAGTTTTTAATAGGTACATGTCAGCGGTGTAAGTTGTATCAGCATATGCGTAACCCGCTATTGCGTATCCGCCATCCGATGTAGCCACTAATGATTGCCCATAGCTGTCGTCGGTTGAATTGTAGACTTTCATCCATTTTTCTAAACCGTTAGCATCGACTTTTAGCAGCATTGTATTCATGCTGGTTTCTGTTTCAGCTGACCCCGCAATTACGTATTCACCATTTGGCGTAAGAACCATCGAATACGCTACTTGATCACCTGTGCCACCGTATGTCTTGTTCCATTGTAGGGCACCGTTCTTGTCTGTCTTTATCAGGAATACGTCTTCTGAATAGTCATCCGTGTATGTGTAGCCTGCTATTGCGTATCCTCCATCTGAGGTTTGACGTACACTATAGCCATACGTTTCGTCGTCCCCAAGGCTGAATGTTTTGCTCCACTGCATTGTTCCGTTAGCATCTGCCTTCAGTAGGAACGCCATTGAGTCGGCGATGCCAGTTATTGCATATCCCCCGTCTGATGTTTGGATCACTGAGTAGCCTCTGCTGGATTCTAAACCAATCTCATAGCTTTTTGTCCATGCGAGTGTACCGTCAGCGGAAGTTTTTATCAGGTAGACATTCGAGGTGTAAGCTACCGAAGTACGTATGTAACCTGTAATAGCGTATCCTCCATCGCTTGTTGCTATTGCTGAGTAGGCGTACTGGCGGTTGGATCCACCGTAGGTTTGGCTCCAATCCAAGGTGCCGTTACTTAGAGTCTTTACAAGATATGTCTTGTATTGCTCGTCATCTTGAGCCGTGCTGTACCCAACTATTGCGTATCCTCCGTCGCTTGCTTTAACCATCATTCTTGCTCTATCGTACTGTGCATTGCTGTATGTGTTGTTCCATTCTAGTGTTCCATCGACTGTAGTTTTCAATAAAATATAGTCACATTGGTCATTTTCGGTGTAAGTATATGCATAGCCGCCTACTACGTATCCGCCTGAAGCTGCTTCTACTACTGAATATCCATATCGGTCCTCTTCACCGGTGTATGTTTTATTCCATTCCATAGTTCCGTCAGCGCTTGTCTTTGCTAGATAAATGCCTGATTTGTAGTTTTGGGAAGAGTATGAATAACCGCCTAGTATGTATCCGCCGTCACTGGTGCCCGCTAATGAGTAGCAGTATTGTTCGTCGGGTGCTGTTCCAATCGTTTTATTCCACTGCATAACGCCGTTAGCATTAATTTTTACAAAGTAGCCGTGGACGGTATAGTCGTTGTTGTTATAGCTGTATCCTGCTACTGCGTATCCGTTATCAGATGTTTGAATGATTCCATACCCTGTACTCCCGCCATAATTGTTGATCCACTGCAAGGTACCGTTCTCGTTGGTTTTAATCACACATACATGGGACTCCGTTTGTCCAGATATTGCATATCCTCCATCGTTTGTTTGGATCAACGAGTATGCGCTGCCCTCGATACCATCTAAAGTAGTATTCCACTCCATGATGCCAGCGGCGTCGGTTTTCAATAAAAAGATGCTTCCACCGCTATATCCCGTACCTGAGTAACCAGTTACTGCGTAGCCTTCATCTGAGGTTTGTACTACGGCAGATGCTTCATCATAGTAATTCAAGTCGTAAATTCGGCACCACTCCTCATATCCCCATGCATCGAGTTTCAACAGAAATGTATTGGCTTCTTGATTGTAGAGGTTCTTGATCATAATGCCTGTAATGATGTATCCTCCATCGGATGTTGCTGCCATTGAAAGACCAATGTAGTTGTCTGTTTCACTGTAGGTTTGGTTCCAGCCCTGAACCGTTTTTGATGATAACCCGATGTATTTCTGGTGGATGTTGCCGTTTGCGTCTTTGCCTTGTAACTGTATTTGGAGGTCAGTGGTGTTAAGGTTATGTGCTAAGGTTAAATTTTGGCCTGCAAAGTTGCGTATATCTACCCAGCCGCTGTCATAGTCTGCTTTGTTGTTAAGTTGCAGGTTTGTCTGTTTTATCCAGTTTCCAGTTATGTCTTTGCGGTAAATGTCGTTTGTCGCTGTATTCAGGTAGTAGTCGCCTGTTGCGCCAATAGACGCTGAAGGTAAACCTGATCCACTGTACCAAGTGGCGCCGTCTGTTCCGTCGACTCCATTGGTTCCGTCGGCTCCAGCTGGACCAGTGGCTCCCGTAGGGCCAGTTGCTCCTGTGGCTCCAGTTGCCCCGGTGTCGCCTTTTTCACCTGTTATTGTTTTTTCAGCCGAATTAACCATAAAGGTTGAGATTCCCGCTGATAAGGCTACACAAATTAGGCAAGTTACTAAAATAATAACTATCAAAATGTTTTTATCAACCATGACTTTAGCCATGTTTCTTCATCTGTTATCAAGAGATGGCTAACTTGGTTATAAAAGTGCTGAATATTAATACTCTATATATTTCTAAGCAGAATGGTCACTTTAAAGTATGCAAAGATCACTCGCCAGAAAGCCGCCTTCACTGATTCTATAGCTGTTTACCTATGTGCTCTATTAGAAACTCATCGCAGAAACCATAGAGGGGTAGGTGTTTTCTGCCAACCTATTTGCATCCTAATATCCAGTCTATGCACAGCACCTATAGAGGGGTCCACCCGTCTCCGCTGCTTCTTATAGGGGGTAGGGAGGTAGCTGCAGAGCAAAATAAAATCGGTTTAATTTGAAAAAGTACCCCTCACCTAAAGTAATAGAGTTACCGCTATT
>CAYPGY010000133.1:0-6470 GCA_964410435.1 uncultured Candidatus Bathyarchaeia archaeon
TTCTCGGCAAGAATTGATCTGCATACGTCTCTTTTCTCGGCCAGTATCCGCGGAAGCAGCGAGGTTGTGGTTCCAACCTTCAAAATCGAGGTTTACCGCGCAACAGGGGCAGGTGACGCATGGAATGCAGGTAACATTTTCGGTGACTTCAACGACCTCTCCGATGAATGCCGCTTAATGCTCGCTAATGCGGTTTCTGCGTGTTACCTTTCCGGCGCGGAAGGTATACATCCGACTAAAGCACAAGTTGAAAGTTTCATAAGTGCAAACCAACAGCTTAACCCTTAAAGCGGTAGATCATCTATTGGTATGGCGTGAAATGGTTTGCTTGAAATATCCATCCCTGAGTTCGGCATTCTGCGATTATCGCATCTAGTTTTAGATTACAACGGCACACTTACGCTGGACGGAAAAATCCTACCTCAAGTAAAAGATAAACTCTCTGAGCTTTCAACCAAACTGGAAATCCACGTTTTAACAGCTGATACATTCGGAACAGCCCAAACTGAATTATCAAAAATACCTTGCAAAGTACACATAATCTCTGGTGATGGTTTAGATAAACAAAAAGAAGAATACATCAGAAAAGTGGGTGTTGAATCGGTAGTTGCTTTTGGTAACGGACGCAATGATCGGCTTATGCTTAAGGCGGCGAGACTGGGCGTGGCTATTATAGGCAGAGAAGGCTGCGCAACCGAAGCAGTAATGGCTGCTAATTTGTGTATTGTGGACGTAGCCGACGGATTGGACCTCCTGCTCTATCCTAAAAGGCTCGAAGCCACTTTGAAGCGCTAATTCGATGAGTCAGCCCAAATTGTTTTAAAGCCATCAACCCTTATCCATGAAGTAATAGGCGACGTATAGATGGGTAAATTGTTCGGCAGCTCAGGAGTAAGAGGGATAGTTAACGTTGAATTAACACCCGTTTTAGCGTGTAGGGTTGCGTGTGCTGTAGCTAATCAGGAGAAAGCCAAGTCTGCGATTGTTGCACGGGACACCCGAGTTTCGGGTTCTATGCTTGAAGACGCCTTGGTGTCGGCGTTGCTCTCCTGCGGTGTCGATGTCCTTTTAAGCGACATGGCGCCGACTCCTGTTTTGGCTTTTGCAGCGAAAGCTTACGGCGTAGATGTGGGCTTCATGTTGACGGCGTCTCATAATCCGCCGCAGTACAACGGAATTAAGGTTTTCAAATCAGACTTATCCTACACGGAATTAGACGCTGAAGGAGTAGAGAAGATCATTGCTGAAGACGCGTTTCATCTTGCTAATTGGCGCACACTCGGCAGAGTTACCCGAATTGACGCACAAAGAGTCTACATGGACATGGCTCTCAAGTGTGTTAAACTAAAGAGGCCTTGGAAGGTGGTTGTTGACGCTGGATGCGGCGCCGCCTACAAAGTTGGGCCAGAACTGCTTATGGCGCTTGGCTGCGAAGTCACCGCCTTGAATAGTCAACCTGACGGTTTTTTCCCCGCTCGCAAATCTGAGCCCAACGCAGATTCACTAAAAGACCTCGCCGCCGCCGTTAAAGCTCTCGGAGCGGACATCGGTGTAGCATTCGATGGCGACGCAGACAGAGTGGCGTTCGTGGATGAGAGAGGTGTTTTCGTAAATTTCGACCGTAGCTTAGCCGCTTACGGCGCCTACGCGCTAAAGCAGGTCGGCGGCGGAGCAATAATTACTACTATCGAGGCGTCTATGGCTGTGGAGACTATGGCTCAGCGTTACGGCGGGAGGGTTACGCGGACACCAGTGGGCGACATCTATGTTTCTGAAGCCATTAAACGCGACGGCGCAGTCTTCGGCGGCGAACCCTGTGGCGCTTGGATTCAGCCTCAGTGGCATCTCTGCCCTGATGGGCCTCTTTCCGCGGCGATGTTTCTGATGGCGCTGGAAGCTGAGGGTAAATCGGTGTCTGAATTCGTCGGCGAAGTACCCGAGTATATTACCAAGAGAGTTAATTTTGCATGCAAAAATGAGTTAAAGTACCGACTGGTTGAGCAGCTAGGCAACGCTTTGAAAACTTTGTTCCCGGACTACATGGATTACTCCACCGTTGATGGCGCCAGACTGGCGCTTAATAGGGGCTGGCTCTTGGTCCGCGCGTCGGGAACTGAACCGCTTATACGCTTAACGGTTGAAGGTGAATCTGAAGAGGCGGCGAAAGATTTAACCCAAAAAGCCACAGCACTAATACAGAAACAAATCGAGGCTAACCAGTGATGAAAGCAGTTCTCTTGGCGGCGGGCGCAGGCGAACGCCTATTACCGCTAACGGCGACTAGACCCAAGCACCTGATTAAAGTTGCAGGTAAACCGATTCTGCAGTACTGCCTTGAAGCAGTAAAGCATGCAGGCATCGATGAAGCTGTGGTAGTCACGCATTACATGGGCGAATCGATTCGCAGTTTTTTTGGCGACGGTTCACAACTGGGGATGAAAATCACCTATGTGGAGCAGCCTAAAATTTTGGGTACTGGTAACGCTGCGGGTGTCGCTGAACCCTTCTTAGACGGCGACTTTGTACTGATTTATGGGGATCTGCTGTTCGGGCGGGACGCAGTAAAAGATGTGCTCGCTAAATTCAAAAGCGGCGAAACCGCTGCAACTATGGGTGTTGTACCTGTTGACAGACCAGAAAGTTATGGCCTTATTGAAAAAGACGCCCAGGGAAGGGTGAAACGCATAGTAGAGAAGCCAGCTGCGGGTAAGGCGCCGTCGAACCTTGCAAACGCTGGCATCTACGTGTTTTCTAAAGCTGTGTTTGAAAAAATTAGGCAGACGAAGGCTTCCGTGCGCGGCGAGTGGGAGCTAACCGACGCCATCACTATGCTCGCCGAAGAAGGCAAAACAGTAGTTGCAGCGGAGCTGGCTAAAGGCGACTGGTTTGATGTTGGCCGCCCTTGGGATCTGCTTGACGCTAACACTTGGGCTCTTAACCGCATGGAGCATAAAGTGCTGGGGACCGTTGAGGACGGCGCTCACTTAATTGGAAAAGTTACGGTCGCTAAGTCGGCTCGTGTTCGATCTGGCGCCTATATTGAGGGCCCAGTTTTCATAGATGAAGAAGCAGACGTTGGCCCCAACTGCTACATCAGAAGCGGCACCTCCCTTGGAAGGAAAACCCGAGTTGGGAACGCCGTTGAAATCAAGAACAGCATAATCATGGATGGCACGCACGTTGGGCACCTCAGCTACGTCGGGGATAGCGTTTTCGGTGAGAAATGCAACCTTGGCGCGGGAACTATCACGGCGAACTTGCGGTTTGATGACGGTAAAATCGGGATGGTAATTAAGGACAAGGTGGTTGATACGGGGCGTCGTAAGCTTGGCATAATCCTCGGCGATAACGTCAAGACGGGGATTAAGTCGCTTTTTATGCCCGGCGTCAAGGTCGGTGCAAATTCGTGGGTTGGGGCGAATTGTATGGTTGAGCGTGACCTGCCCGCGGGCGTAATAGTTAAGTTAAGGCAGGATTGCGAGGTTACGCGGCGAGAAGGATGAGTGTTTGAGTTATGGGTTTGCTGAGGCCATGGGGGTCTTGGATTAAGGAGAAAAGAGAACACACGTAAGCTCTATGTGGATGTCCTCCTAAGGCCTACTCAGCCCCTTAACTCACACTTTTCCCTGAAGTCCTCTAAACAAAGGTTAGTCAATTTTTGAATATAAGAGTGAGTGGAAAGAGGCCACTGCCGACAATATGGCGGGGTCTAAGCTAAAATGTACTTCGGACAAGCAGTCCTTAAATCAAAGATAAATAGTTGAAATGCAATCTGATGTACCAATCAAGGAGACACATAAAGTTGTCTGTAGCGCAAAGAAAATACTTTACAGAAGTGGCAGCGTTAGCAGATAAAACTGTAGCTGTTGTCACAACCAACGGAAAAACCTTCAACGGCACACTCATCGGCATCAACCCCGATAACATGAGCCTTTGTTTAGCAGACGCAACCGAGTCAGGAAAACAACTCCACCGCATCGTGCTCAACGGAGCCATCGTAGCACAGATATCCACCGCAGATAAACCATTCGACCTCAAATCACTCTCAGGACGACTAGAGAAAGTTTTCCCAACTATGGTTAAACTCTACGAAGACCAGGGCTTCATCTGGGTAATGGATAAAGTAAAGTTAACTGAAAAAGGCGTTGTAGAAGGCTCAGGACCCGCAGCGGAACGCGTGCAGAAAGTCTACGAAGCCTTCATGAGTGAAGCAAAGCAAGCCTAAACCAAAAAATGGTTTAGATAAACCAGCGCAGTTGCTGCTCCTCTTTCTTCTTTTCTTCTGTTATGCTTCTGATTATGCCAAATGATTCAAGCATTTTCTTGATTTCTTCTCCGCTTTGGTCGATGCCTGAGAGGTCAACGTTGAATTTAAGGTACTTCTGAAGCATGATTATGGCGTGCTCGGCTGCGTTAACGTCTGGTTCCATGCCAAGTGTGTCTACAAGCAGCGAGAAGCCTTTGAGATCTCGGATGCGTGCTAAACCGACCGTTAAACCTGCTATGCCGAATACGTTTCCGACCATGACTTTTGTGCCCAAGTCAAGTGCCTGCTGCATGGTTTCTGGGTCGGTTGCGGTGCTGTATATGGCTGGGATGGGCTGGACTTCTTCTTTTTTGAAGCCGCCGATTGATATAACAAATTTGCAGCCTAAATCGACGCATATGTCGAGTACTTTACCGACGAGTTCATACTGTCCCACAGTTGTGAGTGCCTGTGTGTTACCGTACCATATGATGAAGTCTCTTCCGCCATCTGGGTGCTTGGCGTAGTAGAGTTCGTTTATGGGTGAGCGGGCTGATCCGTCTTCTGCTGTTATGGCGAAGTCTTGGAAGCTTGAGCTGAAAATCTGGGCGAAGCGGACTGCTTTGAGTTCTTTTATGAGGTGGAGTGAGGCGATGTTGGCGACGAAGCCTATGCCGGGTAAGCCTTCGATGAGTACGGGGTCGTTTAGTTGGGGTTTCTCGGTTAGTTTGATTGAGCAGACCATTGTGTGCCACTTCTAGCGAGGTATAGTGTATTTCGTTGTGATATAAGGATGACTTTTCTTGGCATGTGTTTTTTGTCTCTATTTTGTTATGCGGGTTTGCGGTTTTCTAGCTAAAAACGGGGCATACGTTTTTTATTTAGCCTTTGTGCTTGATGTGTAGGTTTCGCCCTTGAGCACTATATTTGAAGTTAAAGAGAAAGACTTGCTTGGCAGAATCGGCAAACTAAAAACACGCACAGCCACAGTAGAAACACCGCTTCTCTTCCCAGTAATTAACCCTGTTAACCAGCCTATACCATGCAAGCGCCTCAAGGACGTATTCGGCTGCCAAGCCATAATCACCAACAGCTACATCAACAAAAAACGGTTCGGCCAAAGAATAATCGAGACAGGCGGCCTGCACAAGTTTCTCGACTATGACGGGGCAATCATGACTGACAGCGGCGCCTACCAGATTCTTGTCTACGGCGAAGTTGAAGTTACCCAGAAAGAGATCGTTGCTTATCAAGAAGGTATCGGCAGCGACATAGCCACTATCCTTGACATTCCCACTGGCTGGAAGGTTACCAAAGAAGAAGCTGAACTCACCGTTGCAGAAACGCATAGGCGGGCGGAAGCTTTCTTTAAAGAGAAAACCCGAGATGACGTGCTCTGGGTTGGTCCTGTTCAAGGCGGCAGACACCTTGATTTGGTCGCACAATCAGCTCAAATAATGGGTAAACTGCCCTTCCCAATCCACGCGCTCGGCAGCCCGACTGAGGTCATGGAAAACTACCGCTACGACGTCTTGGCAGATATGATACTTACCTGCCGCAAAGGAATACCAATCGAGCGGCCACTGCACCTGTTCGGCGCAGGCCACCCCTCAATGTTCGCGCTCGCAGTCTCACTTGGCTGCGACCTGTTCGATTCAGCCGCTTACGCACTCTACGCCCGAGAGGGACGCTACATGACCGAGAACGGCACATGGCGCCTTAACCAGATGGATTACTTCCCATGCACTTGCCCACGGTGCGCAAGTGAAACACCTGAAGAACTCCGCAGAAAACCCGCAAAAGAACGCGAAGTCTTCCTGGCCGAGCATAACCTCTACGTCTGCATGGCGGAGCTCCGCCGCATCAAGCAGGCTATCCGCGACGGACGCCTCTGGGAACACACCGAAATGCGCCTCCACGCCCACCCCGCCTTACTATCGGCGCTTAAGCGTGTACGCGACAGCGAAGACTTCCTTGAGCAGTTTAGCCCACGCGCTAAGAGCAGCGGCTTCTTCTATTTCGACTCCGTCGGATTGGCACGTCCAGAGATTGTGCATTACCGCAAACGCTTAAGCAGCAACTATAAGCCGCCGGCAAACGCTAAGGTGCTGTTTTTGGTGCCTCAGACACGCAATAAGCCATTCCATAAAGCTCCTGAGATGAAGAAAATCCGCCAGTTGCTACGCATGTTAGACGAAGACCTTGCGTCACAGATACACGTATG
>CAYPGY010000134.1:0-6404 GCA_964410435.1 uncultured Candidatus Bathyarchaeia archaeon
TACAAGTTTTTACCAGCAAATTTAATACTTAATGCCAATATACCCATCTAGCAGGTGTACCTTGTGCCTGACGAAGTAATAATTGAAGCACCAAACATAACCCCCGAAGAATATAAGAAGTATAGGGGAAAAGACGTAGCAATCTATATGGGTAAAATTGTAGCGTCTGGCAGAACATCAACCGAAGCCTTCGCTAACGCAAAGAAGAAACATCCAGAAGCGAAGAGCGAAGATATAGAGATTTTTTACATCCAAGTTACGGATGAATTGATACTTTGAAGCGGTTTGTATTCAAGTATTTACCTGAAAGCACCGAATCAGGCATCATCCAGCGACCAGTAGCGCGAATAATGGTTAAAGGCGCAACAGAAGACTGGCACCTTTTCCGTACCTACATCGACAGTGGCGCAGACCTTTCCCTATTTAGAAGAAACGACGCCGACCTCCTTGGGCTAAGTTTGACACAGGGCGAATACCATCCAATCATGGGCGTCGGCAGAACCTGCATACCCGCATACATCCACACCGGTAAAATCAGAATAGGCGATACAGAACTAAACACAAAAGCAGCATTCGCAGACTCCGACGAAGTCCCGCGATTGCTAGGCAGAACGGACATCTTCACTCACTTCAAAATCACTTTCAACGAGCAAAAACTCGAAATAACATTCCAAACACACACGGAACAGACTAAATAGCGATGAAACGCAGACTAAAAACAAAAATTCAACCAGAATAGCCTATCACGAAAACACCTTTTCTAAAGGCTAACATTCTTTCTTTGACACCGTTTATATCCAAGTTTTATTTACTCAATAATCGAAGGATAATTCTATGTTGGAGTCTTCCGAGCAGAAACGCAAGAAGACCAAGAAAAGACGGGTTCCAGCCTCATTTCTGGCACTAAACCCGTACCCAATCATAGAAGTCAATGTAAACGGCAAAATTTTCTTCCAAAACTCCGCTGCTGAAGCAGCCTTCCCAGACCTAGAACAAATAGGCCTAAACCATCCGCTTTTTGTAGACTGGCAGAACATCATCGACACCCTCTGCAACCAAACCCCCGACTTAAGAAGAGAAATCCAAATCAGCCCCAACTGGTTTATCCAGCAATTCTTTCTAGTCCCAGACACTAACCGTATAAGAATGTACTTTACCCCAATAAACGAGCTTAAACAGACGCAGCAGATACTCCAAACAATAATGAACGGCGCTAAAAACTTCCAACTCGCATACCTCGACCCCAACTTCTGCTATATCCACGTAAACGACGCGTACGCTAAAAGCTGCGGATTCACCCCCGAAGAAATGGTTGGTAAAAGACTATTTGACCTCTACAGCGATTACCCAGAAACAGAAGCGACATTCAAAGAAGCAATTAAAACACTCACACCAGTAGAACGCAAGGACAGCCCACTTGTTTTCCCTAATCAGCCAGAACGCGGCGTAACATACTGGGATTGGACACTAAAACCAATAACAGACGCAGCAGGACAACTCGAAGGCTTAGTCTTATCCATGGTAGAAACTACAGAACGCAAATTAGCTCAGCAACAACTAGAAGAATACGCAATCCAAATGGAGCAGTTAGCTGAACAACGCGCCAAAGAGTTAAGCCGCGCCGAACGCATGGCAGCAATAGGCGAAACCGCAGGCATGGTGGGACACGACATTCGCAACCCGCTTCAGGCGATAGCGGGTGAACTCTACCTCTGCAAAGAAGAACTCGTCAATCTACCAGACTGCGAATCCAAGAAAAACATCCAAGAAAGCCTACAACAGATCGAACAGAACCTATTCTACATAGACAAAATAGTCGCCGACCTACAAGACTACACCAAACCGTTAATCCCCCACTGGGAAAAAATCAAAGTAGAAAAAATCATAGAAGAAGCATTGCTTATCGTGACGGTACCAAACAACCTGCAAGTCAACATCATAATCCCACCGGATTTCCCAGCATTAACCGCAGATCAAGCCATGCTCAAACGCGCCTTAACAAACCTCATCCAAAACGCAGTCCAATCCATGCCAAACGGCGGAACCCTAAAAATCCAGACAGAACACCAAAACGGCGCCGCAGCCATCAACATAAGCGACACCGGCACAGGAATCGCACCTGACATCCAACCAAAAATATTCTCACCGCTCTTCACAACAAAATCAAAAGGCCAAGGCTTCGGACTCGCAGTAGTCAAACGCTTAATCGAAGCCCAAAACGGTACAGTAACCTACCAAACAGACACCGCCAAAGGCACAACCTTCACTATAAAACTACCCATAAAACAAAACAAGTAGCGATGGACCACGGCAGTTTGACGCCCAGACTCCGCCTAGATACATCCAGCCCTACGCTCTTACCCGCACCCCCTTGAGCGCATAACGTCCAAACTTAGGTTGCTCTCTCCCGAGCCTAGCCAGGTTCGCCTGCTAAACAGCGAAGCAACTTCCCTACGGAAGCCACCCGCTGACCGCCAGCCCCAAAGGACGGATAGTCACTGGTTCGAAACTAGAGATCTAAGCGGCCTTAAACGCCTCATCTGCCGGTGTCAGCCCGTCATAGAGGGGATTTACGGAGATAATGGACCCCTAACCCACCGCTTAAGATCCATCGCCGAGGATAGATGGCATAGCGGAACTTTAAAACCTTACCCAACAAACCAATTTTTAAACAGATCAACGTAACCTTTTGATAACTCCTCTGCTCACTTACCGGTTGAAACAAAACTTTATTATGGATTCTCTGTCTGTCATACTTACCGTTTTTTAACTAAATAAAAAGGAGTGAATGATTTTGCGCTTTTGCAATTTTTCAATAAAGCCAAATAGGCATTTGATTGCCCTGCTGCTGATCGCATCCATCGCTTTTTCTCTGCCCCTAGCCTCATCCGCGAACCCGCCTGAGCCCACCTACGGCACAGCCACCGTAGACGGAAACCCCGATGAATGGGACCTAAACAGCGATTTCTTCACAAACATGTACCGTGCAGGAGACTCAACCAAACCTCTAGAATCCAAAGCGTACCTACGCTACGATTGCAGCACCCAAACGCTCTATGTACTAGTGCTTACTGAACCAAACGTTCCGGCAATCGTAAGCGCAGAAGACGCGTGGGCAGCCATAAACATCATCTCAAACAAAACCTACAACGGCAACGACGACGGCGGCGCATTACCCAACTTCGCCTGGGTCAATTCAAACGGAACCCACGCATTAGGTTACGAAGCAGCCTTCAAACTAGCACAGGGCTCTTTTACCATAATAATCCACATACAAGTCTACGATGACAACGAAAGCCAAACCTCAGCCACAGACGAATTTCCCCAAAAAGGAGTACCACTAGTCATTAACTGCCCCGCAGCTAACCCAGCCATACAAGTAAACAAACTCGTCTCAACTGACAATGCAAGCTGGAACGAAGCAGACACGCCACCCGGAATAACAGTAACCGCGGGAACAAACGTGTACTACAAGTTTATAGTCACAAATATCGGCAATGTCACCTTAGCAAACATAACGCTAACAGACAACACATACACCCTCACTAGCTTAAATCTTCCAGCCACTTTAGCACCAGACGCTTCATTCATCTACTATCTGGGACCAATCCAAGCTCAAGTAGGTCAACACACTAACACGGCTACGGCAACAGGAGACTACAACAACACAACCGTCGACGACTCAGACCCAGCAAACTATTTCGGCACCCAAGCGGATTCAGGCGATATCTGCATAAAGAAGTACATCTCCACCAACCGCTGCACATGGTACGACGCTAACTGTCCACCGGGACCAACCATTCTAGTGGGTAAATGCATCTACTACAAAATAGTAGTCAGAAACACCGGGAACGTAGTATTAAGCGACATAACCCTTGAAGACTCTAAACTTGACACCGCTAACATCATATTACCCAGTACCCTGCAACCCGGCGGATCCTTCACAGTAATCCTTGGACCCTATAAAGCTGGCTTACTACAGCAGACTAACAACGCTACAGCTACAGGAACCTACCAGAACACAATTTACTCTGATAGTGACACCGCAAACTACTACGGAACCCTACGAACCTACACCGCATGCAATTACCTCGGAACCGGAGCAGCAGGCAAACTTTTAAGCTGCAACTTCAGAACCACATTCCCTGACGGACTGGAAATCGGATGCTACACAAACCCTGACGGCTACGGCTACAAATGGACCAGCGTAACCAGCCTCAAAACATTCCTCAGATACACCGAAACCAGCGGACCCATAAGCTGCGACAAACTAAACCCCATAAGCCTACGCTATGGCGGAGGCACCTTAGCCGTCCAAACAGCCGTTTTATCCCTAAACATTGCATTCCAAGGCTCATCCAGCAGCATGCCACAAGGATTAAGCAACGGTGTCATCTACGTCAAAGCAGGCGATTCATTGAGTGGAAAAACCATAGCGGAAATACTGCAGATAGCAAATGACGCTTTAGGTGGACATGGACTGCCAGAGGGTTACACGTACAATTCCCTTAAAAATCTAGTTGAAAACATCAATAACGCTTTCACCGACGCTACACCGAACACTTGGGCAAAGACCTATCTTAAAATAAATGTGGTAGGGTGATTTGCGAAGCAACCCTTCTTTCCTTCTCCTCTTTTTTCCATAAAAACAAGCTATAGTTTTATTGTTGCCGCCTTTAGTTGATGAGCGGTGTCCTCAAGCTCTTTCAGCAGAGTCGTTTGATTGTTACCAGCTATGATGTTAATGAATGCACTCCCAACGATAGCCGCATCTGCGCCTGCAGAGATTACACGTTTAACATGCTGGGGTGCGGATATGCCGAAGCCGACGGCAAGCGGGACTCTGCCTGAGGTAACTGGCTGAAATCTCTTTATCAGTTCAACGGTGGTGTCTGCAACTGCAGTTTGGGCTCCAGTGACTCCGAAGCGCGAAACCAGATAGAGAAAACCCGAGGATGCATCAACGATTTTCTCGAGGCGCTCCTTAGAGGTGGCTGGCGAAGCAAGAAATATCGTGTCAAGCTGCGAGTCTTTAGCTGCTTTTCTGTATACAGCTGCTTCTTCAACTGGCAAGTCAGGTACAATAAAACCGTCTACACCTGCCGCTTTGGCTTTAGCAAGGAACTCTGCGACGCCGTACTTGTAGACTGGGTTGTAGTAGGTCATGATTACAATGGGGATGTCATGTTTACCCTTGATTTCACGCGCAATCTCTAGTACCCGCTCCGGTGTGGTTCCGGCTTTTAGGGCGCGAAGACTTGCGTTCTGGATTGTGGGGCCATCGGCGATCGGGTCAGAAAACGGCAACCCTAACTCTAATATGTCGACACCGCCCCGTATGAGCGCATCTGCGATCTCTACTGTGCGTTCGGGTGTTGGGTCGCCTGCTGTGATGTAACCGATTAAGCAGCCGTATCCCCGCTGTTTCTGTTTCTGAAAGACTTGCTGTATGGTGTTCATATTTTTGCACCTGTAACTTTCGCTATTGTCTCTACGTCTTTATCGCCGCGCCCGCTTAACGTGACGACGATGGATTGGTCTCTGCGCATCTTCGGAGCCAGCTTGATGGCGTGTGCTAATGCGTGAGAGGACTCTAAAGCTGGAAGTATTCCTTCTTCTTTGCAGAGCATCAAGAAGGCGTTAACGGCTTCTTTGTCGTCGGCGTACACGTACTCAGCCCGCTTAATCGTTTTAAGGAACGAATGCTCTGGTCCGACGCCTGGGTAATCCAAGCCCGCTGAGACGCTGTGTGTTTCCGCGATCTGCCCATGCTTGTCCTGCAATATGTAAGTGTACATGCCGTGAAATACTCCTTCGCTGCCTGCGGCTAAAGTCGCAGAGTGCCTGCCCGACGCGATGCCTTCTCCTGCCGCTTCAACTCCATAAAGCTTCACATCTAAGTCGTCTTCGAAGGGGTAGAAGGTGCCCATGGCGTTGCTTCCGCCGCCGACACAGGCAACCAGCGCATCTGGTAAACCGCCTGTTTTCGCCTTGAATTGCTGCTTGATCTCTTTGCCGATGACACTCTGGAAATCCCGAACCATCATGGGGTACGGATGTGGACCCATTGTGGAGCCGATGAGGTAGTAGGTGGATTCGAGGTTGGTTACCCAGTCGCGGAAAGCCTCATTAATCGAGTCCTTAAGCGTCTTAGACCCTGAATCCACAGGGTAAACTTCGGTATTCAGCAGTCTCATGCGATACACGTTGAGCCGCTGCCGCTCACAGTCCTCAGTACCCATGTAAACGATGCCTTTGAGCCCAAGTGCCGCGCATGCGATTGCAGTGGCGACGCCATGCTGACCTGCGCCTGTTTCAGCGATAACGCGGGTCTTGCCCATACGCTTCGCCAAAAGCCCCTGCCCCAGCGTATTGTTGATTTTGTGTGCTCCGCCGTGTGCGAG
>CAYPGY010000135.1:0-4846 GCA_964410435.1 uncultured Candidatus Bathyarchaeia archaeon
CCCCTGCGGCATAATTGGTACATGTGCACTTTGGCAAATTCAAAGTTATATCTATCCCTTCTTTGAGACAGGGGGAGGTTGGGGTGTTGATTACCTCTCAGATGGGTTAATGAGATTAGCAGTTGTTTTCGGCATCTTCATCGTCGCCGCTGTCCTCTTGGGTCGTTTTTTCTGCGGCTGGGTTTGTCCCTTCGGATTATATTTGGACATACTCACACGCTTACGCAAAGCCCTAAGAATAAGACGTAGAATTGTCTCTGACAAATTTAGTGAACATCTCCACCAGTTAAGCTACCTTATTCTAGCCTTGATACTAATTCTTAGCGTACTATTTGCATCCCAAACCCTCATGGGAACACAGCTTATCCCCGGCACAGAAAAAGGCGGTTACATAAACACCTACTTTTCGGCGCCGTTCTGCCAAGTTTGCCCGATGAAGCCGCTATGCCTCTTAGCTGAGAACAGCGTCGGCTTAATGAAAACGGATTGGCTATGGCAAAACACCGCAGGGCAATTCCTTGAAGTAGGATTCTACTTAACCACAACCAACCTCATCATACTCGCATTAGTATCCTTAGCAGCGTTCTTCCTTAGGCGGTCATGGTGCCAAATCTGTCCGCTTGGCGCCTTAATTGCACTTTTCAACCGGTTCCCACCTTTCAAGTGGATTTCAGGAGTACGCCTAAACAAGGTTGAGGAGAAATGCACTAAATGCGGCATCTGCAAGCGAGTATGCCCAACACAAGTAGTGGATGTCTACGAGAAGAAGGGCGGCGACGTAGCAAACTCGCAGTGTATTTACTGCCTGCGTTGCGTTGAGATGTGCCCGCAGGAGGATTGCTTGCAGTTTAAGGTGCTGGGCAAAAAAGTTGTCAAGTCTAGGAACTGGTTAAATAAATCAGACACAGTAAAACTGGAGTAGAACAGGAGAAGAGCGTATGCAAAACAAAATGGTTGCCGTCTGGATTAGCGTTGTTTTAATCGTTTCGGTACTAGCAGGGTTGCTAACTGTATCCCCCGAAGATTCAAAGGCCCAAGCGAACCCCACATTGCAGAATATTATCATAAAAGCTGACGGAACCGTTACACCATCGGATGCGCCCATAGTGAAATATGATAACATCTACAAACTAACCGGTGACGTCTACGGCACAATTAGAATAATGAAAAGCAACGTAGTCATAAATGGCGGCGGCTACACCCTAAGCGGACCATACAATGGGTCACAGATAAACGTGTGGTCAGTAGGCGACGGCCCTAATCAGTCTCCAGAGTTAACTGCTCAGTACATAATCGGCGTAGACTTAGGTGCCAAAACTATAGAGGGCGTAATAATCCAAAACCTGAACATAAAAAATTTTAGCATCGGCAGCTATCTCTGGACAAAGAATAACACAATCGCCAACTGCAGGGTCTCTGATAGCATACTTGGAATACTACTTTCAGGATCCAACACAACCGTAATATACAATTACTTAACCGAGAATCAGCAAGGTCTATTCTTTGGATTCAACGGAGTAAACGAGACAATACCCGCTGATATAATAGTTCACCATAACTCGTTCGAGTATAACCTTATTCAGATAAACGGCTGCTTCTGCGAAGAATACCCCGAAGACGAGGAACCCCACCAATGGGACGACGGAAGACAAGGGAACTACTGGAGTGACTACAACGGCACCGACGCAAACGGAGACGGCATAGGCGACACACCCTACATAATTGACGAGATGAACCTCGACCGTTACCCCTTAATGGTTAGTCCCAGTGAGCAGCTGTCACAACTATTCGCGCCAGTCTTCGACCCCGTAATAATAGGTCTATCGCTTGGCATACTGGTCTGTGGCATAATCTTTGCACTTTGGCTGTTTAAGCGCGCTAAAACCCAGCAGGCCCTTCAACGTGCCCGCCAGCAGAATTAGCTACGCCACATTTTTATCCTAAACCCCCTTTATTCAGGGTAGGTAACTTACCATGAAAGTTGTCGCTTTTAACGGAAGCCCACGCGCAGAAGGAAACACCGCCATCTTAATCAAGAAAGTCCTCCAAACGCTTGAAGAGGAAAGCATAGAAACTGAATATATCCAACTCGGCGGCCAAACCCTTCACGGCTGCATGGCCTGCGGAACATGCCGAAAATTACAGAATAAGCAGTGTAAAATCGTCAACGACAACGTTAACCTCTACATTCAGAAGATGGTGGAAGCCGACGGCATCATTTTGGGTTCACCGACCTACTTCTCCATGATGACACCCGAACTCAAAGCGCTTATCGACCGCGCAGGATACGTCGCCATGGGCAACGACCACATGTTCAAACGCAAAGTCGGCGCCGCAGTGGTCGCGGTACGTAGAACCGGCGCGATGCCTACCTTTGACGCCATAAACCACTTCTTCTTGATAAGCGAAATGATCGTCCCCGGCTCATCCTACTGGAACGTCGGAGTAGGCAGAGCAAAAGGAGACGTAAACAGCGACGAAGAAGGCTTAGCAACGATGGAGACATTGGGCAAAAACATGGCTTGGCTACTAAAAAAGCTAAACCCAAAAACTCACGCTGATGGTCAGCCCTCGTTTCTCAATCAAACATAAAAAAAATAAAATGAGCCCAAAAAAGGGGCTTTTTACTTCATTATTGCCTTGAGGTCTTCGTCAGCTGTCTTGATGGGCATAATGTTGAATTTCTCAACCAAGACGTTGAGGATGCCTGGCGTGATGAAGGCTGGCAGGCTGGGGCCGAGGCGGATGTCTTTTATGCCCAAGTACAGCAGCGACAGCAAGATCGCGACTGCTTTCTGCTCATACCACGAGAGCACCATAGAGAGGGGCAGGTCGTTTACGCCGACTTTGAATGCATCTGCTAGTGCCATAGCGATTTTTACTGCAGAGTAGGCGTCGTTGCATTGGCCGATGTCGAGTAGTCGTGGGATTTCGTCGATTGTGCCCAAGTCTTTGTCGAAGAAGCGGAATTTGCCGCATGCCAACGTCAGGATAATCGTGTTTTTGGGTGCTTTTTCGACGAATTCTGTGTAGTAGCTGCGTCCAGGTTTGGCTCCGTCGCATCCACCGACTAGGATAAAGCGTTTTATGTGACCGGCTTTTACGGAGTCGATTACTTTGTCTGCGACGCTAAGCACTGCGTTTCTGCCGAAGCCGACTAGCACTGATTTGCCTTCAACGTCGTCTGTGAAACCGGGCAATTCAAGGGCTTTCTTGATAACTGGGCTAAAATCTCGGCCTTCAATGTGGGTTACGCCTGGGAAGCCAACTGGGCCTGCGGTGAAGATGTTTTTACTGTAGGATTCCATTGGGCGCTGTATGCAGTTGGTGGTCATGACGATGGCGCCGGGGAACGCCGGGAATTCTCTCTGTTGGTTCTGCCATGCGGTGCCGTAGTGCCCGTAGAAGTTGGGGTACTTCTTTAAGCCGGGGTAGCCGTGGGTTGGCAGCATTTCTCCGTGTGTGTAGACTGTGATGCCTGTTCCCTGAGTTTGTTTAAGAATTTCCTCAAGGTCCATTAAATCGTGGCCGCTGACGAGGATTGCTTTGCCCTTCTTGTGGCCTAAGGGAACCTTTGTGGGGGTTGGGTGACCATAATGCTCTGTGTTGCCGGCGTCAAGCAGCTCCATGGCGCGGATGTTGATTTCGCCGCATTTGAATACTAAACCAACAAATTCGTTTGCGCCAAGGGCCTTGTTAAGCGGCGCAGCGAGGCCTTCATAGATGAAGTCGAAGACTTTCGGATCCTTTTTACCCAGAAGATACGCGTGATAGGTATATGCGGCTACGCCTTTCAATCCAAAGGTGAGAAGCCACTGCAGTGAATGCAAATCCGCATTCATCGATGGCTCCGAGTTTATGCCGTGCTCTTTGCCCTGTGCAACCATGCCTTCAGTGGTGGCGGCTAGTTTGAGGTATGGGTTCTTGTTGTAGAGTTTTTGTTGGATTTGTAGCTGGTACTGCTCGGTTTTACGTAGGTACTCAACGATTGCTTGGGGGTCAAAATTCACGTTTGTTAACGTAGCGAACAGCGCTTCTGCAGTGAATACATCGATTTGCTCGTCGCGCATTCCTGCGTTATTCGCGAGAATGGCGAGCTGGCTGAGTTCACGGAGTTTGTATACAAGGAGGTCTTGGAGGTTAGCGACTTCGGGGCTTTTACCGCAGACGCCCATTACAGTGCAGCCTTGACCTTTGGCTGTCTGTTCACACTGATAGCAGAACATTTGATTCTGACTCATAATTATTCACCGAATAAACTATACATTAATAGAAGTATAGAGGTTTCCCCTGATACATAAGGGGTAAAAAAGAAAAAAGTACGCTGAGCTTAATTTAACGGGGTTTTGAACGCAGCTTAAAGAATACGATTGCGCCGCCGAAGCATGCGATTAGCGCTATTATGCTGCCCCATGATTCAGGTAGAACCTCCATGTGAACTCCGAAGCCGATCAATTCCCCGCTTGCGCTGCTTGCTTGATAGTTGCTGTCGCCTGCAAAGTCTGCTTTAAGCGGGTAGACGCCGTCAGTTAATGCTTCGGGGATTGTCCATGTGTAGCTGTATGAGCCATCGGATAGGCTTGTTGCTGTGCCTATGGCTTGCCATGTTGCGCCGTCGTAGTATGTGAGGCTAATGGTTTTATCTGCGATTCCCGTGCTTGCACTTGTTAGTACACCGGAGATTATTACCGAGTTACCCGAGGTGCCATTGGTGCAGGATACTGTTAAAGTTGTTGTCTGGGGCGATGACGTGCCTGTTACGTAGTTTAATGTGACTGCTACATCGGAGTTTGGAGTTGTGAATGTGCCTGTGTTTGTGGTTAATCCGTTGCCGTTTGTCCAGCTG
>CAYPGY010000135.1:4946-6396 GCA_964410435.1 uncultured Candidatus Bathyarchaeia archaeon
TAATCCGTTGCCGTTTGTCCAGCTGGTGAAGCTATATCCTTTAGCTGGGGTGTCCCAACTGTAGACTGTGCTTGCCGCTGTTACTGTATGAGTGGAGCCTGTTGTCCAGAGGAAGGTTGCTGTGTTCAAGTCACTGTACAGGTAGCTTGTGCCATCTATGGTGAGAACTGTGGTGTCAACGTTTGAGAGGCCGCTTGCGCTGAAAGTAACAGTCTGCGTGGTTTTTGCATAGTTTGCTGTTACGGTTGTGGCTGTGCTTGGTACGGTGAATGTGCCTGTGTTTGTGGTTAGGCCGTTCCCGTTGGTCCAGCTGCTAAAGGCGTATGTTTTTGAGTCCCAGCCAGTGATTGATGGTACGGCGGTTACTGTGTAGGTGTCGCCCGGTTTTAGGCTTAGAGTTACGGGCAGGTTCCAAGTGTTATAGGTGGTGCTGCCTACTGTAAGGACTTCTCCGCTGTAGCTGCTGTAGCCGCTTGCAGTAAACGTAACATTTACCTTTGGAGCGGCAGCTGCTTGTGGGAGCATAACTGAAATTGAAGCGATTGCCATTAGCGAAACGGCAAATAATACTGCGAGCTTTGTCTTTGACGGCATCTTATTACACCCTGTTATGACTTGTTTATGAAGAAGCAATACAGACGATTAATAAAGGCAGAATTCTGAACGCACAAATATTTCTATAAAATGAAGTATGTCAAAAACGGTTATATGTCTAAAAACGTACAAGTCACTAAGCTTAAACTGAGGGTTGTTTGCTCTTTTTTGAACGCGCTCCGACGAATACAAACGCGCCGCATAAACAGGCAAATAGCGCTATTATGCTACCCCATAACTCGGGCAGTACATGCACGTTGCCGCCGTTGCCGGGCGTTCCAGTACTTGCACTACTAGCCAGATAGAGTATGTCGCCGCTGAAGTCTGCTTTAAGCGGGTACTCGCCTTCCGCTATGCTGCTGGGAAGCGTCCAAGAGTAGCTGTAGTATCCCCCTGATGTAGTTGTTGTGGAACCTATTATGTTCCAGCTTACGCCGTCATAGTACCCGAGGGTTATAGTTTTACCTTCAACTCCTAAGCCTTCGCCGGTTAGTACTCCCTGAATTGTTACTGCTCCACCTGGAGCCACTGATGTGCTGCTGCATTCAACTGTTAGCACTGTAGCTATTGTTGGAGTTAAGCCATAGTTCACGGTTACGGCGACATCGGAGCTGGGGGTTGTGAAGGTGCCGCTATTAGTAATTAATCCGTTGCCGTTTATCCAGTTGCGGAAGTAATGTGTTACGTTGTCCCAGCCGCGTATTGAGCTGACCGCTGTTATTGCATGGGCAGTGCCAGGCATCCACTGCGCCTTAAAATTCTGTATATCCCAGTAATCGTATTCTACGCCATCGATTGTTAAGATAGTGTCTGTGTTTACATTGCTTATACCTGACGTTGCGAAAGTCACTTGCAC
>CAYPGY010000136.1:0-6342 GCA_964410435.1 uncultured Candidatus Bathyarchaeia archaeon
GGCTAGTTTTTTTGGGTTTTTAGTGTCGAGTGTGTTTTGGTGGGCGTGAAGTTTTTCTAATCGAAAAATATTTGAGGTGTCTATTAGGTAAATCCTTAAAGGTAATCCTGTGATTAAAGTGTCGCTGGACTTGTGATGGAAACTGAGATTGTCGTAAAAAAGAAAGGTCAGACTACTATTCCAGTGAGAATACGTAAAAAGCTGAAAATCGAGGAAGGTACGCGGCTTGAGGTAGTGGTTACCGATGAGGGGATACTGTTGAAGCCTAAAAAGTCCTTCTGGGATATGCTGGGTGCCTATTCAGATTTTGGAACTCCTGAAGAAGTAAAGAAAGAGATAGATGCGCTTAGACATGAAGACGAATAAAGTCGTTTACGATACCAGATTTTTTGCTGAATCGTATTACTCTAAAGATAAATCGGTGTTAGAAAAAATTCGGTCGCACAGAGCACTAAAACGCTATGTTTCAGCGGTAGTAATACATGAAGTATATCAGCTTGCGTTATCACGTGAAGGCCGCGAGGTTGCGAGGCTAAAGATTGCGACGTTGTTGAGTGTATTTGAAGTGATCCCCGTGGATATTCAGATAGCTCAAATCTCTGCTGAATTTCGCCAGAAGTACCAGCTTTCAATGGGTGATAGCATGATCGCCGCGACTGCGCTGGCGTTAAAGGCGGTCTGTATTAGTGATGATCCTCATTTTGAGCAAATTAAAGAAATTGAAACCAGTTGGATTTGAAAATTAATTCTGCCTTGAGAATATGGCTTCTTTTTTCTTGTCGAGATTTGTATCTGTTGGTGGCGTCTGTTCGGGATGTGTTCCGCGGGTTTGTTGTGACGTTGAAGGGTTAGCTGTGGTTTTTTGTTTTGTGATTGTGCGTGTGGCGAGGGTTTCTTATCTCGTTTTTGGGTTGTGATGTGGTAAGTATGTCGAATCAGGCAATTTTACTATGATTTTATAGTAATTTTTTTATTCCGTGAATTTTATAGTAATTCTCTGGGTTCAATATGGCTTCAGCTACTGTAACGAGGCATTCACAGGTCACAATACCTAAAGAAATACGTGAAGCAGTGGGGATAGTTGAGGGCGACAGGGTAAAAATGAAAGTTGTGGAAGGCGATAAAATAGTGATTGAGAAGGCAGACAAAGCTGTATGGCAGGATTGCACTGACTTTCTTCCTGAGGATTTTGAAAAAGTGCTTTCCGCTCTTCGCTCTGACTCTACGAACAGGTTCAAGCGACTTGGTCTGATTCCATAATGCCTCAGAAAAAGAAGAAAAAAATCAGCCAATCCCTCGCAGTATTTGTTGATACTTCCATTATCGTCGATGTAGACAGAGGAAAACAAGATGTAATCGAATTATGCAAACGCTTAACCGGTGCCAACAGCGCATACATAAGTACGGTGAGTGTATCAGAAATTCTTACAGGTTCTTGTCTGCGAAGGGATTATGCCGTTGCAGTGAAAAAAGCTGAGAAGGTGCTTAGTCAATTCCATTGGGTTTCACTAGATGGGGAAGTGGCCAAGCTTATTGGTGAACTTAATGCTTATCTGATTTCAAAGGGGCAGCCAATAGAGTATCAAGATGTTGCAATTGCCGCTTCTTTTCTGCTTAGGTGCTGTGATGTGCTTCTGACAGAGAATAAAGAGCATTTTGAGCGACTGCCAAACCTTAAAGACAAAGTTATGACGCCTGAAGAGTTCAACCAAAGAATGGGTTAAAATATGGTTGTAAGTTTACTAGACTTGACTGCACTATTGCTTTTTTATTTCAGTTCAGCGCTCCAGTAGCTAAACAAACAGTTGCTCAGAAGCAGATATCAAAATGTTCCGATGGGCGATTGCATAATAGCTGCAACTGCTATGGCTAATTAAACAGTTAACTACTGATATCATTGCTCTGTAGACTTCGAGTGATGATTGACTTTAATTTTTTTGAGTTTTATACAGGCACACTTAGCTGTTTATTATTGTGCTGCTTGGTGTGGTTTCTACGCCTAGGGTTTCTGCGGTTTTAGCGAGTTTGGCGTCGTCAGTAACTAGGATTCGGTTGGTTTTCATTGCTTCGACCAGAAAAGCAGCGTCGTAGAATGTGAGGTTAAACTCGTTTGCAGCAGCCAGTGTTTCTTTGCCTTTACTGTTAACGTATGCTACCTGCATGTGCTGAAGCATTGCGTACATTAGCTCGAGTGATTTTTCTGCTTCTTCGATGCTTATTCTTTTTAGCAAACGGCATTCTCTCCATAGCGCGTTGCCGAGTTCGTAGTATGCTAAATATGTGGTTGTGCCTTCACCGAGTTTTTCTAGTGCTTTTTCTGGTGCTTCTCTGATAAGCCTGTATATGACGTTTGAATCAAACAGGTACTGTTTTTTCATCTAGTATCCCTTGATGAACGGATGGATTGGGCGAATTCCTCAGGCGGAATTTTTTGAAGGATCACTGATACTTCTATTGCGAGCTTGTTCAGTTTCTCTTTTTCTATTCTGTCTACTTCGGCTTGTAGAGAGTCGCGTACCACTTTGCTTACATTTATGCCTAGCGTGGCGAGTTTCTTTTTTAGTTCGGCTGGGACTTTGGCACATACGGTTTCTTCTAGCGCCATTTGTATTACCAAAATAGTATTACTTGTAGGTATGATAAACCTTTTGTTATGAGGTTGGTGGTTCGGAATGGATTGTTTGGCTTTCACCAACTGTTCAGGTGTTTTGGTGATAGTGTTTTTTTGTTGTACAGTTATATTATGATCGCATAAAGTAATAGTGTTTATTAATACTTACGATGCGTTGACTTGTTGTGAAAGCCTTGATTGCTACAAAGAAAAAAAGCAAAAACAAAAGATTCTTTCTACATCCAAATCCTCTAAGAGGCCTAATAAGCGCCGAGTTACCCACCTACCTATCCCTAAGGCGGCAGAAAGTCAAAGTGGGCGCACTAAAACAATCAGATGAGGACTTGGAGATGTTTATGTATCTGCAGACTGAAGTAGTGCTTGAAGACTGACCGATTAGACCCGCTTAGTATATTCTTTTGGTTAAGCCGTCAAAGCCGTGGTCGAAGCTCATTATTTGGTTAAGTCTGTGCTTCTCCAGTAGTGCCAACGACGTGCAGTCGGTAAAGCTTAGGAATTTGTCTTTTAGGTTCTGGAAAATTCTCCATGCTTCGGTGAAGGTGTCGCTGTCAACGTTTAGTTTTGTGATTCTGGGTGATTCGATGAGGTATTTGCCTAATTCGGCCGCTAAATTATGCTGCTTGGTTCTAACCATTATGATCGTTATGGCTTCATCAATTATATAGTCTGAGGTGTAGATTCTTCCAAGTTTTCTAGTTAATGCGTCTTTGAATAGTTCTACGCTTCTCTTATGATGGGTGTCTTCGGCATCGTAGAGGGCGAGGAAGGGGCCTGTATCGCTAAAGATTGTCATCGTATTTAGCTTCCGTAGAGGTATTCGTCGATGTTGGTTGATAGGTCTTTGATGCCTAAGTGTTTGGGGGTTTCTATCATTTTCCAGAGTGGGTCTTCTTCTAGGGGTGGCAGTTCTTTAAAATGTGTCATGAACTCGTCTTCGTCTTCTAGTGCGTGGTCTATCATTGTGCCTACGGCTTCTTGTATGGTTACTTTTTTGCCTTCTTGGAGTAATAGTTTGGCTATGAAGCGGTCAAGTTTCTTTTTTTTGCAGTCGTCGATTTTTATAGTGAGTGTCATAGTGTAAAAGTGTCTTAGTATACCTAAATACTTTTCCGAAAGCTAAACGGGTGCATTTAGAAGCTTTAGGTAGTTCTGTGTCGTTTGAGAGTGAATTCGGAAGTGTACGAGTTCACCGTTAAATTGTATGGTGCGTAATCTTTGGTGCTCCGGGGCTGCTATTCTGTTTTTGAATCTGGTAACGGTTTGGTTTAAACGAGTTTGTTGTACCGCAAGTCTTTTTAGCAGAAAGCATGGAACTGCATAGCTTAGCGATGTGTATCTAAAACAATATGACCCTCGATTCATTACCGTATCTTGTTGGAGGCAGGCTTGATGAGTAAATCTGCGTTGGTTACGGGCGGCGCCGGCTTCATTGGCAGCCACCTAGTAGACCGCCTTGTCAAAGAAGGCTACCGTGTTAAAGTTATCGATGACTTATCCACTGGGCAGCTAGCGAACATCGCTGGACATGTTGAGGCGGGTCGGGTTGAGTTTTTAAAGGGCGACATCCGCGATTCTGCGCTTATAAAAAAAGCTGTGAAGGATGTTGATTTGGTTGCGCATTTAGCTGCGCTGACCAGTGTGCCTTTTTCGATGGCGAACCCTGACTTGGTGTATGATGTTAATGTTTCTGGCAGCTTGAATCTGATCTTTAATGCAATCGAGGCGGGTGTGGGCAGGTTTGTGTTTGCTTCCAGTTGTGCAGTCTACGGTGACACGACGGTGTTGCCGGTGTCTGAATCAGCCGCTTTTAAGCCGCTCTCGCCCTATGCTGAGTCGAAGCTGGCGATTGAGCGGTGTCTGCGGGGCTTTGGGATTCGAGGTGTATTGGATTCGGTTGTCTTGCGCTTTTTTAATGTGTATGGGCCGCGTCAGGGTTTAAGTGAGTACAGCGGTGTCATAACTAAGTTCTTCGACGCTGTGAAAAGCGGGCGGCCGTTGGTAGTATATGGTGATGGTTCGCAGACGCGGGATTTCGTGAATGTGGCTGACATTGTCGGGGGATTCTATTCTTCGTTGACGTTTAGTGGTGTTGAGGGTGAGGTTTTCAACCTTGGAACTGGTAAGCCTACGTCTGTTAATGATTTGGCTAATGCGGTTCTGGATTTGACTGGCGCCAATGTTGGCGTACGTTATGAATCGGCACGATTCGGCGAGATTAAAGAGAGTTTTGCTGACATTTCAAAGGCGAAACGGCTGTTGGGATTCCAGCCTAACGTTGTGCTAAGAGACGGCCTATCGGCTCTAGTGTAGTTAAGGTTTGATAGCGAGTAAAAAGGAGGTTCGTTTTGCAAAGATTGGGAAGTCATCGATAACGTTTCAAAGGAACAGTTGCTTGGTGGATTGAAGTAAGATAAGTTGTTAGATCAGAAATATGCCGTTTTGGGCATCCTCAACCTATCCGGGGGATAAGTGCTGCTTGCTTAGTTCCTTAAGCATCTCGTCAATGGTCACTATCTTTATCCCTTTGAATTCCTTTAATGCAAGCAAATGCTTGTCGCCTGAAACGATGTATTTCGCTTTACCGTCATATGCTGTTCTTACAATAATATCGTCGTCAGGGTCTTCCTTTACGATTTTGAATCTGGATTTTATTGGGACTATTTTTGCGGTTTTTCCTAAGATACCGAGAAATATGGTTATGTCCTGTTGGCTTGTATATCTTGCCACTTTTGGCTCTTCGGTTATTTCTAGGAATTCCTCGATTATTGCTTTGGACAGAATTAGTTGTTTATTTTTTGCTAATTTGTAGAAGAGAGTGCGTGGCTTTCCCGTTTTTATTAGTGATGAAACTAGGACGTTTGTGTCAAGAACGACTTTCATTTTTAGCTGTCACATTGGGCTTCTTTTTTTCTGCCTGTGTTCATGGATTATTTGGTTTATTTCGTCGTTTGAAAGTTCGCCATATTCTGTGATTTTTTCATCGATTCTTTTGTATGTGGCGTCAAGTTCTTTTGATATATCGGGTTCTTCAAATTTTCTTAATATTACCGAGTTGTTGCATTGATAAACAAGGAATTTAGTCTTTGCTTTCAAGCCCATTTTCATCCGGATTTTTGCTGGTATAACAACTTGGCCTTTTTCACTAAGAATTGTAAGTTCTGCTTTTTCATTCTGAGCCATGAACATCACCGATACATTATCTTACTTTCTTATTTAAAAAAAGTTGTTATTTATCAAGTGGTGGCGAGAGTGAGCAGCAGCGCGTAAGGTTGTATATCGCACATTGTCCGGCTCCAACAAGAGCGTACGTTATGAGCCTGCCCGTTTGGGCGATATCAAAAAAAGCTACGCCGATAGAAATGCAAAAGGTTTGTTTTGGTTCCAGCCTAAAGTTTTGCTAAAAGAGGGTTTAGCGGCTCTAATATAGTTAAGGTTTGATCATAAAACTATAGAGTGGAACAAGCTCTTGCATCTGTATGGGTGAAAGCCTAGTTCTAGGTTGCGGGATTGATTTGGTTTTAATGCTGTGGACTTTGCGCTTAGAAGATTCAGGAATCCTTCAGGTATGGACTTAAAAAGTTAAGCAACGCTTAATTTCGTTCTCTGAAATTTTAGTTTACAATCGATTCTTTGGTTTCTTCTACTTGTTTCTCCATAGCTTTTCTAGAAATTGCCATATCGAGACATATGAGTTGTTTAACAATAGCGTT
>CAYPGY010000137.1:0-6280 GCA_964410435.1 uncultured Candidatus Bathyarchaeia archaeon
AGAATCTTCTTTGTGAGGTCTTGTTGATAAAAATCATGAGAAAAACCGCTTCAGTTATTATGCAGTCTATACCCACCATCGCCAGTGTGCTCCTGTAATTGAAAACTTGCGCTGCTGAACCCGCAATTCTGGCTGATTCTTGAGCTAGCCCTCCTTGAAATGAAACTAGGTTTGACAGTTGCCCAGTTAGGTAAGAAAAGAATTCAGGCGTAAACAGTATATTATACAAAAGCAAAATGCCGGCGGAAAATAAAAACATCGACACTGCATTCTTGATGTTGTCTGAACGTGTCGCAACCTGTGTTATGAGTAAAACAAATGTGAACGTGAGCAACATGACTGCAGATAGAAAATGAGTGAACGAAGTAGCGACAAACATTAACAAAAACAGCACCGTGAACATAGGCTTCTTTGTATTGGATGAAAAAAATGCCTTTAGAAGTAAAAGCAGTCCCAGCAGGAAAAACAAATAGCCAAAACCTGGCGGCCCAAAGTACTGTTGCCTAAACCAGAAACTTGCAACCAAAATGCCTGTGCCAAGTAGTGCCTGCGCAACATTCACTTTGATTCTAAGTATAAAGAATGTAATTAAAGCATAAGCGGAGATTAGCAACAGCGGGAAAAACTTCAGCAATGGCGTATAAGAAACGCCAGTTAACTGGGTGAAAACGCTTGAAAAATAGATGAACAGCGGCCAATCATGGTAGCTATTCAGTGGTGCGCCAACTCGGTCAACCAGATGACCTGACGTGTTAATCAGGGTGCTTTCTCCAAATGGGTAATAGGAGTTGCTAAGCCAAACAGGGTCCCTTATCACGGCGGGAGCAAAGAAAAGATAACCAATAGATAGAATAAGCGCAGTTGCAAGCACCCAGTTTTTCTTGGTGCCAAAAAACCACAGTAAACCCAACAAGGCAAGCCCCATCCAGAAAGAATACGGCAAAGACCCCGCTAAACCCAAACTATCCCTTGAAACAGAAAACAGTTCCGTAGTGCTTACGCTATAGACCAGTAATGCAATGGTTAAACCCATTGTTATGTATATAAATCGGTTCCTAACCTGTGGCATAAAAATCACTCAATTAACGCTGTAACTTGGATTCAACTATCCTCAATTTACCAGTGGGATTCAATGGGATTTCGTCGACAAAATCGACCGTCAACTCTATATTAGCCTCTACCTGAAACAGCCTCTTGAAATGCGCAACAAGCTTCTCACTTAACACGTTCTGATCCAAAGCCCCATCTTTGGGTTTGACTATTACACTTATCCTGTCCATACTTTCCTGAATAACTCTGAACTGCTCCACCGCACCATTAAGCCGAAAACCACTCATCGCAACAGTCACCGCCCTAGGAGATAACGTACGACCCCCCGGAAGCAGCAGAAGAGAATCACAACGCCCCTCTATTCGGCTAAGAAGGGGCAGAGTCCTGCCGCAGGGGCATTCTTCATCCGATAGAACACCGAAGTCACCGACTTTGTAACGTATCAATGGCATTGCGTAATTGAATAGGCTTGTGCAAACTATTTCCCCAGTTTTGCCAGCGCCTACAGCATAACCATCGGAATTTACGACTTCCATAATAATTGAATCAGCATCTATATGGTAGCCTCCGCGTTCGGGACACTGCCAAGCCATCCTTTCAAACTCTATCGTGGCATACTGATCATAGAATGGCGCATCAAAAATTTCCTCAATGAATTTTCGCGATTGTTCATCAATTAATTCGGCGCCCCCAAAAACCATCTCCGGCGCAACATCAGATATCCCTCTCTGTTTGGCCTCATTAGCCAAGATGGACAGTGAACTTGAGTAGCCATCAAGAACTTCAGGTTTGAATTCGTTTATGACGGAAAGCTGCTTGTCTATATCCCAGAAAACGGAAACAAACAGGGGACTGTAGAACTTCAGTTTCTTCTGAAGCCCCTTTACCTCGCTGAAATGAGAGGGCGACGTTACTGTTAGCCACCTACTGGAGTACTTGTGTCCACATGTGTAGTTGGCTCTGAGGTGCTTTGCTTTGCGGTAGGCATCTTCTGCTCTGCTTATGTAAACCTGTAGGGGCTCCCCAGATGAACCGCTTGTGGATAACTTTCTAAGATGCTCAATAGAGTAATCCGAGGAAATGAAATCCTCCGGCCGCCGCCTTATATCAGCTTTAGAAATTATCGGTAACCTGTCGAGGTCATCAAGAGTTTCAATATCCGCAGGCTTCAGGCCAAGCATGTCAAAGCTGCGTCTATAGAACGGGACGGAACTGTAGGCGTGCCTCAGGATTCGCTTTAGCGCCCTAATCTGATGGGCCTCAAGCTCAGCCTTTTTCAGGTGAAGGTTCCTTTGCATCCAAAGGAAATTTTTCAGGGTTGCATAATAATAAGACAAAGATACGTTCACCTTATTCGCGCAGTTTACCCTTCAGAAACGGCTCCAGAGCATCACGCATCGCCGCTTTAACGTCGCTTTGAAGCTCAGGAATCCGGCTGTTTAATAATGAAACTATTCGTGGTTTAGAATCCATTACTTGGGTGACTTTCGAGACTATCAAGTCGCTGTTGACGTCTTTTAGTGGAATCAAGCAGTCCGTGAGTCCGAGATCGCTTAGGAACCCCGTCTGTTTGTGGTCGTAGGCGATGCATACCGTAGGCACAAAACCAGAAGTTGCCAGAATCATCGGGTGCATCTTTGAAGAAATCAGCAACTCCATCTGCTCTAAACAGCGCTTAAACTCCTCAAGTCGGTCTATTTTGTAGACGTGTGCCCGGCTACGATGCGTCATCTTACTCATGACAGTTCTGGACACTTCGAAGTCATCGTTCTCAAACCCCGTTATGAAGTGGGGTAAAAAAGAGATATCGTAGTCGTAGAGTTCAACGATTCTATCTAGCGCTAGGGCGTTATCAAACAGGAACTTCTGGAAGTCACGCTCGTTTAGGCTCTGATTGTAAACGCCGATGGAAACACCGATTGATGGCTTGCCAAACTTAGGCGCCTCAACAGATGTATCCGCGGTGAACAATAGGGCGGCATCGGAGGTAAGTGTCATCTTCGGTACTACTCCGAGCTTTTTTAGCGCCATATAGGACACTGAATCACGGATGATTAAGGCGTCAAAGTTGTTGAGCGCCAGCTTAGACATCAATAAGCCCAGCTTGGTCCGGAATGGCCCAACCGAATTAGGGAACATCACCAGCGGCTTATGTAGGTACTTGGCGACTGTGACTTCCATCATGCGCTCAAAAAGCATGGTCCACCAAGTAATCGCCCAGTAGATGTTGAGCGGCAGCATAGACGCTGATTCTTTAAAGTTTTCGTCGCTACAGGAGACAACCACGTCGCAGTGCGCCATTCGCTTTAGAACGCGGTTTTTGTAGATTGAGGGAAGCCCCATGCGGACGAAGACTGCGGATGGTATGAGCAGCGCTGTCTGGGCAAACATCAAGAGCAAGCTGTAGAGTGAAAGGATTTTGTAGCGGATTGATCTGCGGGAAATACGCATTCGCTTAGCAAGATTATCTGCCACTATGTAGGGAATATCAATCAACGTAGGCAAGATGTCGGTGTCTTGGGGGAGGTTTAAGCGCTTGACTCCATCTATATCTGTTGTAGAAACAGATAAGGAAACTTTATCAGCTATTATTTCTCTAAGCGCTTTATCGTCGCTCTTCAGCAGCGCCTGAGTTCCCTTATTACTCATATGGCCAACGTGGATTATGTGAATTTTAGATTCGCTCAAAAATTGTTACCCCATCAATGTGCAATAGAAAGAGTCTTGTAGATTCCAGAGTACAACCGGAACAGCGGAAACGGAAAACACCTAAGCACCGACATAACCCGCTTGCTGCCTGACAGTTTGATGCTGCATAATATGAATAAGCTTCTTAAGAAAGCCATCAGCGACAACTTCCCCACTGCATCAGGAGAAAAAGCCGGCGTCTGTATGCTAAGCGCTTTAATCAACGTCAAGCGAGTGTGGAAGTCATCCTTTTTGAACCGTAAGTTTACAGCTTGGGACCGCTTAACTTTGGCGAGGCTTGAAGGCGACAAAGAAATTACACCCTCAGAGTGCATGTCAGCCAGCAAAGCCTCTGCAAATCTGGTTCTGGCCAGCAGAATCGACTTGCCCAGCTTATCCCCGCGGAACTCGGGCAGCCAAGCATCCCCCAGAGAGATGTCAGCGAATTCCGCTAGCTGATCTGGGCACATAAGGCAACGCATAGGCGTATACAGGAAGCTTGAAAAAACGGGCCAGTAAGAGCGCCAATTGCCGACTAAGGGTATACTCTTTGACTCTAACGCCGTATTAATAGTCATTAAACCGGGCCAACCGCTGCCTCGATAGGTGATGCTTCGAATCTGTTTTCTTTCGACATTCATTTTTTCTATGACAAAGTCGGTGCCGCTAAAGCTGACCATATGGGAACACATCAAACCAATATGCAGTACAATTTTCTCTCTAAGCATCGGAAATAATTGTTCGGCTTTGCGTATTCCATGAAGGTGACAAGGTAATCCGACAACGGCGAACCTGCCTTTTGTATGTATTATATCTTTTAGTGCAGAGTTGGCGGCGACGGGGCAATACTTGGATTTTGAGGCGGCGACAACTTGGTCAACGGTTTTAGCTATAAACGCCTCAGATTCCAGCGGATAGGCGGGGTTCATCCGGGTAACGAGCGCACCGTCGATTACCCCCTTTTCTAGCAGGTAAATCAAAATCTGGCTAGCTAACCCCCCAGAGGCAGAGTTCACCCTCAAATCAAGATCGGTTGAATGAGCAGTATAGCAACTATACGTCATATCTCCTTTTTCTACAAAAGAGGCTTTTGTTAATTCTTCAAAATCCACTTTGTAGCCGGGGCAAACTCTTATGCATATACCGCAACCAGAACATTTCTCAGGGAGGATTCTAGGTACCCATAGGCCCTCAGATATTGTCATTATTACGGCTTCGTTAGGGCAAACTCCCGCGCAGGTTCCGCAGCCATGACATAGCCCTTGTTCAACTACTCGGGTAATATTCAAAAATTTACCTCACAATTTTACGAATTTTTCCTAAAGCAAAACCGAACAGTACAACGGGTAGTGACGCTGACAGTATCAGCAGTTGAGCAATATTTTCCAAATTATAGAGTCGAACGAGTCTAAATTTGAATGAACTGTTTAGAAGATAGAATAGGTATTTTCGTTCAACATCCAAATCAAGAGATGTATCTGTGAATTTTCCGTTGATCAGAGCCTTCGAGTAGCCCTGAAAAAAAGATCTTTTCAAGATGTATTTAATCTGCATCCTTTCAGCGTTTACTTTATGATAAACCACCGCTGAGGGTGCATTGATAATTTTGGATTGAGGCAGTAGTTTATGGACTCGAAGCGAGAATTCTGATTCTTCTCCGTCAAATAGGACTTTTCCCAACCGTCCTATGTCACTTCTAAAATAGCCTACTTTCTCAAAAATAGTTTGCCTAAAGGACATGTTGCAGCCAAGCGGGTTTCTTACTGGTTCCAGCCGATTGCTCTGCCCAATGTATGAACATCCGATTATCCAGTTGAGTTCTTGCGGAAACCAAAGTTTTGGTTTTTTCATTGTCCACATCGGCAGGACTAAGCCGCCGACGCCCGCCACGTCGGGTTCTGAGTAGCTGCTGAACATGTTTTTTAGCCAATCTTTATCCGCTACCGCGTCGTCGTCGATGAAAGCGACTATTTCCCCTTTAGCATGTTTAACACCAGCGTTTCTTGCATTAGAAAGACCAAAACCCTCGCTTGATAGAACCTTCACCTCGTCTGGAACTATTGACCTAAAATAATCGAGTAGCAGCGGGTTATTATCAAGTACTAATAGGATTTCTTTTGGTAGCAGTGTTTGTTTCTGTATTGAGCTTATACATTCTAATACAGAGTCTTTCATTAGAATTGAATAAGTAGAAACAATTACCGTTATATCCTCAGTTTTGCTCAAAAATACTCCTCACCTTAATTGGCGAAAAAAATACTTTCCGCGCCTGTGCCCATTAATTCAGCTGCAAACGCAAGTATAACGAAACTAATCGCTAACTAAAAAAGCTACCGCATAAGCGCTTTGTCTCGGCTGCTTTTCTTATTCTATATTCTCTTATCAGCCCTAATGTGGCTAGAATAATGGTTAGTGCTGTCAAGTTGAAAGTTATCGGTGTTAATCTTACTCCCCAAGATGTATAATTTAGAACTAAACCCACCAGAGCTGTTAGAACAGTGCTTAAACCGATGCTTAAAATAATAAACTCCAGTATGCTTAC
>CAYPGY010000138.1:0-6271 GCA_964410435.1 uncultured Candidatus Bathyarchaeia archaeon
TTTAATGTATCAACATCAGGAGTCTTTACGTAAAAGCGAAGCAAGTTTATCAGCTACATTATCCAGCATTGGAGATGCAGTTATCGCCACTGATATAAACGGCAATATATCTTTCATGAACGGCGTAGCCGAGGAACTAACAGGTTGGGCCCTTAAAGATGCCGTTAACAAACCGTTAACCGACGTTTTTAGAATTATAAACGAAAACTCCAGAGAAACCGTCGAGAGTCCAGTAACAAAAGTACTAAAAACAGGCCTGGTTGTTGGTTTAGCTAATCACACAATCTTAATCTCAAAAGATGGAAAAGAAATCTCAATCGATGATAGCGGTGCACCCATAATAGGCGAGGATAAGAAAACATTCGGCGTTGTTTTAGTGTTCCGTAACATTGGCGAGCGCAGACAAATGGAGCGTCAACTCGCGGATAGCGAACAAAAATTCCGCGCTCTCTTTAACTCCATGAACGAGGGCGCATGTCTGCATAAAGTAATCTATGACTCAAACGGTAATGCAGTTGACTATGAAATCCTTGAAGTAAACGATGCCTATGAGGTTATGACGGGAATAAAACGTGAAAACGCCATCGGGCAAAGAGCCTCCGCGCTTTATGGGTTACCTGAGCCGCCGTACCTCTACCATTACGCCAAAGTAGCCGCTACTGGCAAGAACTACTTTTTTGAAACCTACTATGCTCCGATGAAGAAGCATTTTCAGATATCGGTTTTCTCACCTGAGAAAGGAAAATTCGCAACCGTATTCGTAGACATTACCGCGCGTAAGAAAATCGAGCAAGACCTTGAATCAGTTAACGAGAAGCTCCGTGTCATCGGAAAACTTGTACGTCATGACGTTAGCAATAAGCTTTCAAGCATACGCGCCAACACTTATCTGTTAAAGAAATTCTGCAATGAAGGCGTTAACTCGAAGGTACATCAATATTTAATTAACATTGACACTGATGTTCAATCTGCAGAGCACCTGTTTGATTTAAGTCGGCTCTATGAGCAGATTGGTGTGGAGTGTCCCCGCGAAATTGATGTTGAAAGATGCTTTAACGAAGCAGTAGCCCTCAATCAGAAGCTACCGCTGAAAATAGTAAACAAGACACGCGGGTTAAATGTGGTGGCGGATTCGCTTCTTAAGCAGGTTTTCTACAATTTGATTGAGGATTCGGTTAGGCATGGGCAGAAGGTTACAGAGATACAGCTGTACTATAATCAAAAGTCGGATGGAATAGTGCTGACTTACCAAGATGATGGTGTGGGAATTTCAGTTGAGAATAAAGCTAAGCTTTTCACTGAAGGTTTCAGCACTGCAAACGGAACGGGTTTGGGTTTAGCTATTATCCGCAAGATACTGCAGGTTTACGGTTGGAGCATAAAAGAGTGTGGGGTTCCGGGCTGCGGGGCGAAGTTCGATATAACGATTCCGTGTTCATCGGTTAAAACAAATTAGATACTTTTTGTGGCTTCATCTGTGTAGCCACACAGTCTTAACTACTATTCTTGGGGTATAGCTGAATTATTGAGGAATGAAAAATGGTGTCAGCAGTAATGTTAGTAAATACAGAAATAGACGCCCAAGAAGCCGCTTTAGCAGGTCTGAGACGTGTAGAGGGCGTTGAAGAAGCACATGAACTATCCGGCGTTTACGATCTTCTTTTAAAGGTTAAGGTGCAGTCGCTTGATGATTTGCGGGATCTTGCTAAGTACCGTATTAAGCGGGTTTCGGGCGTTACAAGCGCGCTTACTTTAATGATTAATGACCCTAAAGCTCAACCGCCATAATGGCGCTCTGTTCTCTTTATTTTATGTTTGTTCGTCTCTTTGGGTCGGCGTTTTGTTTTATGGCTTGAATACACTTTATGGAATTATAACGTGGCTCTGATGCTTTTGCATTCTAGGTTGATTTCTTTGATGTTTTCTTGGGTTTTTTCTTAGGTAATGCAATTTCGATTAATGCGTTTTCTGGTGTTAGTATATGGAGTGGCGGCGGGTATGTTTTGGAAATATTTATTAGCCCTGCTCTTGGTGTTACTAAAATAGTTCAAAGTAATATTAATTGTTGGATGGATACATAAAATGGGAAAAAACAAAATTTTCGCCATAGTGGCAATCGTTATAATAATAGTCGCCGCAGTAGGCGCAGTCTACGTACTCACCCAGAACCAGGCAAACAATGAACCCGCAGTAACCACAGTCACCGACGCACTAGGAAGAACAGTCAACGTCCCCGAACATGTAGACTCAATCTACTGCATGGGCGCCTGCTCACTACGCCTCGTATCTTACTTCGACGCCGTAGACAAAGTCAAAGCAATCGAAACCGAAGGCACCTTTAACACTCGCGACGACCAAACCTACTACCTCGTAAACAAAGCAACCTTCTCGTCGCTTCCAAAAGTAGCCACCACCGCAGAAGCAATCTTAGCCCTAAACCCAAGCGTCATAATCACCTCCTTAGCCGAGGATGCAGCAACCGCGGACCTATTACAATCCCAAACAGGCAGCCCAGTATACGTAATAAACGCTAACGTAGAATTCGGAGACGCCTTCTACAATCAGATAACTTCCATAGGCAACCTACTAGGTGAACCAGCACGTGCAAAAGCTCTCAACGAAGGCATCGCTAACATGATCAACGAAATAACCTCCAAAGCAACAGGCGAAAACAACGCGACAGCATACGCATGCGGCATGTTCTACTACGGCGGCGCTTCATTCCTTAAAGCTTCCGGAAACTACCTGCCGTTTGATTACTCCAAAATAACAAACGCCATCGAGCCAGCGCAGAACGGTCAACCCTACGTCATTACCCTTGAAACGTTGATCGCTGCAAACCCAGACTACATATTCATAGACAGCATAGGCGTTACAACCTCTGTCTCGTCAATTAACGAGTATTTATCTTCCAACACAGGATTAGCCGATGTATCTGCAATTAAAGACGGCAACATCTACTCAACAATGGTTTACAAATGCTACGGCACCAACTGGGAAAATCAGCTGATAAACGCATATTACGTTGCATCCACCATGAACGGTGACCTTTATTCATGGAGTTTTCAAGATAAAGCAAACGAGGTACTGCACCTATTCTACCCAGATACAGCGATGACCTATCAGGACATCGTAAACGGCCAAACCGGTAATGGCTGCAGTAAAGTTACGCTGTAAGTAACTCTATTAACTCCCCTTTCATTCTTTTTTTAGCATATTTGGTGCAAAGAGTTGGCTGATAGTCAGGAACACTACGAAACCAAAGATCACCGTCACGATAAATATGAAGCGTTTGACATCTATGAGGATAACCAAGAGGACAGCAGCCAAACTCAACGCAGATACAAGGGATTAATAAAACGTAAGATCCTAATCATCTTTGCCGGGCTAATCATTCTATTTGTAGCCATCGTGCTGGCTGCCCAGAGTGGACCCATTAACATTTCTTTTTTCGACGTAACCCGACACATAGTCACATTTGACGTGTCAGGTGCAGGTGCGGTCATCTGGAACATCAGAATGGTCAGAATCCTAGGTGCTCTGCTGGCTGGAGCGGGACTCGCAGTGGCCGGCGTGGTAATGCAGTGCATACTTCACAATCCGCTTGCTTCGCCCTTCACGCTGGGTATATCCAACGCCGCGGCGTTTGGCGCCTCATTTGCAATAATCTTTTTGGGCGCGGGCAGCAGTATGACAAACGTCGTTTCCATCAATAACCCCTATGTTACCACAGTGTGCGCATTTCTGTTTTCTTTAGTTGCAACAGGTTCTATTCTAGTACTAACTAAGCTTACAAAAGTCAGCGCTGAAACTATGGTGCTTGCCGGCATTGCCATAAGTGCAATGTTCACCGCCGGGTTATCTTTCATGCAGTACATAGCTACAGACTCCCAACTGGGCAACATCGTGGCTTGGACTTTCGGCGACATTGGCAAAGCAACATGGTCATGGAACTCGCTGATTCTACTCGTTACTGTTCCTGTTATTTTCTATTTCTTCTATCGAAGATGGGACTACAACGCCATGGACGCAGGCGAAGACACCGCCAAAGGCTTAGGCGTCAACACCGAACGCGAGCGCATCTTTGGAATGATTCTTTCCTCTGTCTTGTCAGCGGTTATTGTTTCCTTCTTCGGTATCATCGCTTTCATAGGCCTCTTGGGGCCGCATATTGCGCGTATGATTATCGGCAGCGACCACCGTTACCTTCTCCCATTATCCATAGTGCTAGGCGCTATTATCATGATAGCCGCCGCCGCAGTAGGCCAAGTTATCCTCTCCCCATCCGTGATCCCAGTGGGCTTAATATCGTGGATGCTCGGTGGGCCACTCTTCATCTATCTGCTGATTAAGAGGTACCGGAAATGATTTTCTTCGAAGTAGCGGACGTAAATTTCTCCTATAAAAGCCGTCACGTACTAGATGGCGTATCGTTTACGGTGCAGGCTGACGACGTCGTCTCCATCCTTGGCCCTAACGGCGTAGGAAAAACCACACTAATCAAATGCATAGATAAAGTGCTAAAACCCGACTCTGGCTCCGTACACATTCAAGGCGCCGATTTGCACCGAATGAGCAAAAAAGACATCGCCCGAAACGTCGGTTACGTTGCACAGAAAAGCGAGGTATCACGGACTACGGTGTTTGACTCCGTTCTGTTGGGGCGCAAGCCGCATTTCGACTGGAATGTCACTGACAGGGATATTCGTTTAGCTGGGCGTGTGCTGCATCTTCTGGGTTTAGATGATCTTGTACTCAAGTATATTGATGAAATCAGTGGCGGCGAGTATCAGCTTGTGCAGATTGCAAGGGTTCTGGTGCAGCAGCCTAAAGTGATTTTGCTGGATGAACCCACAAGCAGCCTTGACCTCTCTAACCAGCACATGATAATGCACCTAATCAGGAACATTGTTAAGAAGAACCACATGGCCGCCATCATGATAATACATGACCTAAACTTGGCCATTCGGCACTCGGATAAGTTTGTGATGATGAAAGCTGGGCAGGTTTACGCTGCAGGCAGTCACGAAATCATCACGCCGGAAAACATTAAAGCCGTCTATAACATCGACGCTTATGTCGAGAGAGTAAGAGGTATACCTGTAGTTATCCCGATTTAATGGAGTGCCAAAATGCATGAGTAAACACATCAACCCTAAACAGAAAGACTTCTTCAATGAGAAAGCAGCAGTATGGGACCAAATAACAATCCATGACCTCAGAAAAGTCCAGTATATAACTGAACTGCTAAACATCCAAGGCGGCGACAGAATACTTGACGTGGGTACAGGAACAGGCGTCATGATACCCTTCTACGAGAAGTACCTAACAACCGGAAAGGTTGTCGCGGTGGATTACTCGGAGAAAATGATTGAGGCTGCACGCCAAAAGTACCCCGAGAAGGCTCACCCGAAAATCTCATTCAAAGTATCTGATGTTTACGAACTGCCATACAGCGATGAATTCGACTTGGTGGTATGCTACTCATGTTTTCCCCACTTCGTTGACCAGCCCTTAGCCATACAGATATTAACTAAGGCCTTAAAGAAAGGCGGACGCTTGACCATAGCTCACTCTAACTCAGCGGAAAAGATCAACGGTGTACACATAACAGCCGGTAAAGAGGTCAAAAACGATTTCCTGCCAAGCATGCCTCGGCTAAAACAGATGATGGCGCAAAGTCGGCTTGAAGTAACTTTTGAGAGGGACGATGAAGACTACTTTATATGTATAGCTAAAAAGGTCTAGCTATCCTTTCTCATTTTCTTTTAATCTGATTCTTTTTTACGGTCTGGTAGAATAACAAACCGATTGGGCTGTCGTTGTTATTCTTTAACCTTTTTGGAACTGCTATTATAGCTGGGTATGCGCTAGACTAATTTTTAACCGCTCATTTGACAGGTTCATAAAAACATGAATGAACTAGAGCTTACGCCTTGTAGTTTTTAGGGTGTAGCGTTGTGAAATTGTTACCGTACAAGTGATAAACATGGTTATGCTTTTTGGCTGGTGTGGCAAAAAGTGCTATTTAACCCGATTTTATCATGTATATTCTATTGGTTAATTATGGCACTATTATCAATTTTGGATGGAACATCAGATGATTTGTATCGAGAACTTGCATAATTAAGCTTATGTTTGAGTTTGTTTGAACTAAAACGGCCTGTTTTGGGCTTTTTTACGTGAAAAATTTTGCGTATTTTGATGTCTCAGACGCATGTTTAGGTGGCTCTAGCGTTATCTGGAATGTAATATGTGAATTCGTTTAAAT
>CAYPGY010000139.1:0-6184 GCA_964410435.1 uncultured Candidatus Bathyarchaeia archaeon
GTTCTCCAAATCTTCTTTTGTGAGAATTTTTCTCAATTCTTCCAAAGCTTTTTTACTTTTAACTTTCTGTCCTTCTGTGCATGTCTCAAGAAGGAATTCTCCCCAGTTTTTTTCGCCTTTCATTTCTTCAAGTCTTTTTTTTACTTCGACCGGAACAGAGATCGTGGCATATTTGCTCAATCTAACTCACAACAATATAACTATATAACTACGTAACTATTAACGGTTTTCGGTAAGAGTTAAACAAGATACTAAGCGATTCCCCTTAACACTTTTAAACAAAATCCTTTACTTTTTCTATGTGATTTGTAATGTCTCACGCTCATCATGAAGCTATGCTTTACAGCCGCGAAAAAAACGGTAAAGTCAAATGCGGCTTATGCGCAAGACGCTGCCAAATCAGCGAAGACGCCCCCGGCTTCTGTTTGGTCCGCAGAAACGAAGGCGGCACCCTCTACACACTCAACTATGGCAGAGCAGTCTCCGCCGCCGTAGACCCCATCGGCAAAAAACCGCTGTCCCACTTCAATCCGGGCTCGCTTGTGCTCTCGGTAGCGGCTGCAGGCTGTAACTTCCGCTGCCAATTCTGCGACAACTGGATGATAAGCCAAGACCGTGAATCCCCCGGCAACCCTATGCCGCCAGAGGAAATAGTCCAAGCAGCCCAGAACGCCGGATGCCAAGGCATAAGCTACACCTACACTGAACCAACAATCTTTTTTGAGTACGCTTACGACACCGCCAAACTAGCCAAAAACGCAGGCTTATTCAACACGTTCGTCACTAACGGGTACATGACGCCTGAAGCAGTCAGGACTATTGGGCCCTATTTGGATGCGGTGACGGTGGATTTCAAAGGCGGCGCTGACCCTGATTTCTATAAATCCGTCATGTCGGTGCCTGATGTTAAGCCCATCTTTGAGGCGCTAAAAGAGTTCAGGTTAAACGGCGTCCACATAGAGATCACTAACTTGGTTGTGCCTAAAATCGGTGATTCCCCGGATAAGATCAGAAAGTTAGCTGCTTGGATACATGATAACCTCGGTGGGGATACTCCGCTTCATATGCTGCGTTTTCACCCGGACTACAAGATGACTACGACTCCTGCGCCGAGCGTGAAGGATATGGAGATGGCTGTGTTAACCGCTAAAAATCAAGGCTTGCGCTATGTCTACGTGGGGAACGTGCCGGGTCATGCCGCGGAGAACACTTACTGCCCAAACTGTGACACAGCCGTCATCCGCCGCAACAGCTTCGAAATCACACAGTGGAACCTGACCGAGGATAACAAGTGCCCCGTATGCGGTGAGCAGATACCGATTAAGGGTAGATTCTACCGGAATAGTCAGCGATTCCCATACGCTCTATTCTAATTGGGGTTTACTCTTGTGCTGCATTGCTTTTAGGTCGAATTCTTATTAAGCCGCAACATGCGATTGGCTACTGTAAGTGCCCTTTATGGCTAAGTACAGTGCTTTGGCAGTTTCGACCAGTTACTGGAAACCCGGCGAAGATTACCTCTCCAAGCTTATAAAAGCCTTAGAGGGTAGGGTGCATGACGGCGACTATGTGGTGGTGTCAGAGAAGGCGCTTTCCACCGCAACAGGTCAAATAATCGACGAAGCCAAAGTATCGCCGGGTCGCAATGCGCGGTTTATCGCTGGGTTCTGGATGCGCAGAGTTTGGGGTGGCCCGCTTGGAATGCTGTGCGGTTTCGGCCCGAGGCTGCTGGCGCGTCTTCGCAGTTACCCCTTGGAGGGGGGTGCCCGTCATAAGCAGGTGGCTTTGGAGCGTTCGGGGCTGCTGGCTGCGTTGATGTTTGGCTCTGAGGGCGGCATCGACGGTTCTAACTTGGCGTTTTCGTATGTTAGTTTGCCGCTTGGGGACGCGGATGCTTTTGCGGTTGAGATTCAGGCTGAGATACTGCGGCGTTTGGGTCGAAACGTCTGTGTGATTATTGCGGATACTGATAAGACGTATCGGTTTGGCGGCTTCTATTTTACGCCTCGGCCTCGTCCGCTGCGTGGGATTCACTCTTTTGGCGGTGTGGTTTCGTATGTGCTGGGTAGGATGCTGGGGCTGCGTCGGAGTTCTACGCCGTTGGCTGTTGCAGGTTGTAGGCTGTCAGCTGGGGAGGCGTTGACGGTTACTAACATTGCGGATCGGGCGCGTGGCGGCGGGTCTGGGGCTACGGTTTGGGATATGGCTGCGCGTTTCGGTGTGGCGGTTGAGGATGTGTCTTGGGTTATGCTGGATGGGGTTGTGCATAAGCCGGTCGTCTTAGTAAGACGATGTATGATGTGATGTCTGATGATTTCGGGTTGATGTTTAACGCAAAAGCGGAGTTTAGAATAGTAAGACATAAAAATTGGGTTGTACGCTGTATGCGGAATACAAGGGATCACAAATGGAAGAATCACTACAGAGATTAGATGCATTCTTTAATCCTAAGTCAGTCGCAGTCATCGGCGCCACTGTTAAACCAGGTAAGCCCGGACAGGTCATATTTAAGAACCTAGCCACTAGCAAGCAGCGTGGCATCTACAAGGGCGAATTATATCCAGTTAACCCCGGAGAAGAGTCCCTTTTGGGTCTCAAATGCTATAAAACCCTGAGCGATTGCCCAGGCGATGTTGATTTAATCGCGATTATCGTTCCCGCTAAGGCTGTTGCCTCCGTTATGGAGGAAGCAGTTAAGAAGCACGTTAAAGCCGCAGTCATCATCACCGCCGGCTTTAAGGAAATCGGTAACAAAGAGATGGAAGACGAGGTTGTTTCCATCGCTAAGAGAGGTAACATTCGCTTGCTTGGCCCTAACTGCCTCGGTGTTTTCTACTCTAAGAGCGGCATCGACACACTGTTTTTGCCAGAAATGAAGACGCTCTCAACGGGTAAAGAGGTTGTTGCTACTCCACGTCCAATGTTCGGCAGCATAGCCATGATTACTCAGAGCGGTGCTTTCGGTTCTGCAGCACTCGACTACTTAACTGGTCGCCAGATGGGCGTATCAAAGTTCGTTAGTTTCGGTAACAAATGTGATGTCTCAGAATCCGAGATGCTTAACTATTTAATGCATGACGACGAAACTAAAGTTATTCTAGTTTATCTTGAGGATATTAAGAACGGCCGCGAATTCATGAAAGTCGCTAAAGAGTGCACTTTGAAGAAGCCGGTTGTTATGATTAAGTCAGGTCGCAGCAATGCAGGTGCACGTGCAGCAGCGAGCCACACAGGCGCCATCGCTGGTTCAGATAAAGTTTATGACGCAGTGTTTGAGCAGTGCGGTATTATCCGTGCTAAGAGCATGGAGGAATTCTTCGATTACGGTAAAGCACTCGCAATGCAGCCGCCGGCGGAAGGCAACAACATCGGTATCTTAACCGATGCAGGCGGACCCGGAGTCATGACTGTTGATGAATTAGAAACACAGGGCTTAACCGCTAATCACTTTGAGAAGGAAACCGACGACAAATTCACCAAGCTGCAGCAGGAAGGCAAAATCCTCATGATCGCAGCTACTCATAACCCTGTGGACTTAACCGCTTCAGTCACCGACGAGCAGTTCACTACATCCGCTGACATCATGTTCCAGGATCCACATACCTACGGCATTATCTTCTTGGGTTTGCACCACATGCCTGGCTTGAAAGAGAACTACATCGATGACATTGCAGCGCTCACACACAAGTACCATAAACCCATCGTTATGGTGGATATCGGCGAAACAGAAATGGCGCTCTTCACAAGAGGCCGCTTTGACCGCTTAAACGTTCCAGCCTTCGGTAGCCCCGAGGATGCGGCGCGTGCGATGAAGGCGCTTGTCTGGTACGGCGCATACCTGAAGAAGAACGGTGCATACGAGAAGTATGTGAAGAACTTCAAGAGCGTCGCTGCACCTTCGCATGTGCAGCTTAAACAGTAACCATAACGGTTACTTTTTTTCCATCTGACAAGCCTAGTTTACCCCTGAGGTAAATCGGGGATATAACTTCGATTACGTCTTGGGGGTAATCGGGTACGTCTGGCACGACGACTGCGCATTCCAAGCCTTGGATGGCGGCTGGGTAAACTGTGCCGGGCAGATACCCTGATTCGGGGTTGATGGTGATCCCGTGTTTGGGGTCCAAAACTTTTCTTTTGATTACGTCTTGCTCAGTTAATCGAAGGTTTAGGGTGCCGCTGTAGGGTGTGAAGCCAAGCTTCTGCTCAACCTGCAATGTGACCCATGGTAGCGCGACAAAGCGTTTGCCAGTGCCTTTTCCGCTGAAAACGGTGCCCACAAACTCTAGCTGCGGCAAAAAAGGCCACTTTAGAGCTGCTGTTTAATCCACTGGGCGACGCCCTTTAGGATTTCGTCGGCGGATATGTCCACGACTGGGACAATCATCTTCTCTTTAGTTTCAATGATGGGTGTATACTTGGGCATAGGCGCGTAGCCTAGGTAGGTCCAGTATACTTTGCGTTTCTCCAGAAGCTCTTTGGATACGGCGGTGTTAGAGGCCGTTAGGGGGAAGTAGAGGAAGACTACGCCGTCAACCCAGTAGAGCCCCGCCAATTTACCTCCAGCGATCACCGAGGTGAAGCGGGCGATCTCTTCTGCACTGGCGAAGCGGGTTTTCTCCATGATAACGATCTCCTTGAAAGGCTCATAAGAAACAGAAACACCGTTACTACTCAATAATTTCAAGTCCTCCGATATGCAGCTTAACTGTGTAAGCGGTAACTAAATAATATTACCCAAATCGGTTGCTGTGGGCTTTAAGGAGATATGTGGGAATACTTAAATTTGTGGGAATTCTCTAACGACAGTGGTGATAGTAATGGTTGAGACCACCGCAAAATTCGACGATAAAGGCAGAATCAGAATTCCCCGAAAGATAAGGGAAGCAGCCCAACTGACTGAAGGAAGTTGTGTAAACATAAAAGCGGAAGGAAAAACCATAATCATCGAAGCCTCCGAGCCAATAGCTGACAAATACTACGGAGCATTCCCTGTAGAAAAATGGCCTGAAGACCTGCATGAATTTGCCCATGCGGAGATGCAGAAACGGTGGAAACAACGCGACACTATGTAGACGTTAACATATTTGTTTACTGGTTTGGCAAACATCCAGTATTCGGTGAAACAGCGCATAGCTGGATTCAGAAAATCGAGAATTCCTCACCCCGGCAATATGTCACTTCAAGCTTAACCGTCTATGAAACTCTCGTTATATTGGCTGGATTGTTGGGGAAAAACCTGAAAGACAAAGACTTCGTACAGCAAGCCACTATCTCGTTGACTCGTATAAAGGGCTTGACTATCGAACCCTTAAAACCTGAGGATTTAACAAACGCGGCAGAACTGATGAATGAACTTAAAATGGATTACGAGGACGCACTGCATTTAGCTGTAGCAATAAGAACAGGTGCCACTGAAATAATAACAAACGACAAACGGTTTCATACAACTAACATTAAAAGAGTCTTTTAGGCAAAGTTTTGACTTGAACGTACTGGACATTAGAAAATAAATTGCTTATACTATATGTTTGAAAGGGGTGCTACTGCAGTTTTGTAGCCGCATTTTTTAATTCCAAGACAGCACTTTATTGTTTAGCGACGTATTATCAATTTTTTTGTTCCTCAAGATTGGAATGGGTTGGGGTGGCGGCTGCTGGGCGGCGGGGTCTTGTTGCTTTTGCACAAAGTTAATGAGGGTATAGCGGTTTAAGAGATGTTTAAGAGCCAAACGGGGTTTGGAGGTTTAGGGATTTGCAGAGATCGCTCGATGAAGTCAAGTGTCAGTTGGAGGCTTTGAAGCCGACGCTTAAGCGGCGGTTTAAGGTTGAGACTATTGATATTTTTGGTTCTTATGCCCGTGGTGAGCAGACGGATCGGAGCGATGTCGATATTTTGGTGACTTACGGCGAAGGCGCGGACCTGCTTTTGGCGGCGGCTCTTAAGCGGTACCTGCGGCGGAAGCTGCATGTTAAGGTTGATGTGGTTTCCAAGAATTATTTGAATCCGCTGATTCGGGATGAGGTTCTGGCTGAAGCGGTTTCTGTGTAAGGTGTAGCCTCGGTTCGAGAAGGTTTTGGATGCGGTAAGTCGCCGCTAACCGATGTTTTGGGACACTGTGTTGGGCTGCGGAGGGTACGATTCGGCTTATCTGTTTAGGCTGCTTTGTGGTTGGTTGACGGGC
>CAYPGY010000140.1:0-6139 GCA_964410435.1 uncultured Candidatus Bathyarchaeia archaeon
AATATCCAGTGTATGCACTGCATCTATAGAGGGGTCTACTCGCCCGCTGCCGCTTTAAATAAGGAGGGGGGGGGTCACTTGAGAACAACAGAAACCCCAAAGCCCAACAATCAGAACGCAAAATGCCCAGCCGTTTTTCTCCGCATGTGTTAAGCCTCTAAATAATGGGGGTATAGTTGAAAATCGCAGTTGTAGCTGATTTACCCATCAAAAAGCCTACAGGTTGCCCAGTGATCAGTATTCGAATGTTGAAACTCTTAAATACCTCACCTGCTAATTTCTCTGTTGAGTGTCATGGCTGAAGTTTGTCCAACATGCGGATTACCCAAAGACCTTTGCGTCTGCGGCGAAATTGAGAAAGAGCAACAGCGTATTCGTATACGCCTTGAAACCCGAAAATTCGGTAAAGCAACCACAATTATCGACGGCATGGATGATAAGAATTCGAATCTCCAAAGCGTCGCCCAGAAGCTAAAAACTTTCTGTGCATGTGGCGGCACCCACAAAAACGGGCAGATAATGCTTCAAGGCGACCATCGAGACCGCGTTAAAGAGTTCCTCATCAAAGCAGGCTACCCCGAAGAAAACATAGAGTTACAGTAAACGGTAACCCGCAAAGCCAGTAGAGAAATGGGTGAACGCTTCACCGATGAAAAAACTAGGTGGCTTCCGCGATATTTTGTCGAATACCAAGCGGAGAAAACCCACACAACTTTTTTGCCCCCGATGCACAAGCGACAAGATTCAGCTCAGCAGCAGTTTAGATGTCTGGTTAACTCCTAAACAGTACTACTGCCCCAACTGCGGCTACCACGGCATACTTGTTATGGAGCTAGAGCCAATCGAAGACTCACAGAAGGAAACAGACTCAAACGATAACACAACTGGCTCCGCTGAAACCCAAACAACTAAAGACAGAGACGAGTCTGAAAAACAAGAATAAAACAAAAAATAAAAATATGAAAAAACTGGCCCTTATTAGTCGGGCAACTCTAAATTAAGCTGCTTCTTAAGTGTCTTGTAGCGGTTTCGCACTGTAACTTCTGTAACGCCAGCGGCTTCAGCGATGTCTTTCTGTGTCTTCTTCTCGTTGTTCTGCAAGCACGCGATGTAGAGTGCTGCTGCTGCGAGTCCCATTGGGTCTTTGCCAGCTGCTGCACGTTTGCGTCTGGCTTCACGCAGGATGTTGATTGCGGCACCCTGAGTTTTACCTGAGATGCCTGTTTTCTCCGCAATCTTCGAAACATATGTTAATGGGTCAGCGATTGGCATGTGAACTTCGAGTTCGCGAAGTAGTAATCGGTAGCAGCGTGCAACGTCTTTCTTGTCAACTAAGCTTGCCTCAGCGATTTCGCGTAAGGTTCGTGGTGTTCCGCTTCCGCGGCATGCAGCATAGAGTGCGGCTGCGGCGATTGCGGCGATTGAGCGTCCGCGGACTAAGCCTTTATCGAGAGCTTTACGGTAAACGACGGCTGCTTTCTCTTTGATTGGCGGTGGAATGTAGACTTTGTCGGATAAGCGGTCAAGTTCAGCCATTGCCTGCGCAAGGTTGCGGTCGATTGAGGAGTGTACGCGACTGCGAATCTGCCATTTACGCAGACGCCACATCTGCAGACGAGTAGACAACGGCAACTTACGCCCGAACGCGTCACGGTCCACCTGCGATATAGCTGTGGATAAACCTTTATCGTGAACTGAGTAAGAGGTTGGTACACCAACACGGCTTCTGGAGGCTTTCTCTTCCTGAGTAAACGCGCGCCACTCTGGCCCCTTATCCATCATCTGTTCATAGAGGACAAGACCACAGTCACCACAAACGGTTTCTCCAGTGTCGTAATCGTGAACCAGGTTTTGCCCGCCACACTCGGGGCACTTATCAGCCTGACGTTGGGTTGTTTTCGGTGCTTCTTTTTTTATGCTCAACTCTTATACCTCTCGTTAATATGCGTAGAACCGTCACCATAGGCCAAAACGGCTAGAATCAGTACATTCGGCCCGCGCAAACTAAGCAAAGGAACTGATTTCGTATTTAAGCCTTGTGGTTTATTAAATCTATTGCACAAGATATATTCTAAATTCCATGATGCCCTTGAATTACATGATGGTAAAAGACGTAAAAATGTGTAAATCCCAAGGTAGGACAACGCATGTTTAACGTGGGAAAAAACAAAAAGGATTCAAAAAACTGCCCCAGCAACACGGAAAAATATGTTGTACCCCAAAAGGGCGCAAGCTATCCGTAAAACATAAACTCTTTGTGTCCTAGTATCAGGGCACGGTGCGCCAACTCCAGATGCAAACCCCCCGACAGACCAGCGGTTCCCACATACAGGTTGACTTAATCCGCACAGCAGCCGTGCTAGGCGTACTGTTACTGCATGCCGCTAACGATTTAACAACTCAGCACCTAAATACACTCGAAATCCTGCGATGGTGCACAGTTGACGTTTACCAGAGCATCGGCAGAATGGGCGTACCCTTATTCATCATGCTGACAGGCGCTTTGCTGCTTTCCCCATCAAAGCAAAATGAAGCCTTAGGTACATTCTTCAAGAAACGCTTCAGCCGCATCGGTTTGCCCTTCGTCTTTTGGGGTATACTGTACTTCATATGGGACTTATACGTTGAGAATCAACCTGCGACGCAAAGTTTCTTTATCAACGGAATCCTTCGTGGTCCATACTTCACATTCTGGTATCTGTATATGCTGGTCGGCTTGTACCTTGTTACGCCGCTTTTGCGTGTTATGGTTGCTAATGCCTCACAGAAGCTGCTCAAGTACGGTTTTATAGTGTGGTTTGTTGGCACAGCATTGGTTCCGTTGATACCGTTTTTCAGCTCAACAGTTCTGGGCACCGTTTACAGCTTAGATGCTAACGTTTTCGTTATTCCGCAGTACGTTGGCTATTTTGTGCTCGGCGCATACCTCGTTAATGTACAGGTTACCAACCGTAAGCTGCTGGCAGGCATCATGGCGCTGGGTATTGCTTTAACGGCTATAGGCACCTACATAATCGCTGCGACGGTCGGCGGCGGAACAACCTACTACTTCCAAGAGTACATTAGCCCCACATTGATTATGTCGGCGGTTCCTCTTTTCCTGCTGCTTAACAGCCATAAATCTAAAGCAGCCGTTGAATCCAGCGCTAAGCCTTCACTGATTCGGCGTATAATGCACTTAATCAGTGAAAACACCCTGCCGATTTTCCTCTTCCACATGATAGTAATCTACACACTTCAAAAAGGCCTCTTAGGAGTAACCCTGAACGGCGACGTAGTAAACTCGATTGTCGGTGTGCCGCTGATGGCTCTTTTAACGCTGGCGATTTGCCTGGCAATCCTTGTTCCGCTCAAGAAGGTGCCATTGCTCAAGAGACTGATCGGTTAGCAACATGATTGGAAACTTTGCACTCGTATTGCAAGAACGCTTATTAGGCAAAATATTGCCTTTTTACCTCTAACAATAAATAAAACCGCACATTCTTTGTGTGACTGTGCAGCCCGTTGGTGTAGTGGTCAAGCATATCGGGCTTTGGACCCGGCGACGAGAGTTCGAATCTCTCACGGGCTACTCCCTCTGGGGCATAAATTTGTGCATTTTTCATTTTGACTTCCGAAGATCACCTTGATTTTGTAGCCAAGGCAATTGAGGAAAAGAGAACAAGAAGGGATACCGACCTGTTGGGGGATTATTGAGTGAATGCAAGACGCTAACGTCTAAAGCACCAGCGGTAAATAAGCAAATGATCACTTCTAAGAACGCCCAGTAATATTAAATCTAGAAAAAATTAAAAAATAACTGGGGTAATAAATTGCCTTTGAACTCGTTTCAAATAAAAAAGGGCTGATTTTACTTCAAGGCTTCAACTTTAATGCTCTCGATAGGTAGATCATTGTACTGTGTCTTGCTTATGTCCTTGTCTTCTGCAACAATTTTCACTCTGAAACCAGCTTTCTTGAGTTGGGCTAAGTAATCATCTTTTTGCAGGGCTCCTGCGACACAGCCAGTGAGTAAATCTTCATCTTTTAGTTGCTCTTCAGTTAATTTACCAACTAAAACGATGTCGGAGACATACATTTTGCCGCCTGCTTTTAAAACGCGGTGAGCTTCCTTGAAGACCCTTAACTTATCTGGTGCAAGGTTAATCACGCAATTACTAATTATGACATCCACTGAATTATCATCAACCGGAAGTTTTTCGATGTCGCCGAGCCTAAATTCAACGTTGCTGTAGCCATTTTCTTTTGCAAGAATTCGTGCCTTATTGATCATTTCTTCAGTCATGTCAACGCCGATGACTTTGCCTGTTTTACCCACTTTTTTTGATGCTAAGAAGCAGTCAAATCCTGCGCCGCTACCAAGATCAAGGACGACATCACCTTCTTTGATGTTGCCAAAGGCAGTTGGGTTTCCGCAGCCTAATCCAAGATTGGCTTCTGGAACGGCATTCATTTCTTCTTCAGAATACCCTGCTTTTTTAGATATTTTTTTGATGGTTTGTTTGTCGACGCTTCCGCATCCGCAAGAGCAACAGCAGGATTTACTGTTGGTTGCTACTTTTGAGTAAGCCCTTCTTACACTTTTTTTTATTTCTTCATTTTTGCTATTCAATTTAATCACTATAATCTACATTTTTTTCTTGGGAAGTATTTTCTAGTACGCAACCCTAGCCAAACAAGCGATAGCATTAGAGGCACCTCAAATAGTGGACCAATAACTGTTGCAAGAGCTGCCCCTGAACCAATTCCATAAAGCGTTACTGCTACGGCTATGGCAACTTCAAAGTGGCTGCTACTGCCAATGAGCGTTGTGTCTATAGCGCTCTCATATTTCCACCCTAAGAAATAGCCTAACGGATATGTCCATGCAATCATTGTTATGTAATGGAGCAAGTTGGGTACCGCAATGTACCCTACAAGCAGTGGGTCGTTAAGTATAGTTTGTCCTTCAAATGAGAACAGAACAATTAAAGTTAAGAGTAATGCGACTATCGAGATTTTGCCCACAGCCGTTGTGTAAACGTTGCGGAACCACTCTTCACCTTTTTTACGAATAATGTACCTTCGAGATATTGCTCCTGCTGCTACAGGAAGTGCAATAAACGCTAAAACGCTTAAAATTATTAGATCCCACGGAACAGGTATGCTGCTGACGCCTAAGTACAAAGCTGCTAGGGGAGCGTAAAGAATCAGCATAAACATGGCATTTACGGCAGTATTTATCAACCCTTGAGCCATGTTTCCTTTAGCTAGAAGCATCCACCACATAACCATCGCTGTACAAGGTGACAGACCAAGTAAGATGACTCCTGCAATGTATTGGGGGTTGCCTGCAAGGAAAAAATTCGCATAGGCAGTCATTAAAATTGGAGCTACGACCCAGTTAGCGATTAGAGTCACTATGAGTGGTTTGGGGTTCTTTGAAGCCATTTTTATGTCGCTGAACCTGATTCCTAAAACTGTTGGATACATCATAAAGAACAAGAGAACGCCGATGGGGATGGAGAGGTTAGCGAACTTTAAGGAGTCCATGAATTCGCCGAAGGCAGGGATGAATCTGCCCACTAATAGTCCAACTACTATGCAGATTGCTATCCATACAGTCAAGTACTTCTCCCATATGCCGAGAGATAATTCTTGTTTTACGTGTGTGGCGTGTTCTTCTTTTGTTTCCATGTGCTGGACCTTCAAGGCTAATACATATTCAAATACTTAAATATGTTGTTGTGTGTTGACGAAAAGAAACCCATTATTCTAAAAGACGCACAGTATTCTGTGGATCTTTTAAAGAGTAAAAAACCCATTTGCCATCTTTTCTATCTACCACTAAACCGACATTTTCTAAAATACGAAGATGATGCGAGGCGGTAGGCTGCGTTAAATCAAGAGCTGCCATTACTTCGCAAACACACATTTCTCTAACTGCAAGTAACCCCAGCATTTTAAGCCTCGTGGGATCTGCAAGGGCTTTATAAAACTTTGATTTCCGGTTCGCTTTTTCACGATCAATAGTCTTCTCAGTCAATTCTTTTAACTCTTTTATATATTGACTGTCGTTTTGACACGAGCAAAACCCTGATTCTGACAGTCGTTTAAGAGTTTTTTCAATCTCTGAAGACATTATTGTTCAAATAAAAAA
>CAYPGY010000141.1:0-6129 GCA_964410435.1 uncultured Candidatus Bathyarchaeia archaeon
AGAAGGAACCGTCTTGCCATTTTCATTTACCCAGCAGCAAACCGGGTTACCATCCACGATATTTGAAGCGTCGATAACACTGCTGTTTGCAGGCAAATTATTAATTTCAAAACCAAAAGCCTGTAAATTGTTTGATAGCACATTGTTTCTCAGCAGGGTCTCAGTTGATCGGAATTCAATGCCTGCTTCACCGTTGTCGGCGATGTAGTTATCAGCAATCAAACCGCCGTTACCCGCATAGTAGATGCCTGAACCTAAAGTGTTAACTATTCGACAATTCTGGATTACATTTCTTGAACCGCTATCCCAGATGGCTTTTGCACTATAATGATGACCGTTAATCAGGGTAACATTTAAGATGGCGCTGTTTGAACCAGCGAGTTCTATGCCGTAGCCGAAGTTAGGGATTTTGAGGTTTTTGATTATTATCCTATTAGCGACGGAGCCATCGGAGGGACCACTATGGCGGGTTTTTGTGCTTACTGCGAAGCTGCTGTATCCTTCAAGTATTAGTTTATGTCCTGCACCATCAATTGTTATGCCGCTTTTTTCTATCACTAGATGCCCATAGAGGTCATCGGTAAGTGTGTAGGTATCGCCGAATAGGTTTCTGCTGATTGGTACATCGGGGTTTGTGTCAAAGACATAGGTGCCGTTATCGCATAGGTAATCAAGGGTGATGCTACCGTCGGACTGTATGGTGATTTCTTTATGGATTACTTCCTGCTCAGTAGACTCCGAAGCAACAGGGGGGAGTAATACCACCAACACCAAGAAAACAGTTAGAAAGCCTGCGACTATGCCTAAGCGGTTTCCCATATCAATCAACACACAGCAGCAGGGCTGGCAATTAAAGCGTTCCTGTAAAGGATTCTTGACTAACAGTCAGAGCGTGAGTTCAGGTTTCTAAACAGAAAATTAATTGAAAGAGGGGGAGGGGTATCTGCCTGAGACAGGTGGCTGTGAATCAGCTGCCTCTTCGCCGCCGAATCAAGAGATAAAGCAGCAGCGGTCCACCCAGAAACGCCGTAATCGCGCCGACTGGCAGCACGATGGGCGCAATCAACCGCCTTGCAAAAATATCCGCCACCAACAGCAGAATCGCGCCGACGAGGCATGACGAGACAATTAAGAGTCGCTGGTCGCTGCCGACGAATGCGCGGCAGATATGCGGAGCAACGAGACAGATGAAGCCTATGGCGCCTGTGAAAGCCACCACGACGGCTGTCGAGAGGCACGATAGGATAAGGGTGATTCTTCGGGTTCTGTCCACTTCTACGCCTAAGCTTTTTGCGGTGTCGTCACCAACCTTCATGGCGTTGATGTCCCATGCTAGCCACAGGTTAACGGCGAAGCATAAGATGAGTACGCCGAAAACGTAGGGGAGCTGATACCATGCTGCACGGGATAGGTCACCGACAAGCCAAAATACAGTTGCAGCTACCGCATTTGAATCTGCGAAGTACTGTAAAATGGTGGTACAGGCACTAAAAATGTAAACCATAGCAATTCCAGACAGAATCATCGTTTCAGGAGAAGCACCATTCCGCTTGACGACTAATAAAATGACTATAACGGGAATAAGCGAAAATATGAACGCGTTACCAATAATTGAGATATCGTTGCTACCGCCAAACAAGCCTTTGCCCATAATTATACCGATTGCAGCGCCAAGCCCAGCTCCTGCAGAAACACCTAAAGTGTAGGGTGTAGCGATTGGGTTACGTAAAATCGCTTGAGTAGAGCAACCAGCCATAGCCAAAGCAGCACCGGCGGCTATCGCAAGTAGAATACGGGGTAAACGTAGAGTCCAGACGACTGTTTCTGCAAGAGGTGTTGCATTGAACCAGTCTGGAAAGAATCTAGCGAAAACTGCTGCGTAGGCATCGAGAAAAGTCATATCCGCAGAACCTAATGCTAAAGCGACCCCCGCGACAATAATTAGCGCTACTAAAACAATGCCTATAAATAGGGCTCGTTTCGCAACTGTTTTACGGTACTTGTTCTTCTCAGCTTCAACAGTTAATTCTTGTTTTGTTTTAAGAGATACATGTTGGTTTTCCACCATATCGTTGCCGCCTTCATTTTACGTTTATAGCACAATTTGCCGTCCTCTTCAGCTAAGTTTGCTTTGAGGTACTCTGTGAGTTCTGAGCGTTTTTCCTGTGGCAAGCAGTATCGCTCAGTTAACATTGTAGCTGCTTCCTCAATGTTCGTGTAAGTTAAAATTGACTCGTAATCGTATACGTCCACGTTAGCCACTACGCCGATGTCGTGGAGGATATTGTATGTTAAGATGAAGTCTGAGCTCAAGTCTATTTTACCGTAGACTGCTTTCTGTAAGCCTTCTGCCACCCATGGCGAAGCAGACATGAAAAGATAAACAGCTTTACTAGCCAACTTGTTCATCTTCAGGAGGGCTTTTTCGAGGTCAAGCATAAAAAGCGAGAAAGAAGCAACAACCAAATCGTATGAGACTGGCGTATCCAGCTCCTCTAAGGATTGGTTGATGTAACTGATGTTGAAGGCATGTTGCTCCATCGCGTTTTCACGTAGAATTGCAAGCATTTTTGCGGAGGGCTCAAGCGCGGTTACGTGCTTAGAGTCTTTAGCCATTGGTATGGTTATTCGGCCGGTTCCGGCGCCCACGTCGAGTACGGTAAGATCAGGGTTTAGGGGTAGCAGCTTTACTTGATGACTTGTTAGTTTGGTTAGTTGTGAAACGTTTTTGTTGACAGCACCTGCTTCTTTGTCCCAGTAGCTTACGTCATAGAGTTTGGTTCTGTGCGCAGCTACCAGCAGTGTTTGTCGTAGGTTGATCCAATCAACTGGACCCGTCAATTAGAAACAGCCCTGTTTGAGTTATGTAATGTTAGAAAATAAAAAGAAAGAAGAGAGGGGAGAAGCTGCATTGTTTAGCTTGCTCCGTTTGGAATGCCGACTTTATCCCCGTTGACGGTTATTGATGGGTAAAGGAAGACGCCGCTGTTGTCGAGGTTATAATTGAGGTGTAGGTAGTTTGTGATGTATTCTTGGTGTATTGCCTGAGGGTTTATGTCGCTTAGTAGGTCGGGGTAGAGTATTTTAGCCATGTATACTGCGCCGAGTGCGCCGCCCATTGCGTTGTTTCGGAAGTCGCCTGCTATGATGTAAACGTGGTTGTTCTTGACTGCTGTCAGGTTGGCGAATTGTGGTTGTGACAGCCATTGTTGTAGGCAATTGCGTATGCTTGTTGAATCTGTGACGTCTATGCCCTGTGCAGGGTCATCTCTCATTACTCCGCTGTATGTGTATCGAACGGTGTGGAGGAATATGTAGTCGGGGTTCTGCTGGATAATCCATTCTGCGTCAACTTTAGCTGAAGCTGCGGTGGAGTAAGTAGGCAGGATTGATGCGATGTTGTTGCCGCCTGCTAAAATGCATACTTGCCCAAGTGTATCAACAGTCATGTAAGCTGAGACGGTAGATGACGTAGTGTAGGGGTAGTTAGTTATAAAAACTGTCTGTTTCTGGGCATTTGTTAGAGTTGTAGTTTTAGCGCTAATTGTACTGGTTAGTTTGAGTAGCCAGTTTGCGAAGTCTGTTGCTTGGTCAACGCGGTGAAATATGTAGCCGGCCTTCAGAATAGCTTGGATATACTCTGAGTGTACAGGATCTAGTACGTTAGGGTAATATAGTCCGAGGTAAACTACATCTACGCCTGGTAGCTTTTGGACCTTTTCAGAGGTGTCATTTGAGAAGGTTAAAAGTATATCTGGATGAAGGTTAAGAACTGCTTCATAATCGGGTGTGTTCATAGCACCGACGGATGCAATACTAGCAGCGTTTTCTGGGAAGTATATGGATTTTAGCTTATCAACACAGTAGTCAACACCTACCACTTTATCCTGAATCTGGAGTATTCGGGCTAACTCGGCGTTCTGTATGTATTCAAGAATAACCCTATTCTCATTATGAGTTAAAGTGATGTTTTTGCCGTTGCCGTCAAGCAGCTTCATCTCTGTGTACGTGCCAGCGATGATTGCGTTGACTTGGTTTACGTCCACTTGGTTTATAGCGCCGTCGAGGTTTGCGTCGGCAAACGCTGTTTGGGTTTTGGAGCCGCTGATTATACTCTGGAGGTAGGTTACGTCGGCGCTGTCGATTTTGTCGTCCATGTTGGCGTTTCCGTAGATTTCAAGGGTTAGGTTCATGTCAGTTACCTTTGCTGGGGTAGTTGTGGGGTTTGCTGTTGGCGAAGTAGTCGGTGCTTGGGTTGGTGATTGTGTTGCGGTGCTGGTTGGATTTGCCGTTGGGTTGCTGGTGGGAGTAGTTGTTGGGGAAGTGGTTGGGGTTGGTTGTGTTTCTGTTGTTTTTGATTGGAACCAGTTTTGGCTATAGCCGATTACGGCTGAGGATACTACAACTATTGCTATGAGCAGGATTGCTGCAATTGTGATTGTTTTCATACTAAGTCACGTTAACACTTTTCTCAAAAAAAGTATTACTTATATGTTGTGTTACAAAATAAAAGGAAAGTAACACTCAAATACCTAAAAACACACTCACATAGCGAGAGACCCAAATGAACATCACCGTGCAAGGCGTAACCTTCAGCTACCGCAGCACCCCAACCCTAAACGCGGTATCCATGCAACTCCAAAATTCAGAAGTTCTAGGCATGGTGGGACCAAACGGTTCCGGAAAAACTACTCTGCTGAAATGCATTAACAAAATCCTCGAACCCAAACAGGGCAAAATACTGCTAGGTGAACAAACACTCAAAAAGATGAGTCGGCTTGATGTCGCCAAACAAATAGGCTATGTTCCTCAGAGCACATCGGGCAACAACGAAGCCACAACCGTCTTCGAGATGGTACTTATGGGGCGAAGACCGCACGTCACTTGGCAAAGCAGTATTAAAGACGAAGAAAAAGTCTGGGAAGCCCTAAAAACCCTCAACGTCGAGCATTTAGCTATGCGTAACTTTTACGAACTCAGCGGCGGAGAACAGCAAAGAGTGCTCGTGGCAAGGTCTTTGGCTCAGGAAGCAAAGGTTTTGCTGCTAGATGAGCCGACAAGCAACCTTGACATAAGACACCAGCTTGAAGTCATGGATTTAACCCGTAAGCTAGTTGCAAATCAGAAACTTTCTGCTGCAGTAGCCATTCATGACCTCAACCTTGCATCCAGATACTGTGATAAAATTGTCATGATGAAAGAGGGAAGGGTTTTCGCTGCCGGAGAAGCTAAAGACGTATTGTCTGCGGAAAACATTGGGGTGGCTTATGGGGTTGAAGTGGAAATCGGTTACTGCAAGAACAACCCATACATAATACCCATAGCCCCAATCAACTGATGGACCTATATTGTCGCTATCACTGTTTTTACCAGTTTTACGCCTCTTCGTGTTGCTAATTCATCGCTTAGGTGTTTGACTTCTGAAACTTTGCCTTTTATGGCAATTACTTCTAGGCAGTCTTTGTCGCTGACGTGTATATGCATCGTTGAGGTAACTATGGATTTGTGGTGGTGCTGGGTTTCGGTTAATTCTGTTTCTAATCCGCGTGTTTCGTGGTTGTACACCATGAGTATGACGCCTGCGTGTTTTGCGCCGTCGTCTTTTTGTATCCAGCTGCGTTCTGTTACGAATAAGTGGATGACGTCTTGGATTGCTTTGCTTCGGCTTTCGTAGCCCATTTTTTGGGTGATGTTGTCGAAGTCTTCTAGGAGGTCGGGCGGGAAGGTTACGCCTGCTCGGGTGATTGATTGGTTTGCGTCGGGTTTTTGCTGTTTGTTCATTTTGCTTCCTCTAAGCCAGTGTCACGTTTTATAAAAAAAGTAACACTTATATTTAAGTAACACCTTTGTAATAATACGTGCTACCATAAGTGCGGGACAAAACACGCCCCGAGCGTGCAAGGGCCAAGAACCTCTTTGGTTGGCTGTAAACAACCAAAAAACCTCAAAAAGGCAGCTAGGGAAACCTCCACTAAGTTCTAAATTTCCCTAACTGGGTCAACTTGGCACCTACCCCCTACACATCATCGCCTTTACGAAAAAGCAGATCAAAAACCGCGTTACTTCCGCCATTGCTTGTACTGTCGCCACAACCAACCTGCAACAAAACCCAGACGCTGAACCAGAAAC
>CAYPGY010000142.1:0-6126 GCA_964410435.1 uncultured Candidatus Bathyarchaeia archaeon
TGGAGGGTTCTTTTTGCTATTCAGCCAATTGATTGGCGTATTTATTGATACAGCACTTTTAAAAGTTGGATCTTTTTTAGATAATGAAAATACACAGATTCGGTTTGTTTGACTCATTTGTGAGCACTCATTAATCAATTATTCATTAGCTTAAAAAGTATTTCATTTTAAAGTCAGTCGTATGTCCAAAAATGACGTATCAAGGCAATTATAACGGCGTCGCCGATGTTTTAGGTGTGAAGTTGTTTGCCAGTCAGCGCTGAAGTTATCGCTTACATTAGGTCCGCCGCCGTTGCCCTGCTGGGTGTAGTAGCGGCGACTCTGGGTATACTTGCAGTGGGCGCTTTTGGAGACTACTATGCAGCCTACCCTGCTTACACGCCGATTATGCTAACGAAGACTCTGGGAGTCGACATATATGGTGCCCTTGCTCCATTGGTTTTAGTCCCGCTTTTTGCCGCTTTATTCCTAAAATATGTAAAGTCTCCCTTCAGGAAGCTGGCTTTGGCTTTTCTTGTCTCTACACTTCTGGCTTTTACCATCTGTCGCCAGACCGCGGACGGAGTCGCAGGCTACCCGTTACTCTACGCGTTCTTAGTCAGCGTGGTTGCTGCTGGCGTTAACCTCTATCCCCGACCTAGCAGAGGGTTGGGCGCAAACATGTTTGCCTCGTTGGCGTTAACGATGTTCTGTGTTCCGCTGTCGCTTTTCGCTGTCGACTTAGCCTATTCCCCCTACTATGTTGGTGCAGTTATTGGAGGCAACGGATTAACCGACGGCTTGCTAATATCCACACTCTACGCGCCCCTATCGGTTGCAATAGTGTTTTCCGCAGTAACCTACGTTAATGTGACTTTCAACTTGGTGAAGATGAACCAAGTGGCCAACAGCGTAAAACAGCTCAAAAAGCTCCGTCCAGCAACCTCTAATCCACGCAACTGAGCGCTATCAGAATAAAAAGATAAAAGCGACATCACTTCAACTATGCCTGTTTTACGTGTTCAGCTATGCCGCGGTTTAGACAAATAGGCCAGATTCAGCAGTTAATGGGCAACAAAGACTGTATAAGAAACGTAGGCATAATCGCCCATATTGACCACGGTAAAACCACCTTGGCTGATAGCTTGCTTGCGGGGGCTGGGTTGCTGTCGCCGCAGATGGCTGGCATGGCGCGGGTGCTGGATTACCTTGAAGAAGAGCAGAAACGCAAAATCACCATAAAAACCGCCAACATCTCACTTCTCTACAGCCCAAACGGCGAATCATACATCATCAACCTCGTTGACACGCCGGGGCACGTGGACTTCACAGGCAAAGTCACCCGTGCACTTCGGGTTATCGACGGCGTAGTAGTCGTAGTTGACGCTGTAGAGGAGATTATGGCGCAAACCGAAATCCTCACACGACAAGCACTTAGAGAAAGAGTCCGCCCAGTGCTCTTCATAAACAAAATCGACCGATTAATCACCGAGTTACAGTTAAGCGAAGAGCAGTTGCAGAAGAAGCTGGACCACATAATCGGCACATTCAACGACTTAATAGAGCTTTATGCTGAGGCCCAATTTAAAAACCAGTGGAAGATCAGCCCGGCAAAGGGTAATGTGGCGTTCGGTGCGGCGTTGTATGGTTGGGGTTTCACGGTGGATATGGCGAAGCGGCATGGCGTCAAGTTTTCGGATATCATTAAGGCTTGCAGGAATGGCGACGGCGCCAAATTAAAAGAATCACTACCCGTTTATGAAGCGGTATTTGAGATGGCTGTTAAATCTTTGCCTAACCCAAGGGAGGCGCAGGGTTACCGGATAGGCGGCATATGGGATGGACGCCTCAATTCCCCTGCGGGTGCCTCTTTGGTGGCTTGCAGCGACGGTGACCCAGCGGTGATGTTTGTCACTAACGTGCATACCGACGAGGCAGGTGACACAGTTGCGTCCGGTCGGCTTTTCTCGGGCAAAATAAAGAAAGCTGACAGACTGCGCATCATCGAGGCCTTTAACGAAGTCGAAGTTAAAGCGGTCTCGATTGATATGGGCGCATTGCGTGAAGAGGTACCTGAAGTATCCGCTGGCAACTTGGCTACGCTTACGCTGGCGGGCAGGGCTTCCGCGGGGCAGACACTGGTTGATCTCTCGCATGGAGCGGGTATGATGCCTTTTGAAGCCATAACATACGTTTCGGAACCCGTCGTCACGTTAGCCGTTGAACCCAAGAACCCACAGGATATCGAAGCGCTGCAGAAGGCGCTTGAGAAGCTATCCGCTGAGGACCCGAACCTCAAAGCTGCGGTGGATAAAGATACGGGGGAGTACCTTCTCAGCGGTATGGGCGAGTTACATCTTGAAGTTGCGATTAACCAGTTGAAGGCTCAGGGTTTGGAAGTGACTGTTTCTTCGCCTCGTGTTGTCTATATGGAGACTATACAGAAGGATGGGGCGACGGTGCTGGTGAAGAGTCCAGATAAGCGAAGTAGCTTCTGGGTGCAGGTTGAGCCCGAGCAGGAACACGGCGTCTTCATGGATGAAGACCGTGGAACTATATTGTCGCTTGATGAGCAGCGTAATACATTGGTGGATTATAATGCAAAAACCGATGCGTTGCCGGAAGCTGTGCTTGAGGCAGTAATAGCGGGGTTCGAGTACGCTTGCCATGCGGGGCCGTTATGTGGTGAACCGATGCGCCATATACAGGTGAACCTGATTGATTTAGAACTCGCAGCTGACGCAGCTGGCAACTCGGAGGTTATGCGCGGCGTCGGCAAAGCTGTATTCGCAAGTTTCTTAACAGCTGACCCCACGCTGCTGGAGCCAGTGTATAAGATCATAATAACCGTCGCCTCGGAGCTTTCAAGCGAATCCTCCCGCATTCTGCAGACGAAACGCGGAAAAGTCACAGATTACGAGCAGAAAGGCCTCTTAACGCAGATTACAGGCTACATTCCAGTGGCGGAGACTTTTGGATTTTCCAAGGAGCTGCGTTCGGCTACTTCGGGCAGGGCAGTTTGGCAGTCGTTGTTTGATCACTGGGAAAAGATGCCGAAGAAACAGGCGGCGGAAGTTATTGTTGAACTGCGTAAACGCAAGGGTTTGGCGCCGGAGGTTCCTAAGCCAGAAAAGTTTATGGAGCAACAGTAGCTATGCGGCTTAGTGTCCCGTTTGACCTTGATTTTTCGCTTTGCTGCGGGCAGGTTTTCCGTTGGATGAAGCTGGATGGCTGGTGGTACGGCGTTGTCGGCGATAGAACTATAAAAATTCGTCAGTGTGGTTCTGAACTGGAGTTTGAAGGCGCCGACGAAGGTTTTGTACGCAAATATTTCAGGTTAGATGATGATTTATCTGAGATCGCCCGGTGCGTAGATAAAGACAAGTATATTCACGCTGCACTCAAACAGTATACTGGATTGAGGCTGGTTCGGCAGGAGCCATGGAACTGCCTCGTGGCATTCATATGCTCGATACAGAAGAACATCCCCGCCATAGAACATATGCTGCTGCAGTTATCCACAAGGTTCGGCGAAGAGCGCGAATTCGACGGCAAAACATTTTTTCTCTTCCCCAGTGCTAGGCAATTGGCGTTGGCAAGCGAAAGTGGATTGCGGGAATGCAGCTTGGGCTTCAGAGCTAAATACGTCAAAGCAACTGCCCAGAAAATCGTTGACGAAAACATAAACCTTGAAGACCTCCGAAAACTACCCTATATCGAGGCGCGTTCAAAGTTGCTGGAGTTTATGGGCGTCGGCCTCAAAGTGGCGGATTGTGTGCTATTGTTTTCGCTGGATAAAACTGAAGCGTTCCCAGTTGATGTCTGGGTGAAGCGGGTTATCCTCAACCATTACTCAGATAAGTTATCGCCTGAGCTTGTAAAACGTCTTTCGAGCCGATCAACCCTGACTAACGGCGAGTACCTGAAAATCGGCGACTTCGCAAGAGCCTACTTCGGGCATTATGCGGGATATGCGCAGGAGTATCTCTACCACTGGGAGAGAACGCAAACTTAATTTCCAAATTAGGGCTTTTCCAATAGTATGTCTGTGCCTTCTACTTTTACTTTATAGACTGTTTGGTCAGAGATTTTTGGGTGTATCAACGGAACTTTTGGGTGACTCACAACTTTGCCGGTGGTTAGATCAAATTGAGCTTTGTGTCTGGGGCATGTAACGATGTTGCCCTGCAAAGCGCCTTTTGAGAGTGTTCCACCCATGTGAGTGCATATGTTGCCTATAGCATAATAGGCGCCGTTTACATTTGCTATTAGTACTTCTTTGTTTCCAAGTTTTACGTTTTTCATTTGGTTTGGCTGAATTTCTTGGGTTTGGGCTACTTTTTCAAAAACCATTCTGATTCCTCAAAATGTCATGTTAGCTGTTGCTATTTAGCTTTATTGGTATTTGCTTATTGTGTTGGATATGGCGCGTAATTAGGAAGCTGAAAGTAATAGATAACAAACCTGATAAATAGCAAACCCAACTTGGAAGAGCAGATGAGATCCGTATGTCTGAAGGGAAATTTGGAGAAATGATTAGAAGTAAACGTGCTTTCCTACGTCAAGCAACAAAAGATTACGCGTCCGGCGGCAACGACATGCTAGACGACTTGAATGCGGTAATGCAGGAGGCTAAAGAGGAACTTTTACATAATCTAGAGCTTGCCAGCTGCCTAAAAGAGGAAAGCGAAGAGTCCTACCAGAAGGAATGCGTAGGGATGTACTCGGCTTGGTTTGAGAAGTGGTTCGGCAAAGCCTGATAGGACTAACGAGTAGAAATGCTGTAGTTACATTAAAGCCGTAAGAAATTGGTTTAGAAAATGTTGATTGGCAATGTAACCTTGCCAAGGCTGTTGAGGGATCAATAAAAGAGTTGACGGCGACGCGTTTAACTGCGCAAGTCACAGTTGACGTAGGATTCGAGCTCAAAGCCAAGCTATGAATATGATCAAGGAGGAAAGCTTAACCGTGGGCGATAAGGCCCGCGGTGTGCTTTAGCCCAAAACCATTAAACGTATTTACCGTAATGAACCTGATTATAGGTAGAAATGTCTTGAGTGAATTTACCTTTAAAGCGATAGGTGTGATCCATTCGCCTTTCAAGGAACCCAAAAACGTGCCGATCCAAGCAGCCGCCTCGAAAGACACTGAGGGCACCATAGCACTCTACCCCCAATATGTACAGGGTCTAACTGACTTGGAGGGTTTTTCACATATAATTCTGCTTTATCACCTGCATTTGGCGAAGGATTACGCTTTGATGGTTAAGCCTTTCTTAGACGATAGGCTTCACGGCGTTTTCGCAACTCGTGCACCAGCTAGACCTAACAGTATTGGCTTCTCAATAGTTAGATTGCAGCGTATCGAGGGTAACGTGTTGTATATCTGCGATTTGGATATTGTGGATGGAACTCCGCTTCTAGATATCAAACCGTATGTTCCCGCGTTTGACTGTGTGCAGGCAGAGCGGATTGGTTGGTTTAGCAGTAAAATAGACAAGCTTGAGGTCACCCGTAATGACGGGCGATTCTGCAAGTAGCGCTTTTACCAGCCCAGTATGAGTTTGAATATGCCTAATGCTACGCCCATCGAGACCATGCAGCCTAGTACCGTTCCTAGGATTAGTGGTGGATAGAGCTTTTTTGGCTCGATCAATAGTAATTTGCCGACGATGGCTGTCTGCATTGGTGAGAGCACAAACGTTCCAGCGAGTACCCCAAACCAAGCGTACTTGTTGATTAGGCGTTGGCCACGTGCTGTGCGCCGCTCGATCCATGCTCTTAAGCCTTTTTTCCAGTTTAGCAGTCTGTCGATTAGCATCGAGGCAGCGAAAACTACTAGAAGGTTGATTATTAATGTGGATATGAAGACTAGTGCTGGGTCGAATCCTACTGCGACTCCGTAGAGGTTGCCGCCTTCGTTTTCGAAGACTATCGATAGGATGATGTAGATTATGATTTCGTACACCCAATGGACCCAGTGAAAGGATTCGTAGAACCGCTAATATGTTTTAGGGTATATCAAAAGCTTGATGGTAGAATGTGCGATTTTTACCTGGAGCCCGTTATTTAATATTTTTTTAAAAAATTAGAAGAAGAAGGGAGTGCTGCCCTGCTACATCATCAATGAAAAGTTTTGGCAGAAACA
>CAYPGY010000143.1:0-3913 GCA_964410435.1 uncultured Candidatus Bathyarchaeia archaeon
GGATCAATTGGGCGACTCCAGTACTCAGTTGGAAATGAGTGGGCTGGGTACATTTTTGATGGTTCTTCAGTTACGAGGAATGTGCTTGTTGCTGTGCTTGCCAGCATAATTGTGCCTTTGAGAATCATTGCTCCGCCTCTTTCCATTACCATGGTGTCAACGGGCATTGTCTGCTGTGGGAAGTTTGTTTTTAGGGTGTAGGTGCCGACTTGGTTAGGTGTGTATAGTGTGTAGGTTGAACCTGTTGAGTCAGTGGTGAATGGGCCAAGAGTCTGTTTTGTTCCGTCTGGTGCAGTGACTTCGATTGTGATGCCTGTCCAGCCGTAGGCTTGCGATGCTAGAGCTTCGGTGATACCGCATTTGAGAAGCGTCTGTTCCCCAACACCGAGTACGTTAGGGATCGCGTCGGAAATCGCGTACGTTTTCATTGATGTAGCCGCGTTTGCTCCGAAGTTCAGAGGAATTGCTGTAACTACGGACAACGCAAAAACGACTAAAAGGGCTAAAGCTAATTTGCTTTTATTTCTCATTTTTATTTCTCCTTTAAGTAAGCGATTTTGCAGCAATACGCTTACCTGATAAACTATTCGACTCATTTTAGTTATAAGCCTTTGGTAAAAAATAATATACTAAAAGCTAACTTTTTGTAGTTTATCATTAATGATAACTGAAAATTGAACATAACCGACAATCGAATTAAATCACCAAATAAAGCAAAATGAAACCATGCAGACCTAAAAGGCAACAATAATTAACAACAGAACAAACTACCAATACACACGTGTATCAGCCATGAGCATCCGAGTAATATTCCTAGGAACAAGCGGCAGCGTACCCACCCTAAAACGCAGCCTACCCTGCGTAGTCCTGCAATGCCCAAAGAGCCAGTGGATGTTTGACTGCGGAGAAAACGTCCAACATCAGATGATGGGAGCTAAAGTGAGTTTCCACCGCAAAATGAAGATTTTCATAAGCCACCTTCACGGCGACCACGTACTCGGCTTACCGGGCTTGCTACAAACGATGGCTTTGATGGAGCGTAAAGAGCCCCTGCAGGTTTACGGACCCGTCGGTTTAGGCGCTTTCCTGAAATGCACTGCTGAGACGCTTCACTTCGGTGTCAACTACCCACTAGAAATCTATGAAATAACCGGCGAAGGATCAATCGTGGAGGAGGGCGAATACCACGTAACCGCCGTCAAATCCAACCACGCGGTCGAGGGCTACTGCTTCGCCTTCACCGAGCACCCACGTCCCGGCAGATTCTACCCTGACAAAGCCAAAGCACTCGGCATACCACAAGGCGAATTGTGGTCTAAGTTGCAGAGCGGAAAAGAAGTCACTGGCCCCAACGGCAACGTAGTAAAACCAACCGACGTTATGGGCCCATTACGTGCGGGCAGAAAAATCGTGTACACAGGCGACACTAAACCCTTCGACGCCTTCGCAGATTTTGCAAAAGATGCAGATATGGTTATTCACGATTGCACATTCGACGATTCACTCACACAAAAAGCAGATGTTGATGGCCACTCGACTCCGACGCAGGCGGCAAATCAGGCGAAAGCGGCAAACGCGAAGCAGTTGGTGCTCGCGCATATCAGCGCAAGATACTCCGATGCGTCGCCGCTGCTTGAGCAGGCAAGAAAGGTATTTCCCAACACAGTGCTCGCTGAGGACTACTTGGAGCTAGAGTTACCCTTAAGCCAGAAGCTGCTTTAACTTCGCTATACTCTCAGGCACTTTCTTTATCGACTCAACCATAACCCACTTGTCGTAGCCGATTCTACGTAGATTCTCAACGAACTGGCCATAGTCGATGTCGCCGTCTTCTACGCCGTTGTGGTCATCCTGCTTACTGTAGTTGTTGCTGGCGTGGATATGTACGATTCTGTCGGCTATTTGATCAAAGAAGCACTGAATTTGATTGTCAAGATGGGCATGCCCCAAATCCAATGTGATACCTATTGGTAAATTGGTTTCTTTGTAGAGGCGCTGGAACTCCTCGGGTTTACTCATCAGGTAACCGTACTGTGAAGGCATGTTCTCAAGAGCCATGTTTATCCCGTAATCTTCAGCTACAGTGTAGAGTTCCTTGATGCTCTCGAACGATTGTTTAAAGAGGCTGTCGGGGTAAAACGGGCTTATACCTGTGAATTGAGCAGGGTGGAAAGTCCACATCTTCGCGCCTATTTTGTTAGAGTTTGCAAGGGACTGTTTGAGGCGTTTTAAGCCGGCAGCGAGCATGGGTTTAGCTGGGGAGCCGATGTTTATGTCAACAAACGGTGCATGGACGCTATAGATGAGGTCGAGAGATTTAGCGGCTTCTTTTAGCTGCGTTATACGCTGCTTGTTCAAGTCATAGGTGCCGTCGTCGACTATTTCTATATATTTAGTCTCCATTGAAGCGAGGCGTTTAATCATACGGTTGTAGGGTTCGCCTAAGCTGTAAAGCATTGAGACGCCGACTTTAGGTTTAACCATGCGTGTTCCTTCTGAGTGGGATTGTTTGTGCTTAGAAGCGGATGCGAGTTATTGAAGTTAATGCCGCTATGCTCGTTTTTTGGATGATATTGTGCTTTCGGAAATACATCTTATAAGCATTCGGCAACTATATTGCTTTGAGAAGGAAGGAGAAGGCTACTCATTGGAGCTGGTACATGCTAAGAGGTACCTGTGGTTGGTGAAAGGAGAATGCGCAGGCTACTACAACGTGCTTTTTAAACGGAAAGCCGCTGCACCGATATGCATAATTCTCTGCAGTGTAACGATAGCCAGCTACATTCTGACAGGTCATTAAAAGGGGAAAAGAAGGTTTATTGTTTTTGCTTTCTACGCCAGTATAGCACTGCAACTGCTATAAAGGCGATTACTAGAGCAAAGACCGCGACGAAAGCGGGGTTAAACTCGGTGGGTAAATCGTCATTTGGCTGCGTTGAAGCTGTAGGCGCTGGTGTCGGTTCATTAGCGTTAGTGTTTATAGTGAATTGTATCGTTACCGTGTGGGTACTAAACGACGTTGTGTACCAGATGTAATAGTTGTTTGCGTCTTCAGTGTATCCTTGATTCGCCACTTGTACGCCGTCGATGTAGATGACTGGTGTTGTACCGTATGGAATCGCGTCTTTAGAGAGGGTTAGGTTGCCAAAGCCATGATCGCCTGATTTACCAGTTACGGTGAATTCAACTATTGTGCTGGACGTTTCAGGCTGCGGTGTAATCGTTAGGTTCATCATTTGGCTGCTTGTGATGTTTCCGCCCAACTGTACAATGTAGGTTTCACTGTTTGTTGTCATGGTTGCAATGATTGTCTGACTGGGTTGGTCGAAGTTTGCTGTGATTGTTGCTGCGCCGTTAACGGTTGCTGTGGTTGAAGCTGAAGATGTAGATGCGATTGTTACATCCCCGGTGGTTGTCCATGAGGTGAAGTTGTAGTTGCCGCCTGCTGACGTGGTTATCGTTATGGTGCCGGCGGGTGTCCACGTACTTGAAGTTAAAGAGGCTGCAGCACCTGAGGGGTTTGCGTTGATGGTGACGTAATACTGTTTTGTCCACTCAGCAGTAACTGATTTTGCGCCGTCCATTAGCACGGATACTGTTGTGCCTGAGCCAGATGCGCTTCCTGACCAGCCGCTTAAAACGTAGCGGGTGTTGTCGGTGGATTGAACTGTGGAGGTTTGAACTGATGCAGTGGCAGTTGACCCAGCTGGGTACCATCCGCCGCCGTTTGCAGTTCCTTGAGATGTCTGGACAGTTAATTGGTATTGGGTTTCATAGGCTGCTGTTATTGTACCTGCTTGGGTGACGGTTAATGTGCCGTTTTGTGTACTTGACAATCCTGATATGGCGTTGTAGACATAGCGTTTCGTTGCTGTTGCATCAAGAGTTGAGCCGAATTGGTAGCTGTGTGATG
>CAYPGY010000143.1:4013-6081 GCA_964410435.1 uncultured Candidatus Bathyarchaeia archaeon
TCTCCACTCCAGCCGCTGAAGCTCCAGCCAGAAGCAGCGATAGCCTCTAAGGAGACTAGTTCACCGTAGCGGTAGCTTGAGTTAGCTGGGCTTACTGTGCCTTGGCCCTGAGTGATTACTGTTAATGTGTAGGTATTATTTACAAAGATAGCCTGAACAGTATGATTTGACGCCATAGTCAATGTTAATGTTGACTCAGAGCCCTCAGCATTATTATCGACGATCCAGTATGCAAAGCTGCAGCCAGGGTTCGGAGTAGCTGTAACTTGGACTAACACGTTTCTATTGTAAGTGTGGCTGCCATTAGCGGGTGATGTTGTTCCGCCTACACTTGGCAATATGTTAAGCGTGACTGTTGTTGGTGTTGGCGGCGTTATCGGTGGAACATAGACAGATTGTATCATAAATGTGACTAAGACCGTTAGGTTGCCGTTCATGGTTATGATGGTGTTGTTTGCGTAGCCGTAGCTAATCGAGCTTATTTGCCAGCCTTGAGCGGGGCTTGCACTGATGGTTACGTTTGTTCCGGAGAGGTATGTTTGGTTGCCGGGTGAAACGTTACCGTTACCAACTGTTATCATGGTTAAGGTGTAGACGTTCTGGGTGAAGGTGGCTGTGATGGTTTTGTTGGCATCCATTGTGATGGTTGTGTTTGTTGCGCCCGTGGCGTCACCGCTCCAACCCGTAAAGGTCCAGCCGTAAGCGTTCATGGCCTCGAGGTTTACTGTGGTTCCGTAGTGATAGTTGGTAACGTTACCGGGGCTGATGTTGCCGTTGCCAACAGTTAGTATTGTTAGTGTGTATGTGTTTTCTGTGAAGGTTGCGGTGACTGTCTTGTTGGTGTTGATGGTGATGGTTGTATTTGATGTACCTGTAGCGTCGCCAGTCCAGCCGTTGAAGCTCCAACCGGCACTTGCTATTGCTTTAAGGTCAACGTTATCGCCATAGGTGTAGGTTGTTGCGTTTCCCGGGAGCACTTGGCCGTTTCCAACAGTAATCATCGTTAGAGTGTACGTGTTCTGTGTGAATACTGCAGTTATCGTCTTGTTAACTGTCGTTGATACAGGCAATGGGTTGGTGCTGCCTTGGGCGTCGCCGCTCCAGCCGTAGAAACTCCAGCCAGGGTCCGCAACTGGGGTTAAGCTTACCGTTTGGCCGTAACTGTATGGTTGTGTTGCGTTGAAATCGACGTGCCCGTTACCGGTATAAGTCATGGTTATTGTGTAAATATTTTGTAGGAACGTTGCAGTTACTGTTTTGTTTGAATTCATGGTTAGGGTGGTGTTTGCTGCTCCTGATGCGTCTCCACTCCAGCCGCTAAATGACCAGCCGACAGCGTTGATTGCTTTTATGTCAACTGAGTCTCCGTAATGGTATGTTGTGACGTTACCCGGGTTGACGTTGCCGTTACCGACGGTTAGCATCGTTAAGGTGTAGGTATTCTCCACGAAAGTAGCGGTGACCGTCTTGTTGCCTGTGATGGTTATGCTGGTGGTTGTGGTTGTACCGCTTGCATCTCCTGTCCATGCACTAAATGACCAGCCTGCGTCGGGTGTTGCGGTTAATCCAACGACATCGCCGTAGTGGTAAGTGGTTTGGTTTGGGTTCCTAATTACTGCGCCGTTACCGATGATTGTAATAGTTAAGGTGTACTCGTCTGGGGCGTATGTTGCTGTGATAGTGTGGTTTTCAGCTATACTGGTGAATTGCCAAGATGAAACTGCACCTTTTGAAACACTGTCTACTATAACGTCTAGTATGTGGTATCCGACGTCGGGAGTGATTGTGTAGGTTTGGTTTGCACCTGCCGTGTATTCAGCGGTGGATGGGCTGATTGTTCCGTGGCTGTTTTGGTTCACGGTGATTGTGTAGCCGGTAACTCGGAAGGTTGCGGTGAGGTTGTCGCCTGTGTTATCGGTGATTCTTAGTGTGTAGTTGCCAGGTGCCAGAAGCGGAACGGTGAAGGTGGCGTTGAAGTCGCCCCAGCCGCTGCTTTGACGGTTGTTTAAGGTTACTATTGCGCCGTTGAATGTTGCAGTGAGGTTGTCTCCTATGGTGGGTGTGCCTG
>CAYPGY010000144.1:0-6080 GCA_964410435.1 uncultured Candidatus Bathyarchaeia archaeon
AGCAGATTGTAGTTTTGATATTTCTGGAAATTACATATAAGTAATTGTACATCCCCTGAGCCGAGGCTTAAACCGCTTATAACCAGTCAGTTCGAGCATAAAAAGCGGTTGCGTATTAGCGCAGGCTCCAATTGTTATCGCTAGTTTTAGCGTCAATCTGCAATCTGTCGCTCAGGGGTTTTCTAATCCTTTATGTGCGATACATTTTATAATGGCGTCAGAAAGATGGGTAGTTAACTTTGGAGGGGGAAATGACCAGTGAGTGCACGATGGAAAAGAACAATAAAGAATCGTAAATGGCTTGACCTAAACGAGTTAGATAAAGCTAAAACATCCAAGAAGCCAAAGGTCGCCCAGAAAAAAGTGGCGCCGGCAAGCTTCCGCCCATCCACCAACAACTATGCAAAACGCCAGGATCTTAAACCCCTGATCGACATATTTCAGGACAATAACAACATAACAATCGTTGCCGAGATCGCAGGGTTTAATAAGGAAACATTCAAGATAAATGTGAAAGATCAGAAAGTCACGCTGTCAGCCAAATCGAAGGAACGCAGATACTATAAAAGTTTAAATCTGCCGAAAGTAGTCATACCAGACGAAACGCACACTAAATACAAGAACGGCGTGCTAGAAATCAAATTAAAGAAAGCTGAATCAACAGCAATAGGAAAAGCAGATCAACATGCCCCATAAATTAAGAAAAATCAGGAAATTCCGAGGCAGCAGAACTCAGGGTTACGGAAGAATCGGTCAACACCGAGACTCAGGTAGCAAAGGCAACCGCAGAGTCGGACGCCACAAGCATCTCTGGAGCAAAATCCAAAACATTAATCCAGGTTACTTCGGCAAGAACGGATTCACTTCACCACAGAGCAAACACAGAATCGAATCCACCATTAACCTACTGAAACTAGATCAGCTAGCCACAGGCAAAGAAATTAACCTAACCGAACTAGGCTACACAAAACTTCTCGGCACAGGCAAAGTTACCAAAGCAATTACTGTAACCGTTGCAGCAGCCTCAAAATCCGCCCAATCTAAGATCGAAGCCGCAGGCGGAAAACTAGTTCTCCCAGAAGCCGAAGCTGAAGCAGAAGCATCCGAGGAGTAAGGCTGCTAAATGGCCGGAAGATTCCTCAACCTCTTTAAACCAGTAGGCCGCATACTTCCCGAAATTAAGAAGCCAGAACGTAAAGTTTCTTTTAACGAGAAATTATTCTGGACTGCTCTTTGTCTAGTAATTTTCCTTGTAATGACCGAAATCCCGCTGTACGGTGTAAGCGCAGATGCGCAGGACAGCTTCGGTTCATTACGTGTTATCTTTGCTTCTAATCAAGGTACATTGATGGAGCTGGGTATCGGCCCAATCGTCACTGCGGGTTTAATTCTGCAGTTACTCGCGGGTTCAGGCATCATAAAATGCGACCTATCAAACCCTCAAGACCGAGGACTCTTCACTAGCGCAAGCAAAGTCTTCAGTATACTCTTAACAGGCGTTCAAGCAATCGCCTACATTCTAAGCGGTATGTATGGTACACTAGATCAACTTGGCGTGCCAGTAGTTTTAGCGATATTCTTCCAACTCATAGCCGCAGGCATAATCGTCATGTTAATGGATGAACTAGTCCAGAAGGGCTGGGGATTAGGAAGCGGCATCAGCTTATTCATCATGGCTGGTGTAGCCCAGAACATCCTATGGTCGATGTTCTCTCCTCCGACTGGACTATTCGTAGGTGCACTCTCAACGTTAAGCCAAGGGCAAATTACCTTAACCGAATGGGTGTTTGGTACAGCAAACGGCTTCTACCCAACACTGATCGGCTTAATAGCTACAATAGCAGTGTTCCTGGTAATCATCTACCTGCAGGGCGTACGCGTTGAGTTGCCAATGAGCTACGCAGGCTACAAGGGCTTCCGCAGCAGATATCCAATTAAGCTACTCTACGTTAGCAACCTGCCAGTCATCTTTGCAAGTGCACTATTCGCAAACGTGTACTTCTTTGCGCAGCTACTCTGGAGCCAGCTTGGACAGCCTGAACCTGGTAAGAACCTGTTCTTCCAGATCATAGGCGACTTCAATAGAACATACACTACAACTGAAGCTGGAACCACCTCAAGCGTATCCGCAGTCGGCGGCTTAGCGTACCTAACCAGCGCACCACGCAACCTACAGGCAGTCGCAGGAGACCCAGTTCGCGCAGCGTTCTTCCTCGCTGTTATGGTTGGCTTCTGCGCCGTGTTCAGCCTCATCTGGCTTGAAGTCGGCGGACTTGGCCCCGGCAAAGTCGCAAAGCAACTCATGGACAGCGGTATGGAAATTCCGGGTTATAGACGCAGCGAGAAACCCATCGAAGCCATACTAAAACGCTACATCCCAGTCGTAACAGTCCTGGGCGGCATAATAGTTGGCTTGGTGGCGGCGTTAAGCGACTTCCTCGGAGCATTCGGTACAGGCACAGGTATCCTACTCTCGGTAGGTATCATATACCAGTACTATGAGCTGCTGATGCGCGAGCGCGCAGCTGAAATGTTCCCGGCGTTCAGACGAATACTGGGCGAGTAAACCTTCTCTCTCCCCTTTTTGGGGCTTTGTTTTCTTTTTCTTTGTTTTATTTCTATGTCAGCAGATTTTCTGAGAATTTGCGCATTAGTGACTATCATTAAACTGTATTTTTTTAAAATCAATGTAAGATTATTTTTAATAAAAAGTGTTGTTGGATGATGCGACAACCAATTCTTATATCTCCACTTCAGGCAAGGTGGGGCTACAACCATGTTAGACATAACATGGCTGATAGTTAAGGAGACAAAAAATGAGACATACCGATAAAAAATTTGTAATAGCAACTGGTATCTTTCTGATACTGGTAATATCTACATCAATGTTTTTGCTGCCTTCAACTGAAGCACGCCAACCCGGCTGGACATGGGTTTCCTACGCATACTTGACTGCGTCGCCCAACCCGGTGGGTGTTGGTCAAACAGTAGCTATTGTCATGTGGATCGACGCTCCTCTTCCAGGTTCAACAATCCAAAACGACATCAGACGCCACGATTACACACTAACAATCACAAAACCCGACGGCCAAAAGGAAACTCAACACTGGGATGCCATCAGCGACACAACCAGCGTACAATACATGCAGTACACACCAAGCCAAGCAGGCAACTACACCTTAACATTCACCTATCCAGACCAAAAATACACATGGAACCAAGCTAACACTCCAGGTCTCTCAGCTGCAAACGCGCTCTACGAGAACGACACTTTCCTTGGCGCAAGTAAAACAATCCAGCTAGAAGTGCTGCAAGAAGAAGTTCCTCAACCAATCGACAGCTATCCATTCCCAACCGAATACTGGACACGCCCAATTGAAGGACAAAACACCTGGTGGTACACATTAGGTTCAAACTGGCTTGCCTCACCTTACGTTTTAGGTGCAGGCGCAGGTTACGGTATCCCCGGCGCAGTCCAACCAGACGGTGCAGCACCAAACAGTGCACATGTTATGTGGGCAAAACCAATTCAGTGGGGCGGAGTTGTCGGTGGAACTGACACTGCTGTCCCAGGCGAAACCTTCTACGGTGGATTATCCTACAACTGTCGGTTTGCCAACCCAATCATCATGCAGGGTGTCCTATACTACCCTGAGCCATGGGGCAACACTGCAGGAGGCGGCGACTATGTTGCTGTCAACCTACAAACAGGCAGAGAGCTTTGGCGCATAAACACTACCTCAACTGGCGTTTCACTTGTACCCTCCTTTGGTTACCTATACAGCGCAGAGACACCCAACCAGCACGGAGTTCTACCCAACGGACTTCTAATCGCAGTTTCAGGCACAACATGGCGCGCATACGATGCACGCACAGGCGTCTTAACAACGATGGTTATCAACAACGTACCTGCAGGAACAAACGTAGCTGGACCATCTGGCGAAATCCTAAGATACTCATTAACTAACCTAGGCACTGCATCTGCTCCAAAATACTACCTAACCCAATGGAACTCCTCGCGCGTTTTCGGTGGCGCTTCAGGAATAAGCGTCGGCAACTGGTACACAGGTAACGTCCAAGCAAACGCTTCATCAGCATTTGACTGGAACGTATCATTACCTCTAACAACATCAGGCTGGGCTATAGGCACTGCAGGTCAAGGATCAATTCCACTGATCGCACCAAGTAACATGATGCTTTTAACACAGGGCGGATTCGGCGGACACCCAGGTGACTTCGCAGTAACCGTCACAACCGACAACGGAAACATAACTGCCATCAACCTAAAACCAGGATCCCAAGGAAGTATAATGTGGTCACAGAGTTATCCACCTGCACCAGGCAATAACTCACGTGTAATCACTGACTGGGATGTAACCAACGGCGTCTTTATTTTCTCAGATAAAGAAAGCATAAAGCACTATGGTTACAGTCTCACAGATGGAAGACAAGTCTGGCAAGCTGAGCAACCGACAGACAGCGGAATCGACTACAACTTTATGGCACAATGCCTTGAGCGAATAGCATACGACAAACTCTACGTCTCAGGATATGCTGGTGTAATCTACTGCTACGACGTCAAGACCGGCGATATGCTGTGGAGTTATGGAAACGGCGGCGAAGGTAACAGCACCTACAGCGGCTTCGTAACACCATACGGACGCTACCCAATATTTGTCAGCACAATTGCAGACGGAAAAGTCTACACAACAACAACAGAACACTCGCCGAACGCGCCTCTATACAAGGATGCAAAACTAAGATGCCTCAACGCAACAGACGGATCGGAACTCTGGACAATCATGGACTACGGCAACCAAATGTACGGTGGCCAATCGCCCATCGCAGACGGTTACCTTACAACGCTCAATTCATACGATGCAAGGATATACTGTTTCGGTAAAGGCCCAAGCGCATTAACCGTGTCAGCACCAGACATTGCTGTTGAATCGGGTACACCTGTTGTGATTCGCGGTACAATAATTGATATTGCAGCGGGTACAAAGCAGGATGAGCAAGCAGCACGGTTCCCCAGCGGCGTGCCAGCGGTCTCTGACGAAAGCATGGCGGCATGGATGGAATACGTCTACATGCAGAAACCAAAGCCGACAAACGTAGTAGGTGTAACAGTCGCAATTAACGTGATTGATTCTAACGGCAACTTTAGAACCGTCGGTACAGCTACAAGCGACGCAGGCGGCTTCTACACTTACACGTGGACACCAGACATCCAAGGCGACTTCAAGGTCATCGCGAGCTTTGCAGGCACAGAATCATACTATCCGTCATCAGCTGAATCATCGTTTGTTGTCACTGCAGCAGAAGCGACACCGACAGCGCAGCCACAAATCACGCCTCCACCAACAGAACTATACATCGCAGCCATGGGCGTAGCCATAATCGTTGCACTCGCAGTCGCAACAATCCTCATCCTACGAAAACACCCATAAAATCGATAGATCCAATCAATCTATCCTTTTCTTTTTTCTTTGTTCAATACCAGCATTGATGAATGCATTTGTTGGTTTTGAAAAGCGGGGTTTTGTAGTTGCAGGTGGGCTAGTTTACTGTCTAGATGTTTGTGCTAGTGCCTGTTTGCTTTAGAGTTTTTTAGTTCTGTTGCTTTGCAGCTATCTCCCTATCTCCTGTAAAAAGGACCTTTTGCTGCTCTTGGCACCTACCCCCTCCCTTATATATAGGGTCAACTATAAGTTGAACTGCAGCTTGAAAAGCGACAAGCAATACCTACCCCTCTCAGAGTGACCTCCCCTTCCTAACGAAAAAAAGATGCCCTCTCATGACCCCCTGTGTGCTTAACAACGTTCTGGTAGGATTCCGCATGATCGATGAATCATAAGAAAACCGCTGTTTTACTCTAAAACCTGTGGGTGAGTTAATAAGTCTCCATAAAGGTGTTGCTTCTCCAAATATCAGTTCATATTGGAAGCTGAAACCTTGAATGTTCTAGTCCTCTACGGTACAAGATGGGGCGGCACCGAGAAAGTCGCCCAAACAATCGGTAAAGCACTACAAGACGAAGGCCATGCAGTGGAAGTAGTTGACGCTAAAGAAGCGCCCCA
>CAYPGY010000145.1:0-6052 GCA_964410435.1 uncultured Candidatus Bathyarchaeia archaeon
CCCAAGCCTACTACAACATGAAAGAAGGCATCACCCGCGTCACAACCGAAACCGGCGCAGGCCAATGGGGATCAGCGCTTAGCTTCGCAGCAGGAGTCTTCGGATTAGAAGCCACCGTCTACATGGTTCGCGCAAGCTTCGACCAGAAGCCCTACCGCAAAGCCATGATGAACGCTTACGGGGCAGAATGCGTGGCCAGCCCAAGCAACAAAACTGCGGCAGGCAGAAAAATCCTCGCTGAAGACCCTAACAGCAAAGGCAGCCTCGGCATCGCGATCAGTGAAGCAGTGGAGGACAGCTTGGAAAGCGAGAAAACAGGAAAGAAAGCCAACTACACCATCGGTTCAGTGTTCAACCATGTCTGCATGCATCAAACCGTCGCCGGCCTCGAAGCGCAGAAGCAGTTTTCGATGGTTGAGGATTACCCTGACGCAGTTTACGGCTGCATCGGCGGAGGCAGCAGCTTCAGCGGTTTATTCTGGCCATTCTACCACGATAAAGTGTCAAAGAAGGCGCCGAAAGAAACTGGGTTCTTCGCAGTGGAGCCAACTGCTTGCCCCAAAGTTACTCGCGGCTACTACACCTACGACCACGGCGACACCGCCAAACTCACTCCGCTTGTGCCAATGCACACGCTCGGCCACGACTTTATGCCGGCCCCGATCCACGCGGGAGGTCTCAGATACCACGGGATCGCTCCAACGATTAGCGTCTTAGCTCAGGAGAAACAGATCGGCACCATAGCGGTTAATCAGGTTGACGCGTTTGAAGCGGCGAAAATCTTCATCCGAAGCGAAGGCATCATCCCGGCGCCAGAGTCAGCGCATGCCATTAAAGCCGTCTGCGACGATGCACGTGCATGCGCAAAAACCAACACCGAGAAAACCATACTGTTCGCGTTGACGGGTCACGGATTCTTCGACATGACCGCATACGAGGAATACTTCAGCGGTAGACTCCAACCATACGAGTACCCGGCGGAGAAGGTCGCGGAGTCAATGGATAAACTGCGGAAGCTGTACCCGTGGCTAAACGACGTCACAAAGCAGTATATTACACCCTGCAAACAGTAAACCTGCAGCAGCCAACTTTTTTCTTTTTATTTTAATTCTTTTATCAGCGCTTTAGCTTCTTCAGATAGCTTCGGCTTGGTTTTTTTGCCTACCAGTAGAAAGTTGGCGCCGACAACAATCAGGATGGCGCCGAACGCGAATGCGCTTTCCACAGGCACAAACCCGAAGCGTAGTCCCACTGTGAAGACGACGATGGCTATGCCGATGACGATCATTATCCAGTTATTCATTGACTGGGTGCTATAGAGGGCGAACTCTTTTTTGCCTGTGTCGGTGACTTGGTAGTAGCCTTGTTTTTCTTCGATCATGTTTGCGCTGATGAGGTAGTTCCAGTCGTAGTGGAAGTGGCCGTCGGATTTGTAGCCGAGTACGTGGGCGATGTTTGATTTGGTTCCGGGGGCGGCTTTGATGCGGCTGCCTGGCGCCGAGTAGATTAAGTAAAGCAGTCTTGTTCTTGGAGACTGTATGTCGGAGCTTATACCGCGAGACTTAGCCAACGCCCTTACCCTGCAGTCTTATTTGCGGTGGCTGCAAATAAATTAAACCCCCAGAACCCGCTAAAAACATCATTTTCGGCGTTGAACCGCGTTTTGCTTAAGACTCTAACCCTTAGAGGTCTACATCTAAAGCCCAGCGGCATGGTTCTAAATGTTAGGGCTATATCAAGACGCTACATTAAGGGTATTCACCGAACAAAAAAGTCGGAGGAAAAACAACATGAACGTAAACTTCGAGTACAGTAAAACATTGGCTGGCGAAGGCGCAGTCTTACTCTTACTCAGCCTAATCCCCTACGTCGGCTGGGTACTCGGCATAGTAGGTATAGTCCTACTTGCAAAAGCACTGAAGGAATTCTCATACTACTACCAGGATGAGTCAATCTACAGTAACGCCTGGACAGGTCTCAAGTACATGATAGTTGCAATCGTTGCGGCTGCAGTGGCAATCGTAAGCATGATTGTCGGCGCGGCTTCAGCGACCCGCTGGTTCACTGAAGGTGCCTCTTTCGTGTTCACCGCAGGCTTCGCCGCGGGCTTAATAGCATTCCTCGCTGGGATAGTTGCAACATTCGTATTCTACGTGCTTGCAGCAAACAGCCTCAAGAACAGCCTAAACACATTGGCACAGAAATCAGGTGAGAACTCATTTGCAACCGCAGCAACACTGCTCTGGATCGGCGCAATCCTAACCATAATCGGCGTAGGCTTACTGTTGATCTTCGTCGCATGCATACTGCTAACCATCGGCTTCTTCAGCATGAAGCCCAAGCAGTACCAGCAGTACCAGTATGTGCCGCCAAACGGATACACACAGCAGCCAACAAGCCCAGCACCAACCACCCAAACCCCGCCCTCAGCTTAAGGAGGAAAAACCATGACTCAACAACCACAAACCCCAACACAACCCTCAACAGAGGCAAACTGGCGCGGCTTCATCAAACAGCACTCTGCAGTTTTCGCGGTGTTAACGGCGGGAGCTATAGCTGCGGCAGCGGCAGCCGTCTACCTCTTTGTATGGTTCGCCGGCAACGCCCAAGCTACAGGCTTAGTGCCATCTACGCTGAACCTGTGGTCCATGAACAGCGCGGTGATCTTCATGATCTACGCGGTCATCTGGGAACTCGCAGTCGTCGGCATACCCGTAGCGTTAGCAGCTATAGCGGCGTGGCAATGGTGGAAGCGCATACCCGAATCGGAGAAAGCGGGCTTGAACATGGGCAAACGCCACAAAGGCAGAGACGCAGGAGGAGCCATTTCGCCGCTGCTGTTCATCGCGTTTGCAATCAAAGTCTACATAGACGGCAACTGGACTCAACCCATCGCGAACTGGACACTGGATTACGTCGTAGGCTCAATGGTAACCATACTGATCTGGGCAGCCGCAATCATTGCGATTCCAGCAGTAATCGGGGTCATCTGGTGGCTAAGCCGCAGATAAACACCCCATACCACCCCTTCCCCTTAAGAGGCCCTAAAAATGTACCCGGATAATCCATATAGCCCCGAAGCGAAATTCCTCTTTTTATTAAACCCCTACGCATATCTACTACACAGGTTAACCCACCTTGACAGCACCCAAACCGCAGATTCCAACCAAAAAACTGGGTTTAATAGTGAACCCAGTAGCGGGCATGGGAGGAGCCGTCGGATTAAAAGGAACAGACGGCAAAGCCATCCTCCAGCAAGCCATCCAACTCGGCGCTAAACCCATCGCAGCCCAACGTGCAGAAACCTTCCTCTCTGAACTCGCCCCCGCTAAAATGCACCTCAACCTCGTCGTCGGGGCAGGTCAAATGGGCGAAGAGGAAGCTAAAAAGCAGGGCTACAGCTACACAGTCGTCGGCGAAGCAAAAACTGAAACCTCCCCGCAGGAGACGCAGGCCCTCGCTAAAGCAATTTTGGAGGCGGGGGTGGATTTGCTGGTTTACTGCGGAGGAGACGGCACAACCCGCGACCTCGAGCAAGTGGTTGATAAGAAGGTGCCTGTCCTCGGGGTTCCAACAGGCGTTAAAATGCACAGTGCCCTTTTCGCTATTTCTCCCCAAGCTGCCGCGCGGGTGGCAATCACTTTTCTGTGGCATGGGCTGCCGCTGCGGGAAGCCGAAGTTATGGATATCGACGAGCAAGCCTTCCGCGAAGGACACCTCTCAGCCGAACTCTACGGCTACATGCTTAGCCCCTTTGAGCCGCACCTTATTCAGGGCAACAAACTCGAGAGCCCAATGACTCATGATGAACTGGAGAACCAAGCCGCAGTAGCAGTTTACATTATCGAGGAAATGAAGCCAAATGTAATCTACATTGTTGGGCCGGGGACAACTACTCGCACCGTCGCCGACTTGCTTGACCAGAAAAAAACCCTGCTCGGAGTCGATTTAATCATAAACAGGCAGATAGTCGCCAAGGACGTTAACGAGAGGCAGATTCTTGAAGCCATAAGCGGCAAGCAAGCCAAAATCATTGTTACGCCGATTGGCGGGCAGGGCTTTATTTTTGGCAGAGGTAACCAGCAGATCAGCAGCCGAGTCATTCGCAGAGTAGGCTTAGACAACATCATCGTCATCGCAACTAAAAGTAAGCTTGACAGGCTAAAGAGCCTTAGAGTGGATACAGGCGACCCTGAACTCGACGCCGAATTCAAGGCGCATGGAGTAACAGTAACAGACGACTACAAGACTACCGTGGAAATGACGGTTGAGTAACTACTTCCACAGCCAGATTTTGCCCGTCCAGTTATCCCCCATATCGGTCAGGTACCCTGCAGATGGACCGCTTAATTTAGCGCCAAAACTTGGTTTAATTAAAACAAACGCAGGCTTTTTCTCCAAAGTATTAAAACAATTAATAATTGTAAATCTCCAAAGAGGGTAAAGTGTGGATAAGAGAAATAGAAATCAAGCAGGATTAATTCTGGCAGGTTTATCCTAATTTTCGCTGGTGTTTTCTTTTTCTATCTACACTTAGAGGTCATCATTAACTTGGTGCTAACAACTTCTGGCATCACCCTTTTAATTTCTGGCATTAAATACAAAGATAGAAGAAATACTCGGGTAGTAGAGCCACAAACATATCCGTTGACTGGTGAAGCGAGAAAAGCATACCTGAAGTCTGTTTACTTTATCACTTCAATGATAGGAGTTGTTATCCTTATTATCGGCTTAGGCGGTGGCCTGCTTATACGTGAGATGGGATTATGGTTTTTGTTAGTTGACTTCTTTGGTATGCTTTTGCTTTTTGCAGGGAGACTTGTAAAAGCGGCTGATAAAAAATAGATTGAAAAGAGTCTATGTTTTTTCGGGGGAACAGGTTAATTCAACCCCTACGATCCCGACTATGATTAGGGCTGCAAACGTCAGCCTCATGATATCCAGCAACTCAGAAAACAGAATCAGCCCCATTATAATGCTGCCCACAGCGCCTATACCAACCCACACGGCGTACCCCCCGCCTACTGGGACGCCTCTTCTCATGCCTCCATTAAGCAGGTAGATGCTACAGCACAAGAAGGCTAATGTGATTACAGTCCAGAAGATTTGGGTAAATCCCTCAGAGTACTTCATGGTAACCGCCCATGCAGTCTCAAAGATGCCTCCGATCAGAACCCAAGTCCAAGCACCAACCTTCATCAGGACGCACCCAACCCTAAACCCACCGCCCCGATTATTATGAGAGAAATGAAGAGGATTCCGCGCCAATTGACCTTCTCTTTGTAAAGCGCTACTCCGAGCACAACTGTACCTACCGCACCTATTCCAGTCCATACTGCATATGCGGTACCTACAGGGATCTCCCGCATAGCCAGCGCGAGACATGCAGGGCTTGCGACTATAAGGATGATAGCCAAGACTGCCCATAGGCGGTTTTTGAAGTTATCAGATTTCTTCATAGCCAAAACCCACAGGGGTTCCAGCACGCCACCCAGTATTAACCAGAAATAGGCTTCTACGCCAAACAATTCGCTAATTCGCCCTTTTTTAGTTCTAGAGATGTGTTATTCTGCGCTTTGGCTTCCTTGAAAACTGAAGACTTTCTTATTAACCATTTGAGCGACTATTCAGAGATAGGAGGGTTAAATGGGCCTGTAATATTTGCGCCTTGGCAAGCCTAAATAGTTTAGCACACTCGGTTTTTGAGTTGTAGTGTTCTTTCTGAAACCGCTATATCGGCTTTTACTTGCTAGCTTTCGAGAACTGTATTAATGGCTTGAGGGCCTAAATAGGATAATATCAAAACAGGATAATAGGGCTCATGTATGAGTAAGGTCAAAAATATAACTACACCCTGAAATTTGTGGTGGCCTTTCTTTGGAAAAGCTCTTAACACGTAATAAGAATACCATACCGTCAGATTAGCGATTGATTAGCAATGGAACCTGAGTCAAAGATAGGGCAATATCTCGACTATTTCAGTGATTCTCGGGTTTTGTTTTCTATAGCTGTTTGTCTATGTGCTCTATTAGTCGTTCTATGCAGAAACGAT
>CAYPGY010000146.1:0-5893 GCA_964410435.1 uncultured Candidatus Bathyarchaeia archaeon
AGGGAATCCTCTTGGATGTAGAAGTAGAAATCATCTGCATAGGTAACGAGTTACTTATCGGCAAAATACAGGATACAAACGCGCACTGGCTGGGCGCACAAGCAACCTCGCTGGGCGCCAATGTGAAAAGAGTAACCGTAATTCAAGACATCATCCCAGAGATCGCGCAGACCATAAACGAGGCTTTAGCTCGTAAACCCAGATTCCTAATAACCACAGGCGGCTTAGGCCCAACATTTGATGATAAAACCTTCCAAGGCATCGCATTAGCATTAAACCAGAACCTAGTCGTTAAGCCTGAAGCGCTGGAAATGGTGAAGTCCAGGATGGCTGAGTACTTCAAGAAGCACCAACTCCCAATTGACATGGAGATGACACCGCCAAGAGTAAAGATGGCTACGTTCCCAGAGAAAACACAGCCAGTAGTTAACCCGATTGGGACAGCGCCTGGTTTACGAGCCGAAGTAGGCGGCACAACCATATTTTCAACGCCTGGTGTACCAAGAGAGATGGAAGCGATCTTCACCCAGACGATTGCGCCTGCAATTAGGGAAGCCGTCGGCAACTCTGGGTTCTGTCAGAGAAGCCTCTTCGTAAACGGCCTCGGCGAGTCACGTTTGGCGCCTTTGATTGACAGGGTAATGGCTGAAAACGTCGGTGTTTATGTTAAGTCGCATCCGCTGGTTTCAAATAATGGGCCACATGTGGAGTTGCATCTCACAATGGTTGCCACTCAGATAGCGGAACCCGATAAGCTGCTTGCTAAAGCGGCAGATGAACTTGCCAGCCTGATTAGGCAGTCGGGTGGATTAGTGCAGGATCAGGCGTTGTAAGTGCAGTTTTGGGCATAACCATTTAAAGGATCAAATCAATTGGAGGAAACATTCGGCAGGTATTCTTCGAGAATGAAGGTTGTGTACCTAAGGGCTCTGTGCCTTGCTGCTCTTGTAGTGATTGTCTTATCCTTGGTTCCTGTTGGCAGAACCGAGGGCGGCACTCAGGATACCGAACTTTCTTTTCTAGTATCAGATTACCCCGGCAGCTCAACAGCCTACCGAGTCAACATTACAGTTCCCTATAGCCTCTACCAGTATTACTCACAGCAGAACCACTTCGTCTTCACCGTACAGCATCTTTCGCAGTTCATCACGCCTTACACTATGAAGCCAGTCGCAGACAAACTCTGGCAGATTTACAATAACACCGAGGACTTCACAAACGGCGTACTCCAGATAGTCCACCAGATTACCTATCAGGAGTCAGAGGCAGTCAAGTACCCCGTTGAAACGTTAACTGAGGGAGTTGGCGACTGCGATTTATTTGCTTTCATAGCCGGGTCAATTCTGGAGGCAGGCGGCGTCCCAGTTGTGTTGCTATACTATCAGCAACAGCGCCACATGCAACTGGCAGTGAACATAGGCTATCAACCAAAAGATGCCAGAACCGGTGTCTACAGCGTAACATACCAGAACGCCACCTACTACATAGCGGAATGCACAGGCGGTTCATGGCGTAGCGGCTGGCGAGTCGGCGAGTGCCCAAACAGCTACCAAAACGCCTCTGTACAGATCGTGGGCACTACCTACATGCAGAGTTCATCAATTGGGCAAGTAGGTGCTTCACTGCGTGAACTGGACCCAAGCACGCTAACACTTACGTTGTCTTCGCCTTTGATTCTGCAGAACGGCAACGTAACAATAAGTGGACAGATACTCCCACAGCAGACAGGCGAGAACGTTACTTTGCGTGCCCGTAGCAACGGAGGTGAATGGTTCACGATTGGCTCAGCCCAAACCGGCACTGATGGGTATTTCAGTTTTGACTGGATGATTCAAACGCCGGGCTTGATGGATGTGCAGGCAAGCTGGATCGGCAGTGAAGAGTTGAATGGCGGGGTAAGTAATGTTGCTTCGGTGTGGATTATACCTGTTTATCTTGTCGTGTTTGTATGTGCGGGGGCTGTGTTAGCTGCGCTTTTAGCTGCTTTGTTTGTGAAGGTTAAGCGGCGCCGATCGCAGGTTATGCCAAGTGGGGTAGCAGAGTTAGTGCCAGCAGTATAGTCAACAAACGATGGTAGGTGTTACCTTTCATGCCAGTTATGGTAGAAGGGCGATTGTGAACCGATCAGCTTTTCTTGTCCGTGCCCTAATAGGTGGTGCAGGTGGAAGGAAAATCAAGGACATTAAAGGCTGGAAAATTCTCAAACATGAATGCGGCTACTTCAACGAAGCCACTGGGCAAACACTTGTTGTCGCCCAGAAGCAGTACGGTCAATGCTTTCATGTACTGGTTTTCGTTGGGCCGCGACCTGAACAAGAGAAAGACTGCAGAGTGGTTTCACCCGAATTCCCAACTGAAGCTAAAGCAGAAGTGTACGCGGTTAATCTGATGACTAAGAACCCAAACGGTATACCCTGACTTTTTAACAGTTACGTAAATAGCTAAAAAGTGAAAGAAAAAGAAAGCTTATGCTTTCTTAAGTTCAGCTGCTGCTTTCTTTAGAATCTCGGCTTTATCGCAGCGTTCCCACGGGAACTCTACGTCGTCGCGGCCGAAGTGGCCAAAAGCTGCAGTTTTCTTGTAGATTGGTCTGCGCAGGTTCAGTGTTGTGATGATGCCGTATGGAGTCATATCAAAGTTTTTCTGGACCAACTCGAGTATTTGCTCGTCTGGGATTTTGCCAGTGCCATAAGTATCGACTAGCACACTGATTGGTTTGGCGACGCCGATGGCGTAGCTGATTTGAACTTGACATTGATCTGCTAAGCCTGCTGCAACAATGTTCTTTGCGATGTAACGTGCCATGTAGCATCCGCTACGGTCAACTTTTGAGGGGTCTTTGCCGCTAAAGCATCCGCCGCCGTGAGAGCCGACACCGCCGTATGTGTCAACAATGATTTTGCGGCCGGTTAAGCCAGAGTCAGCCAATGTTCCGCCGATGACGAAGCGGCCTGTGCCGTTAATAACATAGTTTACGTCTGGTGAGAGCATGTTGGCTGGGATAACTTTTTTGATGACTTGGTCAATGATTTGCTTTTTAAGAACTGCGTCTTCGACTGAGCCGTTGTTCTGCGCTGCAATGACGACGGTTTTTACGCATTTTGGTTTGCCGTTTTCGTATTCAACGGTTACTTGAGATTTGCAGTCTGGGCGCAGATAGGGCATTGTGCCGTCGTGGCGAACATCTGCGAGGCGCTTAACTAGCCTGTGGGCAAGCAAGATTGGCAGCGGCATGAGTTCTTTGGTTTCGTTTGAGGCGTAACCGAAAACCATGCCTTGGTCGCCTGCACCCTGCTCTTTACCGTTAGATTCCTGTACACCCATAGCGATGTCTGGGGACTGCTCGGTTAATGAGACTAGGATACCGCATGTTTCCCAGTCTAAGCCGTCTTTGGCGTTGTCGAAACCTATGTCTCTTAAGGTGCCTCGGACGATGTTTGGGATGTTGATGCTTGCTTTAGTTGTAATTTGACCAGTGATCATGACTGTGCCCTGCATGACGAGGGTTTCGCAGTCAACGTGTGCTTTTGGATCCTGGCTGAAGATTGCATCTAGGACGCTGTCAGAGATTTGGTCTGCTACTTTGTCTGGGTGACCTTCTCCGACGGATTCGGATGTGAACAAATATTTGCCTGTTCGATTCATAGTGTTCTCTTCCGTTTAAATGAAGTGGATATAGCTTACCTGTCGGTTTTCTTATATGGCTTTCTGAATAAAATATTCCAAACGGAATATCGGTTAGGTGGGCTATTCGCATGCTACATAAATGTTTTAAGTGCAGAACAGCACAGAAATCATGCTGACCGCCATGAAACAGGTTTTCACAAGCCCAAACGCGCCCAAACCAGTAGGACCCTACAGTCAAGCAGTCCAAGCAGCAGGCACCCTATACATCTCGGGGCAACTTGCTATAAACCCCAAAACTAACCAGCTGATAGAAGCAGACATCACCCAGCAGACAAGACAAGTAATGGAGAACATCCAAGCCATCCTTTCCGCAGCCAACTATAGCTTAAAGGACGTTGTTCAAACAACCGTTTACCTCTCATCCATGACGCTTTTCGCCGACTTTAACAGGGAATACGAAAAGTATTTCCCCCAAGCGCCTCCTGCACGTGCAACGGTGGCGTGTGAACTCAAATCTGGCGCCCTAGTTGAGGTTTCGGCGGTGGCTTACAAGTTCGGGGGCAGCCGAAGCTTTGATAAGTTATAAGTACCCAATCAACGCTACATATCACAGGTGAACACAACACATGGCAACATCGTTAAAAAAATTTATTCAGCAATTAGCAAGCAAAAAAGCACCGGGACCTTCAACTAGTTTCACGATATTCCATGTGTTCTATGCGCTGCAGCTTCTATCGCAAAAACCCATCGGTAGAACCAGACTTGCCGAGTTACTGGGCGTCGGCGACGGCGCGATCCGAACTATAATAAGCCGCTTGCGAGAAGCAGACCTTATTGAGATATCGAAAGCTGGATGCGGGTTAACACAGAAAGGCAGAGACATCTGGCGCCAATTTGAGGAAGTTTTCCCTAAAGAGGTAGATTTCGGAAAATCAGAGTTGAACCCCAACGAGTACAACTATGCCTTTCTAGTTAAAAACTGCGGCGAAAAAGTCGGCTCAGGCATTAACCAGCGTGACGCAGCGATAATTGCTGGTGCACACAAAGCTTTCGTTATGGTTTACCGCGGTGGGCACTTGAGGATTGAATCCGTTATAGATGATATGGAGAAGCAGTATCCGAAAACCACTAAGCAGATGCTTGAGCAGTTGCAGCCGCAGGAAAACGACGCCATCGTGGTAGCGTCGGCGGAGTCACCTCTTAGGGCTAAACGTGGCGCTTTCGCAGCCAGCTGGTCGCTCCTAAGCGCTTAAGTTTAGGTTGTGTATTTTTCGCCGTAGTTCAGCAGGCGCTCAAGGGTAGTGTTGATGTTTACCATGCCCTCGTTTGTCTTTGACGAGGCAGGCATCAACAGGAACTTCATGCCTAGTTTGTTGATGGCTTGCATCATGTTGTGGCTGAATATACGCTTGCTGTCTTCTAGTTTTGACTGCAGCGCGTCTTCGAGTGCCATAGGGTTAGCTGACCAAGAAGCGATTTCCTGCGCGTCCTTTTTTGGGATCAAATCAGTTTTTGAGAGTATGTGTACTTGAGGTTGGAAGAAGCGGTTGTACACTGCCGCTGAGAGGAACATGTTTGAAACGTAGTTGAAGGGGTTCACGCTGAAGACTGCGTCGAAGAGGTAGAGTAGCGCTTTCGGTTCTTTAGTTAATTCGTTTACGATGTATGGTCCAGAGGCGCGGAAGGCGAAGAGCTCCATCTGTCCGGGTGTATCGACCAGTACGAGGTCTGCGTGGGCTTCGTCTATGTCGCGTGTTAGGTTCTCTATTTCGTCAGCGATCAAATCCGCCGCCATAATTAAGGCGCCGTTTGGACCTAAATTGTACTTCTCCATTAGGTCGCCGACGTCTACGTAGTTTCTGACGTCTACGTCGGGCTGGTAGGGTAGCTTAAGTGCGCCGGGGTCGAGGTTGACGATTGCGACGTCCTGCTTGCTCATTTTTAGCCATTCCGCGAATGCTGCTGTGAAGTGTGATTTTCCGCTTCCTGCGGTTCCAATTATGAATGCTAACGGCATAAGATCACTACAGGTATGCTTTTGCACTGGTTAATGTAATGAACCTTTCGACTGGTTTAAGCGGTGACCTACACTGCTCAGTATGAGGCCCCCTTTCTGTCAGGCGATTCACTTACCCCTCTATAGGTGCAGTGCATACACTGGATATTAGACTGCTAATAGGTTGGTAGAATTCACCTATCCCTTCTATCGGTTTCTGCATAGAGTTTCTAATAGAGCACATAGACAAACAGCTATAGAATCCCTTAT
>CAYPGY010000147.1:0-5893 GCA_964410435.1 uncultured Candidatus Bathyarchaeia archaeon
TGTGCAGTAACCGGAACCGGTGGCTGGCAGAAATGGGAAACTAAATCATGCACATTTAATAACGTAAGTGGCAAACATGATTTATTTCTTAAATTTACAGGCGGAAGCGGTTTTCTGTTCAATTTCAACTGGTGGAAATTACAAAAAGCAACTGGAACAGAAGCAACAGCACAAAAAGAAACGAAAGTACCGTATTCAACTTAGGTTTTTTTCAATCCCTCGAAAACTCTTTTGTATCTACTCTTCAAATAGCTCTATTTCTTTTATCACAACTGTTTTACATTCTGGACATTGATAAAGTGCTAAATCTTTGTCTCCCTGAGACCAGCAACCGACTAGATGTGTAAGAGTTTACTCCCCGCAATTCGGGGCTTCGAATGTATTAGGCATAGAACTACTTCATACAAGTAGCTTTTTAAGTCTTGACTATAGAAAAGCCCGTTATCCAAACGAGTGCCCTATGTGCGGTGGACTTTTTGAAGACAAAAAATAGAGGGACACTATTCCCTTTAAGCCACTGGATTGGCACTTTGACATAGACTAATCTGTTGCCTTTCTGAGATATTCCCTGAATCTTCTCTCATTATCGTCAACCTCTAAGTTGAGTACCGTCGGGTTATCGGTTTTTTTAGTCGGATAATAGATTTTATAGGGTCTTCTAATAGCGTACCGTCTCATTCCGAAACCATTGTATCTATAGTCGTGGTCATATTGTCGAACCCTTATAGGTCTTCCAAGTCGATTTGCGTTGTCTTGAAGGCGCTTCTCTTCAGCGTTAAATAAACAGTATCCAATAATGACTGTAGCTAGACCTATGAGTGCAAATAGTACTAACATGGAGTCGAAGTTTACCAGCACAGTCTCTTCTTTCTAATCAAGTAGTATTTAGAGTTAAGCATAGGAGTTTATCCTTGATTGTTTGCCTTACTGTTTTGATAAAGCTTTATTAGTTTCCAGAAAAGTGCTCTTTTACATTTTTACAGTCATTAAATATACAACTAAATAAGGCAAAAATTGTTTTAAGTTTTAGTTAATTAATAGTAACTCTCTCAAATTTTATATGCACACTTGAAATCTGATTATGTGCCTTAAAATTTGGGAGTTATAACGCTAATTTACATTTTTATTCCCTTATTTTACACTTTATTTTACATTTTCCCATGCTTTTGGCGGTTTTGGAGTTATCCAGATACTATACTATTCCCGATTCCTATGACCAAAAACCGAAAGAAGTATCTTAACAAGGTAACAAAAATTTTAGGAGCTGTATTAACCGCATTACAGATTATCGAGATTGTAAGAAGGTTACTCGGTGCTTCTTAGACTTGTATTGAATCCCTAAAGCAACAAACAAATCCTTTCTTCTTTTCCCTTCATTTTTTCAACGATTTTGCTAAATCTTAAAAGCGATAAGCGGCATTTGCTATTATGGCTATCCAACCGTTTGGCATTAGAGTTAAACATTCAACTAGATAGTACTCACGATTCAACCACCCATTACTTCAATCAGAGTTTGGCAAAATATTACGATGTCTCATATGAGCACAAAGAACAATATCAATACTTCATCACAAAAAATGTGGTGAATCCTATAATAGATAAATTAGGAGTAAGAACAATACTATACTTGAATGAAGGGGTTTTTCAGCAGACATTCAAAGATAGAGGTAATGACACCATAACGGCCATTGGTTTTCCTTTAGGTGACATAAGCTTCCAAGCAACGTTATACCAAGCGCAGATTAACCGAAATTATACACAATCATTTACAGAAGCTGTCCACTGTACTATCAAAAGTAATGTATGAGCTAAGTAAAGATTTGAATATTTAACCGCGACGATTACCCTCGTGGAACAACCCATAAGGTTGGCTCGGGTCCCATATCTGCCGTCGCATGAACCACTAAAGCAATTACCCAATCGGTGTTTCCTATTGAGTGCTACAGTTCGCCGACATCTGTTAGAAGTTTTGCTATTAGTCTCTCATCAACGTAGTACCCTTCTGAGAGCATATCTTTGATTACCCCTTTAACGGAAGGTAACACACTGCGATTCTTGGCAAGTTTTAGAAGCCCCAAAGTACCCAATACTTCAACATTAAGCAGTGACGCATACTTCCTTGCTTTAGCATCATCCACTAAAAGAGGCAACTTCAGTTGTTTGGAAAGAATTATTGCTTCCGCTTCGCCTCTATCAACAAGTTCCTCTAGTAGCATGTAATCGTTATCTTTTTTGACTTTTACAGATTTTAGCCATTCTGCCGTTAGAAAAACAGTTTTATCCTGCTCTTTCACGGTTATTTCGTCATAAACAGCTAAGGGAACTTTGACGGCATCATATAATTCTCTTAGAATCCAAAGTTTATCGATCTGAGCTAGAATAATAAGCGGTCCTGCGTCAGAAACGATCACTTTATTCGCCTTAGCTCTTCCTCAAGCTCCTCAGCAGTGATATTAGTAAAAGATTCCTTATGCTTACCCAATTCATACATGAAATCCCGCCGAGATAACCCCGCCAACTTTGCAGCTTGCCCTGCAGAAATCTTACGCTCCTTATACAACATGATAGCTAAGTAAAGCTTCAACTCACTCTCGCCAAGATCATCAACAAGGGCTTTAGGGATGTTAATCTCCAAAGATTTCACCTGTGTTCCAATGTTCTGACCTTACTAAAATACCTTATCAAGGAAAAGAAAAAGGATTGACGCCAGCTCAAAAACGCGATAAATTACCCTCGTGGGACAACCCATAGGGTCGGCTCTGGTCCCATATCTGCCGTTGCATAAACTGCCAACGCTATTGCCCAGAATACGTCGTCGTGTGTGCCTTGTGGGTGATGGTAGCCTATGGTGCCGTCTTTGTTTAGGCTATAGCGCTCAACGTTGAGTTCGGTGCAGATATCCCCTCGGTAAGGTCTTTCCCAATGCAATAGCGGGTAGAAGAATTGCTGGTTTGCCATGCGCTGTTTGAGTACGCTTGCCATTTCGCTTTTACGGGGAACGCTAAAGGCGACACCTTCCGCGTTGTAGATGCCTGCCGCCTGCATGTCTGCGATGAAGGTTGGGCCTTCACGGGTGAAGTCCACACGGATTTTCTTGAATCTGCCCCAACGGTCCTGTAGAATCTTGAGATAACCCAGCACGGTTGCATATATGGTGGGTTGTGGGAAGATTTTGAGGTGGCGTAAGAACAGTTTGTCGTTTTTTGCTTCTATTACGGATAGGGCGGTGTAGTCGCGGGTTTGGGCTAAGTCCAGCCCCGCAAAGAATACCCCGTGGCGCTGTGATTCTTCGCCGTACAGTTTTAGGTCTTCTCCGCAGTTCTGGGAGGTGCCGATGCAGCTTGCGATTAGGCTCTGGGTTAGCCATACGTCTTGGTCTTCTGCCCATTCCGCCATCATTTCCCGTCGCCAACGGATTGGGTCGTCGCCCATTTGGGTTCTGATTTTTTGGATGATTGCGGGTTTTAGTGGCCCGTTGGGTTCCGTGGCTTGCTCGACTGTGACGTGGGAGGTTTTGAAGTCGGCGAAGTCTTTGTGGCTGAAAATCTTGAAAAATACGCTGTCGGTGTGCCATGGGGTGCTGCTGCAGACGAATTTCCCGTCTGTTGTGCCCAGTGTGTATAGGATGGCGTCGTAGAGTTCTTGGTCGTTGGCTACAAAGTTGAATTCATCCGCATAGACAACGTGGAGGGTTGGTCCTCGGATGGTTTCGGGGTTGTTTGGGAATGCTTCTATGCTGCTTCCGTTGGCAAAGTCAATCTGGGTTTTCTGAGACTTCAGCACGATTCCGGGCGGTAGCCTTCTTGCGTGGGCTGCTATGCGTGTTATGATACGTTTGGTTTGCCGCCAAGACGGCCCCACAATGCCGATCGCTGAGTTTGCGTTTTTTACGGCGTACCTGAGCAGGAGCGCGGATATGGTTTGGGTTTTGCCGCTTTGCCTGCACCACCTAGCGGCTGTAAACTGGTTATTCTCAAAAAGGTCGGCGAACTCTTTTTGGTAACCGTAAAGCTTGTAGCCAAGAACCTTTTCTAAGAAATCGATCGGGTCGTTGCTTAGGTCTATGGTTTGCTGATGAACTGTTTGTTTAAGCTGAAAGTGGCTCCGCTGCGTTTCCTGCCACACCGGTAGGATTTGGCTGGGACGAAACGCTTTGGCCTCTTTCTTTGAGTAACTGCGCATTTAATTCCTGCATCTCTCTTAGTTTAGCTTCGATCTCTCGATAGTTGATGTAGTCGACGAGCAATTCTTTGTAGGTCTTAGAAATAGTCGCTACTGCCTGCAAGCGTTGTACCTCTACTTTATCCAATCCGGGTTTTACAGCTGCTTTCAAGGCTCCCGCCAACATTTTCAGAGCTTCTTCCACACTGGGCAACTCCCGCGGCAGGAAAACAGATGCCTGTACGTAATCTTTGCTTCTGATCTGCAGACCCAAACGCTGACACTTCACAATTACTGAACCCTGTGACCTTTGAAGTTTAGCCGCTATCTCCGGCAATTCCACGTTGGCCTCTACCAGTTTTCGCAACTCAGTTTCTTGCTCAACGGTCCACTTCTTACCCGTCATGCTTCATCAAGATTCTATACCTACCGCTGGTGCTTTCGATCCCTTAAGGCTTATTGTACCGCTTACTGTACCACAGAATGGGTCACTAAAAGTAAAATTTGATAAGATTTTGTGGTCGGGAGGGCAGGATTTGAACTTGCGACAGCTCGGTATCTGTGGCCTAGACAGGCTAGAATGAAGCCCACCATGGGTAGACCTCTACAGCTTCTCCGTCCAATGGCGTCTGCCAATGGGCTCGAGAGCTCTGCCAGGCTGAGCTACCTCCCGACACAGAACGGAAACATAAAGACATAGAAACCACATTTATGTGTTTTGGCGCTGACACCCCTAATGCGCTCAACTAAACATTTTAATTCCATATCACACGTCAAAATAGTGAGTTAGAGGCGAAAAATCTTTGACACATACAGTCGGCATCGTCACTTCAGGCGGAGACGCCCCCGGAATGAACGCAGCCATCCGAGCAGTAACCAGAATAAGCCACTACAAAGGCTGCAACGTAATCGGCTTCGAACGAGGCTGGGACGGATTACTAACAAACACATACAGACGACTTGGACCCAGAAGCGTCGGCGGCATAATCCACACAGGCGGCACCATGCTACACACACTCAGATGCCCCGCATTTGAAGACCCCCAAAACCAAGACATCGCCGCACAAACACTCTGCAAAAACGGAGTTGACGCACTAGTCGTCATAGGCGGAGACGGCTCATTCAGGGGCGCACTTGAACTCAGCAAAAAAAGCGGCATCCAAGTAATCGGCATACCCGCAACCATCGACAACGACGTCTACGGCACAGACGAAACCATAGGATTCGACACAGCCGTAAACACAGCAGTCGGCACAATCGACAAAATCCGCGACACAGCACTAAGCCACGAACGCATATTCGTCGTAGAAGTAATGGGCCGCAAACGAGGATTCCTCGCCGTTCACGTAGGCATCGCCGTAGGCGCAGAAGTCATACTTATCCCCGAGAAGCCCACAGACACCTGCGGCGTAATCCAGATCATGGAGAAAAACTCCGCCAAAGGCAAACGAGCAGGCATAATAGTCACCGCTGAAGGCGCAGGCGACTCAAGCAAACTCGCAGCGGAACTACAGAAGCAAACCGATTCCGAAGTCAGATTATCAATTGTGGGTTACGCGCAGCGCGGAGGAAGCCCAACCGCACGGAGTAGACTACTTGCAAGCTTATTCGCCGAAAAAGCAATAGAGTCAATCTGCCGCAACGAAGGCAATAGAGCGGTCGCCTTACAGAACGGCGTCGTCACCACTATCGAGTTAGAGAAAGCTGCACGCGGCACCAAAGAACTGGATTT
>CAYPGY010000148.1:0-5879 GCA_964410435.1 uncultured Candidatus Bathyarchaeia archaeon
CTTGGGCTTGGCTGTAGGTGACAAGTGTACTGGTCGTCATGTGGGTGTTTCCGTCGAAGTCCGCCACGGTTTTTGTTAGGTACATGAGGCCTGCGCATTCGGCGTAGACGGGCATGCCACTGTTTATGGCTTGCAGCATTGTTTGGTTGGCCTCCAAACTCTTATCACAGGCTAGTTTTTCGCATCTCGATTTTTAGAGTTTGTATTTTTTCGCTACCCTGAAGAGAGGATATCATACCCAGCAATGTATTTTGAACTATTTTTTTAGGAAAATTTTTCAGTGGTAGTTTGACGCCATTTACTTCAATTATTAGGTCTTCTTTTACTTTAAGCGGGCATGTCCTGAGCTTAGATATTCCTGCAACAATTGCCTTTGCATGCTCATAACAGGAAAGATAACCACATTCACAGAGTTGTTGGTATTCTGTGCAGCCGTTTAAATTAGGTAGAATATTGAAGGCTTTTTGTTCGACAATATCAACGAGTTGCTCTATCTGAGTGTTGCCGTTTAAGACTGGAATGCTAAGAGCAGATATTTTTTTTTGCTTCATCGTGTTCTTCTGCTATTGTACCAGAAATGGCTATGGCAAGTCCGTCTGAGAAAGACAGCACTTCATTCGCTGTTCTTCCAGTGATTATTTTCGGCAGGATTTTTTCATTTTCAAACCCTTCTAGAAAAATATAGTCAACATTTTGGAGAAAGGGGCTTATTTCATTTAAGGAAATTTTTTGTTTCATGGAAAACGTTATTTCGCTTTGGGGAGAGGCAGCTACAATTTTTTCCCCTGCTTCCTTGTATTTCCGCGTGTCCTTTACCGCTTCGGAAATAGCTATTTCAGTGGTACCTTTCATTTCTTTAATTATAGCTACAGTATAGCCTCGGCTTTTTAGTACAGGAACCATATGTTGTATGATTGTGGTTTTTCCTAATTGTTTTTCTCCAACTACAGCAACAAATCGCGTCGTTTTTTTGGCTCCTATGGGCTAAACATTTGCACCAGAACCAATTCGCCTTCCGTTAAGCCCTCACGATTCTCAGGCACAACTACGTAGCCGTTGCTCTGCGTCATAGTCGAAATGGCACCTGAACCCCGCGCACTGATAGGATCCGCAACCAATTCGCCGTCTCTAAGTGAGACTTTAACGCGCACGTAGTGTTTTCTGCCCGGCAAAACGGTCACTTTGCCAGTTAATTTTGCCTTTAACAACACATGTGGCTCTTCTTTGGGCATACCCAGCATATGGCAAATGAGCGGTCTGCCGAATACTTCGAAGCCGATCACTGAGGAGACTGGATTGCCTGAAAGAATCAGGATGGGTTTACCCTCTAACATGCCGACGCCAGTGGGCATTGCAGGACGTAACGCTATGCCGTGGGCGACCACGCCAGGTTTGCCCAACTTATTTATAGCATCGGGGACAAGGTCCAATCCCCCTACACTTGTTCCACCCACCGTGATAACGGCATCCGCAGTTTTTAGGGCAATTTGGATTTTTTGGGTAATCGCTTCCGTATCATCGTTAACGATACCTAAGTCTATAGTTTCTGCGCCTATTTCATGGCACATTGCAGAAATCATGATTTTGTTGGAATCGTAGATTTGATTTGGTAAACGTTTAGCGCCGACTTCGACGATTTCATTGCCAGTAGCTATGATGGCGATTTTGGGTTTTGCTGCCACTGAAAGGGTGATGTAGCCTAAGGCGGCTGCCATGCCTAGATGGTAGGGGTTTAGGCGTGTGCCTGCTTTGGCAATAATGGCGCCTGCTTTCACGTCCTCGCCGATTTTAACGACATTCTCACCTACGTCTAACTGCTTATAAACTTCAAGAGTTAGGTCTTTACGTTTCGTATATTCCAACATAATTACTGCGTCAGCACCCTCAGGGATAGGGTTACCCGTCCAAACAGGCCGAGCTTCTCCAGCCGCCACTTTATTGCCATCAACAACTTTTAGTATAGTGGGTTTTAATTGCGATGCAGTCGTTAAATCGGCAGCTTTTACCGCGTAGCCATCCATGGCTGATTTTTCAAATCTCGGTACCGCTTCATGTGCAATTAGGTCAGCTGCCAAAATCCGCCCCATAGCGTTGCCTAACTGGACTTGTTCAGCTTTGGGTTTGTCCAGTTTAAGAACGTCTAACCATAACTGTAACGCTTGGTTAGTTGGGGTTAATTTTTGGAACCCTTCGAGTTTCACCAAATAGTTTCCCACGTATACAACTTATGCGATATTACATAATAAGTATATCGCGCCTTAAACTGCCCCGAGCTTGTCAGGGATTGGTTTTTTGCCAGTAAACGCACGTTTCGTAGATGATAACATTTAATATCGCCAAATCGACTTCAAGTTTTATTTAATTTAACAGTGGTAGGCGTTCAATGTGCTACGGGAAGTCAATATAAGAAAAATCAACCTCTCAACAGGAGACGAAGCAGAGGTGGTTGATTATATTGCCGTAGAGAAGCCTCTGCATCTTTATGTTAATGGTACTTTTTGGGCAACTATTCAGTCTTCTCCAGTCAACCAACGGGAACTTGCTGTGGGGCATCTTCTTTCAGAAGGAATCCTTAAAGGACCCGAAGAAATCGCCGAAGTAACCCTCAAAGAAGCAGACGGTGTCTGTTTTGTTAAATTAAACTCTGACATCAACACAGATGTTCGTATAAAACTTTCAAGGCTTCATACAAGGGTCATTCTGACTGCTTGCGGCAGTAATTCTCCAATTCAGTTCACAGGTATAAAGCCGATAGTAACATCAAATCTTATAATTAAAGCGCAAATTCTCTCAGATAGTGTTAACCAGCTAAATTTCAAAGCGGAAGGTTACAGGAAAACGGGTGGTCTTCACGTTGCGGCCCTATATAGGGCTGATGGTTCCTTAGTTGCGTTGGCTGAAGATGTGGGCAGACATAATGCGGTTGATAAGGTGATAGGTATGGCTGCTTTGAATAAAGTCAATTTCGGCGAGTGCTTTTTAGCCTTAAGTGGGCGCATATCAGGTGATGTTGCTTTTAAAGCAGCCATAGTTGGTTTACCCGTCGTGGCTTCTTTGTCAACGGTGCTTTCTTCCGGGGTAAGTATGGCTGAAGGGTCGAATTTGACTTTGGTTGGGTTTGTGCGGGGTAAACGAATGAATGTCTATACGGGACAAGACCGAATACAACTTGTATGATATACTGTCCGAAAACTTCGTCCGCCTGCTAATTGTGCAAGCATCTGCACATAGGCATTTAGAAGTCTAATTCGCCGTTAATGAATTTACGTGAAATCTCACATTTGGGGTGCTCGAAGAACTCGTCTGTACTAGCAACCTCAACCACTTCGCCAGCGTGAATATGCACGATTTCGTCAGCGAGCCGCCTTGCCTGATTCAAGTTGTGCGTCGCCATAACAATGATACGGTCATCTCTCTTCTTACCTACAATCGTTTTTTCTATGATTGCTGCGCTGTTTGGATCCAAGTTTGCCGTGGGTTCATCAAGGAGTAAGACATTGCAATCAAGCAGAAGAGCTCGTGCAAGGGCAACCCTTTGCTGTTCCCCACCTGAAAGCTTTTTTGCGCGTCGTTTCTCAAAGCCTGAAAGTCTAACATCCTTTAACGCCTCTGCGATTCTATCGGGAAGCATCTCATCGGGAACATTGCGTATCTTGAGACCGTATGCCAAGTTATCATAGACGCTCATGCTGAACATGGCGGTTTTCTGGAATACAAGCGTGGCAAGGTTGCGTAATTTTTTAGAGTTCATGTTATGATTGTTAAAGAAAATTTGCCCGTGATCGGGATCTTCTAAACCAGCAACAATTCGCATAAGCGTGGTTTTTCCTGCTCCGTTAACGCCTAAGAACACTATAATTTTGTTGCCCTGCAAGTTCAGGGATACCGATTTTAACGCTTTCACGTCTTGATATTTTTTTTCAAGGTCTACTATTTGTAGGTTGACATTCACGCTTGTTTTCCCCTTAAACCTGCTCGGCTGATGTGCTTCTTCCAGGTCCACTCGCCGCTTCTTAACCGTTCGATAAGGTTAACTGTTAATGCAATTACAATCACAATTACCATAAGAATTATTGCGTATGCCATTGCAACATCAAAATTTCCGAAATTTATTTGCAGGGCAATTCCTGTTGTCAAAACGCTTGTCTCACTAACAAATCCTCCTCCAATGAGTAACGCAATCCCTAGTTCCCCAAACCCCCTGTTGAACGCTGCAGTTATCGAAAGAATAATGGACCAAGCTGTTTCGCGAATAAGTGTTAAGTTTACTTGCAAACGGGATGCACCGAGCGTTTTTGCTAGATCTCGGAGTTGGGTGTCGGCTGAACTTAAGGCGTTAGCGGTAAAAGTGACGATAATCGGTGTTAAGAGTATAGCTTGACCGATTGCCATGCCGTTTAGAGTATAAAGCAGCTTGAAGGAACCGAATATACCGCTATTTGACATAAGTAGATATAAGAGTAATCCAAGGGCGACTGTGGGTATACCGATTAACCCGTTAAAGAGCCCTTTTATTGCCCACTTTCCCCTAAAAGAGTACAACCCCAAAAATATGGCGATTGGGATACCCCAAGTGCAAGCAAGAACTGTACCTAACCCTGTAACATAGATTGATCGATAAACAGTCCCATAAACTTCTGGGTCACCACTCAAAATTAGCTGTATAGCTTGTTCGAATGCTTGAACGAATATGTCCGCCATACATATCACAAAGAAATGGAGGAGTTTATTTGAGTTTTCTTAACTATACCTTGCGTTTATTGTTCAACCCTGGAGGCGCTATAGCCGATACGGTACTTTGGGGCTGGTGTAAGGCATAAGAGTTGGCTATGCTAATTTGCGGCGAAAGGTTTTGAGCAAGAACTGTATCGTAAATTACTGAATACAAATCCTCTGCGTTATATCGGAAGGCTTCTGGGCATTCATTACCATTTGTATCGATTTTATTTGTTGAGTTTATGTACGCGTAAGCTTGAATCCATTTCAAGATGGTGGCGTTTGGCGCTGTCCCGCTAGCTAAAGGTACAAAAGGACTGAAAAGTTGCTGCCCATATCTTGATACACCATAGTCCGCTATTAGCTGCTGGCCTTCAGTTGAAACCAAGAAGTTGACGAATTTCATTGACGCATCAAAGTTAGTGTTTGAGAGCGCAGTATTTCGGGGGTCGTCGATTATTGCGCTGTAAACGTTTAGGAGGTCTTTTTGTGCTTGAATTTCAATATGCAAGTTCGGTATGTTGCCTTGTGAAGAATATGATAAGAACGTTCCTATATCGGATAGTATGTAGGCTGGTGCGGCGCCGCCGACTCCGTTGTTAGCTGCAAGCAGGCTTGTTCCCATGCCTTGTCCTGTCGCATGGAACCAGACGGTTTCGGTAAGCAAATGGTTGTAGTCAATGCCTGCTGCTTTCCAGAGACTCTGCTCTTTGGTTGCTGTGCCAGAACTGTCGTTTCTTGCTACCCATTGTATTTGTCTGTTGGTCTGTGCTTCAGTGTAAATTTTATTTAATGCCTGTGATAAGTCTGACATTCCTTTTATTCCAGCAGGGTCGTTTGCTGGTCCAACGATGACGAAAAAGTTGTATGCAATAATTTTTCTATTTACACCATATCCTTCTGTAAGGAAGCTAAGTTCCTGTGAGGGTGAATGGACAAGTATCATGTCTGCATCACCTGCCTGAGCTTTTTTGATTGCATCACCTGTTCCAAGTGCCAAGAAATTGAGTGTTATGTCGGGGTATTTGGCTTCGAAGGCGTCTTTGATATTGCCTTGACCGTAGTCTTCGAGTCCTGTGTCATGTAGACTGGTGGTTGTAGCCACAATTAGTGTTACGGGGTGTAAGGTTTGGGGTCTTTGCAGAGAAATATATGCCCCTACT
>CAYPGY010000149.1:0-5859 GCA_964410435.1 uncultured Candidatus Bathyarchaeia archaeon
TTGTACTGTCGCCACAACCAACCTGCAACAAAACCCAGACGCTGAACCAGAAACGGCTGTTTCTGCTAAAACTTTTCATTGATGATGTAGCAGGGCAGTGTTCCCTTCTTCTTCTAACTTAAAATTTTAGACCCGAAACAAAATTTTAATCTATTGATAAGTGAGGGGAGGTGCCGCTGAGACGGTGGACGGGTTTTAGAAAGCGGTTACTGTTTCTGGTTTAGCCAATCAGCCAGTTTAACCTCATTGGTGTTGCCGGTTTTTTCTAAGCTTACTATGCCTCTGTCTGCGAGTCGTGCAAGGATACGGTGGGTTTGCAGGCGGTTTAGTCCTGTTTCGGCTTTGATGTATTTCTGCAGGTACTTGCCTTGATGCAATTGTAAGACGTTTATGATTTTGCGTTCGTCGTCTGTTAGGGTCTTGGAGACGGATTCATACGCTGAAACAACGCCGGCGGATTGCGGCTGGGTTAGGGCGATAGGTGGCTGCGCTTGGCCCATGCGTATCTGCGGGTAAATCAAATAGTAGGATACGCCGACTACGCCGATGACGGCAACCGCGATTAACACTGCAAAGAGAACGCCGTAGTAGGGCAACATCGTGTTTACAGTTGTGGTAGGCGTAGGGGTTTGACCCATCATGCCGCCGTGTCCGTTGCTGTTGCCACTTCCCCACATTTGGCCCATCCAGCTGTACTGGTCTTGCGGGGTTGAGAATATTGCGAAGCCGATAACTGTTGCGGCGATAAGAGAAGCGACTGCAGTGATAAGCAGGCTGAGGAAGAGGTTAACTCTCTTCATACTAGATCTAAAACAGACTTATTCGCGGCGGATTTAAGCTTTCCCACAATAACAAGCTGCTTTGTGGGCGTAAAACTGTTTCACCATAGCTGTTTCAGTTTCGTTTCAGCCAACATCCAAACCACACAGAGCCCAAGTAGGTATTGAGGAAAATAAAATGAACACAAAAATTGCAATAGCAATATTGGGAATATCTCTCGTCGCGGTTGCACTATTAAGCGTAACTGCGGCTCAATTTTCAGGCGCCGAGAACCCACTCCAAACAGCGTCAGTATACAGCCAAACAGACGCAAATTGCATCAACGCTGCCATAGACGAACCGATCCGCCTAAACAACGGAACATGCACAAACAGCAACTGCAACGCCACCTGCACAGGCACAGACTGCAACGGTACCTGCATAAACCAAGCCTGTAACCAGACATGCTCAGGCTACTGCTACAATGGCACAAACACAGGCATCCGCCAAAACCAGAACGGTAACTGCAACGGATACAGCTACGGTGGATGCACACAACAAAACCAAAACACATACGGCTGCGATACTGGAATTATGAATAAAAACAGCGGTTATGGACGAGGCTGCCACCCATAAAAGGGTGGTTTACACCGCCCATTTTTTTCTGTTGATTCTTTACTCGTTTGGCGCTGGATTGTAGCGTGACAGTATACCCTTGCTGATCTTCGGAGGACGCGGCTTCCATGCGGCTAAGCGGGCTTTCAGTTCTTCATCGCTTAACTCGACTTTAAGCACGCGGTTGGGTATGTCGATGGTGATTATGTCGCCGTTTTGGATAACTGCGATTGGTCCGCCATCGAATGCTTCTGGCGCAACATGGCCGATGCTGCCGCCTCTTGTGGCGCCGCTGAAGCGTCCGTCGGTGATCAGGGCAACGGATTCTGCGAGGCCCATGCCTGCGATTCTAGCTGTCGGGAAGAGCATCTCGGGCATTCCGGGTCCACCTCTTGGTCCTTCATAGCGGATAACTACGACGTCGCCGGGCACGATTTGTTTGCCACTGATAGCTGTAAGCGCCTCTGATTCGGAGTCGTAGACTTTAGCTGGGCCAGTGTGCTTCATCATTTTCTCGGATACGCCGGCGGATTTGATGACTGAGCCTTTAGGTGCGAGGTTGCCAGTTAAGATAGCGATGCCGCCTTCTTTGTGTACGGGGTCGCTGACTGGGCGGATGACGTTTCTGTCTTGGACTTCTGCTTTTGCGATGTTTTCGCCGACCGATTTGCCGGTGACTGTTAACGCTGTTAAGTTGAGGTGGTCTTTGAGTTCTTTCTCAACTGCGGGGATGCCGCCTGCCAAATCAAGGTCTTCCATGGCGTTGACGCCGCTTGGGATCATGCTGCAGATGTGCGGAACCTTTCGGCCGATTACGTCAAAGGTGGATAAAGGCAGTGTTACGCCTGCTTCTTTTGCAATCGCTGGCAGATGCAGGGTTGTGTTGGTTGAACCGCCAAGTGCTAAGTCGACGGCGATCGCATTATAAAATGCATCTTTGGTTAGTATCTGTGAAGGTTTAATGTCCTCCTTAACAAGCTTGACTATTTGTTTGCCACTTGCTCTTGCGAGGCGCATCTTATACGCGCTTGTGGCAAGTGAAGTTGCACAGTACGGCAGTGACATTCCAAGTGCTTCAGTCATGCAGGCCATCGTGTTGGCGGTGAACATGCCGCTGCAGCTACCGCAACTCGGGCAAGCGTTGGATTCTAGCTCCAGTAATTCAGCTTCTGATATTTTACCTGCTGCTACCTGCCCGACTGCTTCAGGCATGTTTGCATAGCTAACTTTTCTGCCGTGGTGACGCCCAGCTGCCATTGGACCACCTGTAACCATGATGGCGGGTATGTCGACTCGCGCGGCGGCCATAAGCATGCCAGGCGTGATTTTATCGCAGTCAGTAACCAAGACTACTCCGTCTAAGCTGTGTGCGCGGAGCATGATTTCAACGGAGTCTGCGATGATTTCGCGGCTTGGCAGGCTGTAGCGCATGCCGATGTGTCCCATGGCTATGCCGTCGCATACTGCGATTGTGTTGAATTCGAAGGGGATGCCTCCTGCGGCTAAGATGCCTTCTTTTACGGCTTCGCCGATTTGGCGGAGGTGGATGTGGCCTGGGACGATGTTTGTGTAGCTGTTTGCTACGCCGATAAATGGCTTTGTCATGTCATCGTCGTTTAGGCCTAGTGATTTTAGGAGTGCGCGGTGAGGCGCTTTTTCGATTCCGGTTTTAATTTGGTCGCTTTTCAAGTTCAGGTTACCTTCTATTAATAAGCGGTTATTGTGAATTATTGAAACGGGGTGACTGTTAAGTTTTATGCGATAAAAATTCGCATATGCCAATACACTATCATTCATCTTCTGTTGCTTTGAGGCTACCTCCCTATCCCCTATAAAAAGGAGCTTGGGCTAGAAAACGATGTTTTATTGCATTTTGGTGTCATTTTTGATTGGCTGCGGCTCTTCACTGCAAAATTTAGACCAAGCGCTCTAATCATGTTGGTGTCAACAATTTTTAAATATCGAGAAGGCGGAAGGAAGGCTAAAGTGATAGTTGCCTAGTGTGGGGGCAAGCCGGTCAGGGCGGAGATAAAAGGCTGAAGTGACTCGGGTGAGCCAGTTATGCCGAATCTATCCCGCAATTGCTCCAGTAATTAGGCAACTATCTTAATGTAGTTCTTGCTTGAAACCCATTTAAATATCTACCGTTATAAAGCTAAAAGACAAACAACACTTATTTTAATTCAAACAATTTTGTTCATGTTAGCGTAGCATTTCCGTTCAGAATTAAAAAATTTTTGTTATTCACTATAAAGCCACAGACAGATTCGGTAAGTCCCTTATCTTTTAGGGGCAACTCTAAATTATGCACAGTACTAATAATTACGTATGAAAACCGCAAGAGTTGAAGAAATCAAACCCTTCCAGAACGCCCACATGGTTGACGCAAGAAAAATCCTTGAAGCCCCCGGTGCAGAAGTAATCCATATGACGCTGACAACTGGACAGGCACTAAAAAAGCACACAACACCCGTAGACGTATTCTTTTATATACTCGAAGGCACGGGCGAAGTGGAAATCGGAGAAGAAACCCAGAAAGTACAGAAGGACACAGTGATAGATAGCCCAAAAGGCATCCCGCACCTTCTACGTAACACAGGCGACGGCGTATTCAGGTTCCTTGTGGTAAAGCTGCCGAAAACAGCCTAAGCAGGCGGTGCCGCACCAAAAAAAGCTTACATGAAATCTCAAACACCATAATTCTTATATCCCCCTTTAACGCTGAAACAGGGTACGTGATTTAAATGGGGTATTGCTTTATTCAACCGCTTCCCTAAGTCTATAAAATTTTTAGATACCACCCTAAGAGATGGTGAACAAACACCCGGAGTATCCTTAATTGCTGAAAACAAGCTGCGTATAGCCCAGAGGCTAGACGAACTCGGCGTCGACGTTATCGAGGCTGGGTTCGCTGCGGTTTCTGAAGGAGAAATGGAGGCTGTAAGCATGATTGCGCATGCAGGCTTACACGCGGAAGTCAGCAGCGCAGGCAGAGGCACCCACGGCGACATAGACGCCGTCATCAAAAGCGGCGCCTCAACCATGAGCATGATCATACCTACCAGCGACCTGCATATCGAGTGTAAACTCCGCAAAACCCGCGAACAGGTACTTAAAGCAACCGAAGACTGCGTAACATACGCCAAAGCCCACGGCTTAAAAGTAGATTTACTCGCTGAGGATTCAACACGAAGCGACTTCGACTACTTAGTCAAGGTTTTCCAGACAGCCGTAGACTGTGGTGCCGACCGCGTCACGCCATGCGACACAGTAGGTATCCTTACGCCTGACCGCAGCTTCGACTTCTTCACACGACTAACAGAGAAAATCAAGGTACCAGTTGGTGTGCATTGCCACAACGACTTCGGTATGGCAGTCGCAAACACAATCGCCGCACTTGGTGCAGGCGCACAAGAAGCTCATGGTACAATTAACGGGCTAGGTGAGCGTGCGGGAAACGCGGCCTTAGAGGAAATAGTCATCACATTAAAAAGCCTCTACAAGCTTGACTTAAACATTAAAACCGAGCTCCTCTATAGCACTAGCCAACTAGTCAGCCGCTTAACTGGTATACATACTCAGCCTAACAAGGCAGTTGTGGGCGAAAACGCCTTTACACACGAGTCAGGAATCCACACCCAAGGCGTCCTAGCAAACCCTCTCACCTATGAACCCATAACGCCGGAACTCGTAGGCTGCAAACGGCGCATAGCACCTGGTAAACACAGTGGAACAAACGCCATTAGAAACGACCTTGCAAACATGGGTCTTAAACCCACCGAGCAACAATTCAAAGATATATTCCAACGAATTAAAGAACTCGGCGACAAGGGCAAAGCAGTCATGGACGCAGACGTATTGGCAATAGCAGAAACCGTCATGGGACTCAGCGGCGCTAAACCTATCGAACTCGAGGAGATCACCTACGTCGGCGGCAACAAAGTCACCGCAACCGCATCCAGCAAGCTTAAGCTGCACGGCAAAGACGTCTGGGGCAGCGCCATTGGAGTCGGTCCAGTAGATGCAGCTATCAACGCTGTTAAAGCAGCCATAGGCGAGAAAGAGCAGATCACGCTTGAACAGTATAACGTTAAAGCCATCACCGGCGGAACAGACGCAATGGTCGAAGTTGTTGTGCACCTGCGAAAGGGCGAGCGAACCGTAACCGCCATGGGCGTCCGCGAAGACATCGTTAAAGCATCCATCGAAGCAGTCATAACAGGCTTAAACGTGCTAAAGACGGACTACAACGGAAAGAACGGCCACCAATAAGCCCGTTTTTATAGCCTACCTCTGTCGAGGTACCACCTCTTTTCTATCTTTTTTAGGCTTTATCTTAAAAGTTTAAATGACAGGATTTAGACTAAAGAGACACGACACGCAAAAATCTGCGTTGTTTGCCGGGGTAGCCTAGCCTGGCTAGGGCGCCAGACTCATAATCGTGTGAACGATGTTCATTCGATGAGAAATCTGGAGACAAATAGG
>CAYPGY010000150.1:0-5823 GCA_964410435.1 uncultured Candidatus Bathyarchaeia archaeon
CAACAAATTAGAGAACAAAGGAGAATCTATAATACAGAGAAGACTCGGGCAGTGTTGCAGGCAATGAATGTTGAAGATGAGGCGCTGGTTCAACAAGTTGAGAATGGCGAATTAACTGCTGCACAGGTAAAAGAGAGGTTGAGAGTACATTATGCTAATGCCGACGAGGCTGACAAGAATCAGTTAAGGGAGCAGTTGAGGACTGCTGTGAACGCAAGGACTGATGTGATCAAGTCGAATGTTCAGGCATATGCTCAAAATGCTGCAACTAACGCTGCAGCCAGAATGCAGGAAAGAGCAGCGAGATTGCAGGTAGCTTCGGCAGAATATGCAAGGGCAAGAACCTGCTCTGGAACAAACGAGATATCGTATAATAATAACACTCTATTCTTTACTATTACTTTTAAATCATTTTTTAATTTTAACTTCAGTCTACACTGTTTATCTAAACAGTTATATCCGCCCAGAACAGAAACTAAAATGGCGAATTTTTATGCAATTCCAAAAGGTTTCTGGAAAGAAAAGCGACCACAAAGTAACCCTCTACACACTCAGCACATGCATCTGGTGCAAATTAACCAAACAGTTCCTAAGCGACTACGACATCGCCTACGAATACACAGACGTAGACCTCCTCGACGAGAAAGACAAAGGCGAAGCGCATGAAGCCATAACAAGTAAAGGCGGCGCCCTAAGTTACCCAACAACTATAGTAGACGACAAAACCGTCATCACCGGCTTCCGTAAAGACCAGCTCAGAGAGGCACTGGGCATTTGACGCAGGCAACCCTCGAGCAGGTCAGGCGGCGGGTTGAGGCAGACGCAAAAACCTACGGCTACTACCTAACACCACAGCAAACCCTACGAACCATGTTTTTTGAGGGATTGAAAACCAACGAGGACCGCTACGGCTACCCCAGTTGCCCATGCCGCTTAGCCACGGGTAACTTTGAACTTGACCGAGACATCATCTGCCCATGCGACTACCGCGACCCCGACGTCGCCGAGTACGGAGCATGCTACTGCCGCCTCTACGTCAACAAAGCCGTCTACGAAAACCAGAACCTGCCTGAAGTGCCAGAACGAAGGCCAGCTGAGAAGCAGCAGCGAGCATACGGCGCATCCATAGCCCCGAAACCAGCCGAAAAGACAGAGCAAAAAGCGGAGCCGCCAAAACAGCAGTTAACAGGTAAACTGGCGGGAGTAAAAAAGAAGCTCTGGTACTGCCGACAATGCGGCTACGTAGTCTACCGCGAAGACCCTCCCTATGTCTGCCCAATCTGCAAAGCAAAGCGGGAGATGTTTAGCGAAATCTATGCCAAAGTAGAATTCAACGGATAATTTAGCGTTCGATTTTGACTTCGATCTTTTTCCAGTCAGTGCCTACGCCATGTAGGGTTGTCACCGCGCCGGTTACGCTTCCAGATAGGAGTTCAGCGACAAAATGATTTATGGGAATTTCTTTTCCGTCAACAACTAATTTTGCACCCAAACTTTTACACCAATTAAATTAGGTGTTGGGGGTGGGGCAAAAACTTTGCCCCTGATCTTGGCAGAAAATCTTTGGGTTGGCGCCTAAAAGCGCCTTAAGGGATTGTTTGCTTCCTCGGAATGCGCGGTGTTCCTCTTGTAGAGGGTGTACTTGGCGAATGCAACTGCAAGGGAGCCTACTGCGAATAGTTCAATAGCTAAAGCCGCTGGTTCCATTTTAGTTCGCCTCTAAACCTTCGGCTTTAGTAGTTCCTGTGGTTTAGGTAGACGTTGGTGTTGCTGATTTTCGCTAAACTTGTTTTAGTTGCGAATTCTTCCACCGCCGAGGCGATGGCTCCTAAACCGACTGTTTTTGTGCTATACATTTTGTTTCACCTTTTCAGTGAATATCATATAAATGTCTAATGTAATATAAGGTTAGTTGAGATTCATTCATAAAAATTAAGAAAAAGTATGCAAATAAAATTTTTATTCTGAAAGTCGCCTGTACGGTTATGGTCTGCCGCCTGCGCCGAGGGGTTTAACGATAACCCGCAGCTTCGTCAAGTTCTCCTTAATCTCAACCTTCGCACCCATCGCCGAGAAGTACTCCTCCAAAAACACTTTGATGAAGTCCTTGGAAAGCTCCGAAATCAGCACCAATGTATAATCGTTAGGCCCGTTCTTTATCAGGCGGTAAAAGTTGCAGGCTTCCAACCGAACCAGCATATCCTCAGTGGAGTGCACTTTAGTTTTCAACTGCTCCCAATGCGTGCGAGCAACCTCACGGTGCTCCTTCCAGAACTCCTCTTTTTCAGGCGATGACTGAATCAACCGAAGGAACATGAGCCAGTGATCCACGTCGATGATCACGTGTTCCCCGCTGAGAAGCATATCTAAGTAGGAGTGAGCTTTCTTTTTAGCTGAAGCTTCTTCGAGAGCTTTGTTTTCGCTGTAGAATTTGAGGGCGCGACGCATGATTTCGCTCTGGGAAACGTCGTTTTCGGTGCTTAGTTTCTCTAACAGGTCTGCCGTTAACTTATCAAACGCTACGGTTACACGTGTGGGGTTCGTCATGATTCCAGCTCAAATATTATTTAACGGTTTTCCAACCTAACGAAAATTATATAAACATTTCGCAGCTAATTTTTACTTAACGTCGCCATATTTACACTTTTTAATTAAATAACCACACACATGTTTAGACGCGTGCGGTGTAATGCCCCAAAAAATCTATAATCACCCCAAACCTACATACAATACCACTCACTGAGGCCTAAAATGAAAACCCCGGAAATTTACCTTGAACCAAAACAGAGAACCGCTAAAATCATAGAACTACTAGAAAAGCAGTTCCCAACCGCAAAAACCGCCCTCAACTACACCAACCCACTGGAGCTACTAGTCGCAACCATGCTCTCCGCGCAGACAACCGACGTACAGGTAAACATCGTTACGCAGACACTGTTTAAGAAATATCGAAGCGCTAAAGACTATGCAGACGCACCCATAGAACAATTAGAAGAAGACATACACTCCACAGGATTTTACCATAACAAAGCCAGAAACCTCAAGGCATGCTGCCAGTTGCTGGTTGAGAAATTCGGCGGCGAAGTACCTAAAACGATGGAGGAGCTGGTTGAATTGCCCGGTGTGGCTAGAAAAACCGCAAACATCGTGCTCTACCACGCGTTCGGCATAACCGCAGGCGTCGCAGTGGACACCCATGTGATGAGGCTGTCGCAGCGTCTCGGCTTAACCGAGCAGAAAGACCAGAACAAGATAGAGCAAGACCTAATGGCGATAACACCCAAAGAGAAGTGGATGCCGCTTACGGATGTGCTTGTATTGCATGGGCGACAGGTCTGCACAGCCAAGAAACCCCTCTGTCACGTCTGTGTACTTAACCAAATCTGCCCAAGCGCCTTCTGTTTTTAGCAGGCATTAGCCATTTATACAGCACTCAGCTTCAATTCCAGTGAGGATTAATTTTTATGGCAAAACTACAAATCGGAGACAGAGCTCCGGATTTCACTCTACTTGATAAGGATGGGCAACCTCGAAGCCTCCATGATTTTTTAGGTCAAAAAGTTGTTTTAGCTTTTTTCGTGGGGGCATTCACTGAAGCCTGCACCAAAGAAGCGTGCGAATTCCGCGATTCAATGGCGCGATTCACTAACCGTCAAGCACAAGTGATCGGTATCCGCGTAATTAATTTCTTGCAGAATAAGGAGTTTGCAGAAACTAATTACTTACCATACCCCATGCTTAGCGACACTGACCTTGAAGTAACAAAACTGTATGGACTGGAACCTCAAGAAACCAAGTTACCCGCAATTATTACCGTCAACCGTTCGATATTTGTCCTTGATAAAGAAGGAGTGATCCGCTACATCTGGGCATCTAAAGACCCTAATGCTGACCCCGACTACGACGAAATACAAAGCGTGTTAGAGGCAATCAAGTAAACTGTTTTTTCTTCATTAACACAGTATAGAAGAACCTTACGACGCCGTCTCCTTCAAGCGAAGAGTAATCTCTGAATTCGCCGAAATCAAAGCGGCGGCAGAAGAGGCTTACGATTTGCTGCTCGGTAAAGTGGTTCCATGCCCGACCGTTTCGGTAGCTGAAACATGTTAACATGTAGGCGCCGCCGGGTTTCAGTACCCGATGGATGCCAGCGATGAATGCGCGGTGGTCTTGGATTTCAACATGGTGGAAGCAGCCCATGTCCCACACAAAATCAAATTCGCCGTCGCTGAATGGCAACTCGATGAAGCTTTCATTCAAGAAGTCTACGCTAATGCCGGCTGCCTCGGCTTTCTTTTTCGCGATTTCTATTGCGGTTTTTGATATATCGATGCCTGTCACTTCAAAGCCATTCTGCGCTAGGTAGATAGTGTTGGTTCCTGAGCCGCAGCATACATCAAGCGCCCTACCCTTCGGCAATAAGCCAGCCTGCAAGTACTCCACGAGGACCGGGCGAGGTTTACCGAGTTCCCATCCTAGCTGGTCAAGAGGGTTATCACGATAAAACTGGTCCCACTCATGGTAATCAGACATATAACATCAATAGGGCAAACGGAGGGCAGGTTTTAAATCTATATAGTGTCTGGTCGAACGTTAAACCGCAGTCGGGACTCGTATACCCCGATAACAATTGCCGCGCACACTAAAACACCCACAATCACTATTATGACAAAGGTGTAATCACCGCCGGGCAGCGAATTTGTTGAGGTGGAATGGCTGTAGCTGCTCCAAATTTCGCCGTCGTTAGCGCCGATAATTACTCCGCAACCCTGCAAATCAGATGAGGCTCCAACTGCAATATCCAACTGCACGTCATAATAAGGGTAAAGTGCATTGTTTAGCCTTGGGCTGCTTTTCAAGCCTACAGCTTTTACGCCTTTAATGTCAAGGTTGGTTATTTCCTTTGAATCCTGCTTGCTTCCTCGAAAAGGGTTGGTGTAGGCATATTCCAGTGCTATGGCTTTAGCTTGGTCTTCTGAGATGCCAATAGTTGTGTTACCGATTGGCTGAGAGGCTCTGTTGTCAGAGAAGAATATGCTTCCGCGTACGCTTTGAGATATTGAGACGCCGCTGTATTCTACTCCGTTTATGTAGTTACTGAAGCGGTATTCCCCCGTGTTCGAGTACAACTGGATTCGCAGAGATAAGTTGCCTATAACGTGGAAGGTACTTTGCTCGGAGCCGACTTGCTGGAGTAGAGCAGCCATTTCGCCGACCTGCGGATCATTAAGCCAAATCTGGTAGCGTTCAAGGATATCTAATGTTGCATTGAAGCGGCTTGGGCGCGGTTGTGTAAAAACTAAGCAATCGGAGTCGGGCTGAACATCAAACGATATCAAGCTGCCGTTGTAGAATTGGAAGTCTAGAGTTTGGCTTTTCTCCAGAGATAGGAAGGCTTTCGGTTCAATCTTGTAGGTCAAACGAAGAGTGTCTATATTCATGCTATCGCCAGTTAGGGTTAACTTGTAGTGGTCCATGTCAAGCTGGATTACGTCTTTTAGGAAAGAGATTGCTTTCTCCTGCTCATGAGTGGTAGATTGGGCACTGCAGCTTTGAGTTAAAAGCGGAGATAAAAGTAAGAAAACAACAAGTACAGAAGGCAGAATCTTTTCCGCCGCTTTTAGAGCCATGTTTTTCACATTTTCCTGTAAACCTCCTTCGGCTCTTAAAGTTTTGTTGAATCCACCAAAACAGCCAAGCCAGAAAATTATTTACTGGAAAGATTGAATTCTATAGCTGTTTAGCTATATGCTCTATTAGAAACTCATTGCAGAAACCGATAGAGGGGTAGGTGGATTCTGGAAACCTATTTGCATCCTAATA
>CAYPGY010000151.1:0-5763 GCA_964410435.1 uncultured Candidatus Bathyarchaeia archaeon
TTACTTTATGCAGGCATGCGCCCTCATTCATGGAGTTGAAGAGGGAACGAAATTTCTGCTCGCTATCAGCAAGTTGGCGCTCCATTTTTCGCCTTTCGCCGATGTTGCGGAACACTAGGACAACGCCGAATGTTTTCTTGTCCTCGCCTATAATGGGTGCACCGCTGTCATCGATTGAGATTTCTCTTCCATCTTTTGAGAGTAATATTGTGTGGTTAGCTAGGCCGACAACTGTTCCTGTTTTGAGCACTTTTACGACTGGACTTTCGACGGTTTGTCTGGTGATTTCGTTTACGATTTTGAAAACTTCACTTAACGGTTTGTTAACGGCGTCTTTTAGGGTCCATCCTGTTAATTCCTCTGCTACGCTGTTCATGAAAGATATATTTCCGTTGACGTCAGTTGTAATGACTGCGTCGCCTATGCTGGATAATGTAGCTGCCAGGCTTGCTTCGCTTTTACGTAAAGACTCCTGATGCTGGTACAGTAAAGTAACATCTTTTATGATGCCTAATGTTAGTGCCTGATCGTTTATTATCAAGGACGATACGGAGAGTAAACTGGGGAATACTTCACCGTTTTTTCTGCGCCAAAGAACTTTTTTATTACTTACTTTTCCTTCACGTTTTACTTGAGCCATAATTAGTGGACGCTCAGAGGGTTGCGCCCATAAACCTAAGTCCAGGGCTGTTTTTCCGATAAGTTCAGAGCGTGCGAAGCCAAACAAATCTAAGAAGCGATCGTTAACATCGATGAATCGAGCGCTATCTAGAGTTGTAATGTAAACCGCGTCAGGAATAGTCTCGAATACTTTTCGGAATTTTTCTTCACTTTGCGAAAGCGACATTCTTGTTTTGTGGTACGAGACAATTGCGGCGAGTCTATGTGTTAATTCCCCATATACTGTTTCAGGGGAACCTTGCTTGTTGAGGTATCCGTCGGCGCCTAAGTTTAGGGCTTGTATAGCTACTTCTTCTCTGCCTTTACCTGTGAAAAGAATGAAAGGGGTGTGGTTGTGTTCTTCTCTGAGTGTTTTTAAGAAGTCTAAGCCGTTTTTGTTTGGCATCTCATAGTCGGATATGATAACGTCATATTGGTTTGCTGAAACCTTACGGAGGGCTTCATCAACACATGTGCACGAATCAATGCATAGATTACTATTGAAGTCGAGAAGCATCAGTTCGGAGGTTTCGATAAAGTCTTTATCATCGTCTAAGTAGAGTACTCTAATGCTTTCACCATTGTTTGAACCCACCATGATAACCCGCTTGCCTACTAATAGCCCAATCAATAGTTAAATATTTTATGAATTCAATGACAAGAAAACGAGCTTAAAAAATGCAATTACATGATTAAGCATCAAATTGAATGTATATCTGAAGCAAGGTTTCTGCTGTTTACAGAAGAACTGCTTTTTTCCGCTTTATCTGCTTAACTTGATTTACCCTTCGCCTATAAGTTAAGTAATAACTAAATGACAGAAAAGCTCCGAAAGCAGCCACCTGCATTATCACCCATACATCTATCGTGCGTTTCCCCTCTCCAAGAAGCGAAGAGGAAACGACGGCTTATTTATTTTTCCCATAAGGCAGATTTGAATCTCCTGATTGAATTCGAAAATAGCAAAGACAGCAATAGTATAAAGTGAAAAAATGAGTGTTTCCGCCTTCAGATGAGGGAGAGACAGGAGACAGGTAGGTTAAGTCAAAGTCGCTTTAGCACAAAATTTTTGTTCAAGGGCATTAACGGTTGCGATTTAGCGTTCAATTTTAGAAGCTTATAAAAAGAGATAAGAAGGCGGTTAAGCCAGGTTAACCGTCGCTTTTGTTGATAGGTCAGAGAGGTTGCTTAGTTTTATCTGGCCGCTAGAGATTGTGTATAGCGTGTTGCCGATGTAGAGTGACCGCGTTATCCACTGGTTCTGTGTCTCCCAGTAAGTGCTTGGGTCTTTTAGTTGGCCTTCTGCGTTGAGTTGTGTAGCGTTTAAGTGTGTTACGGTGCCTCTGAGTTGCAGACCATTCGCGGTGATGGTGTAGACGTATGCGCCCTGCCAGACGGTTTGGCCATACGCCCATTTCTCGTTAGCGGCTTGATCTTGTGGGTTGATTACTGCAAGGCTGATTGGAAGGACCAGCAGGTTTTTGGATTTGTCAAACAGGAACGCCTTCGGGTCATTTAATGCATCTGACTGTGTACCTCTATCGCCGATAATCACATGTGAGATTTCGGTTGGTTTGTTAACGTTGCTGACGTCAAAGAGCGCTATCTTGATACCTTGATAATAGGCAGTTGTGCCGTCGTCAGTCAAGTCTGAGTCTTTGCCTACGCCGATAAGGTGAGTTTCATCGTATGGATGCAGGTAATCTGAGTAGCCGGGGATTTTCAGTTCTCCAAGCACCTTGGGGTTTGCTGCGTCGCTGAGGTCGATTACGAATAGTGGGTCAACGCTTTGGTAAGTGACGAGGTAACATTTGTTGCCCATGAAGCGGGCTGAATGCAGATTCTCGTTTGGAGCTAAACCTTCAAGTTTACCTGTGATTGCGAGGTTCTGGTTTAGGACGTAGACGTTGTTGATTTGTGTGCTGCTGGTTTCTTTATATGACCAGTAGTTGGTGGCAACGCGGAAGTAACCGTTGTACTCGTCCATTGCGTACTGGTTAATGATGTATCCGGGGACGCTGCCCTGAGCCTGCAAAGATAGCTGTAACCCGTTGATTGCTACGCGGTAGATCGAATTGTATTGCCCGGTAGTTTCGTCCCAGCCAGAGTAGGTGATGTAGATGTTACTTGGTGAAACGTACATTGCTGATGCGCCGCCCATAAGAACAGTCATGTTGGTTGCTGAGGAGGCATCGTCTTTGATGTTTAAGCCGTAGAAGCTTGTGAATGAGTAGCTTGTGTCGTTGTTGTCAGCGTAGTAGATGCTTGTTGGTGAAGCAACGTATTCTACTCCGTCATCGTACACTTTTGGCACTGAAGGCATGCTGTTGTAGACCCAAGCGGTTTGGCTGACTATTGTGTAGACGTTGTCGCCGATCATTCTTGAGTTGAAGTAGCTGCCGGTTGCGGTGAAGTTGCGTGTTAAAGTTGGCTGTGCCTTGTTAGAAATGTCGTAGACGTATAGGAATGTGTAGACGTTGCTTGAGTAGTAGGGCATGATTGCTGGTTCGGATGAAACTTTGTCTTCGCGAGTAGCATAGTAGGTTTGGTATTTGCTGGCGATGACGACGAGTTTGCTTGAGTCGGAGCTTAGGAAGAGTCCGGCGGGTTGTGTGTCGTTGCCTAAGTTGATTTTTGCTACTACTCGGGGATTCTGTGTGTCTGCGCTGACGATGTAGACGTTGTGGTTGTTGCTGCTACTGGAGTCCCAGTATTGGTACTGGTTTGAGATTGTGTAGATGTATTGTCCATCGGTTTTTACGGTGTCTGCTTCGTCGACGCCTTGTACTTGGATGTTGGTTGTTGAGTGGTCAATACTTAGGGTGTTTGAGCTTTCAGAACCCTTTGTCGCTCCTGTAGCGCCGGTTGCACCAGTAGGTCCTGACGCTGTAGGCATTACAGATTGAACACCGAAAAAGCGGGCATCTAAAGATCCGCCATAGTAACCAGTATATTGGCCGTTATTGGCGGTGTTAAGATAATTTACAAGTTCCTGATTAGACGAAAAAACCATCATCCCGCCCACCGCCGGCGAACCAGACGGTAAAATGAGCGGAGCTGAACCGATGACGTAGACCATGCTGACTAGCACGGTCGCGAGGAGCACTGCTGAGGCTCCATAAATGCGTGTTTTTTTCTTGACTTCTTTTTGGACCATAGGTCTTTTACTCCATTACACCTTGAATGCTTGTTTTTTATTTTATCCTAAGCCCGAGAACGGGCTGTTCTACTTTTTAGAATGGACGCATACCCCAAACTCGGTATGCCTCATACCAGAATATGCCGCAGACGATTGCACCAAAGACAAGTATGAAGACATTGTCACGGGTGAAACTATGAACCATCAAAGCAGCGTAAAGCGTGTAGAATAATGAGCTGAAGAGAGCGTAGAAGAAGTATCGTGGGAACAAAAGTTTGCCAAGTTTCACGTAGTGTTTCAATACGCCGATTTTCACTTGGCCGACCAGCACGTAGTGGCCGCCGACTTCTTGCTTCTCAACCAAACCCAGTTCTTTTAGCTGTTCGAGGTGATGGAACGCTATGCTGGGGCTGCTGAAATGTAGTGCACGCTGGACTTCTCTTACGCCTACGGGGGCACCGTTTTTGAGTAGAAACCAGTATACTTTCCAAGCTTTTCCGCGCAATGCGTATTCTAAGTCGTTTTCGTTACTGACATTATCGTTCAACCTATGACTGCCCTCTGTACAGCACAGATATCAAGGGGTGATACATATAAGCCCAAGCTTTAGAACGGCCTGTTCTAAACCTTAAAGAAGAATGCACTTATGGCAAGTTAGCGGTTAATGTCCTGAGTGGGTGAAAAGTATGCTCATTCCGCATTTTGGGCACTCGTGGTAAATGGGTTTGCCACTCTTGTCACAAACTTGCTTCATTTCAACGTAGCATTCTGGGCAGAGCCGCGGAGTATCCAAGACAATCAACCTAAAAGCTATTCGTCGTTTTGGAGATATAGCTTTTACTAAGCAAGAAGCGCTTCATAGTTGTTAGATTACAAAAAAATGAAAAAAGAAAAGATGAGGGGCTTATTGGGTTTGAGATTGGGATTTGCTTGCTGTTCCAGGCATTCCAGGTGGAAGGTCGGGGAAGTTTGCGCTGACTTTCTGCTCTGCAACTACTGCCGCTTCTGCCAGAATCTTTGAGGCATCTTCGTTCACGTTGTTGAAATTCAGGTTCATGCCGCTTGTGCTGCCTGCTTCAAACATTAACCCACTAAGCATATTGCCGATGTCGCCTAATTCGCCTTCTGCTTCAGGCAATACACCGCCAATTCCGCTTGAAACGCTGCGTAGCACACCGATACATGGACCAAGTGCTGAAACAACATCGCCAAGTTCTGTTACGGTTCTTATGCGGAGAGCAACCTGGTCAAGTGCTAAGCGTGCGTTCATGATGAGCTTGCTCATTTTTCGGATTTCAGCAAGTTCAGTTGCATAGATGTTTGCATGCGCCTGATCGTGCTTGGTGTATGAATCAACGAGTTTCGCAAATAGCGCTTTGTCTTTCTGTGTAAAGCGCTCGTTGGCTTGGTCGAGTTTGTTGATTTGCATGTCAAGTTTTCTTGTAGCTGCATCAAGTGCAGGCTTTAGAGGCGGAGGGCTTCGAACGGTGTTTTTTAGTTGTGTGGAGAATGATTCACCCTGAGGTTTGGATTCCCATTTCTTTGCAAAACGTTCAGACATAGTTAGTATCCTCTGATATGGCGATACATCGAGCGGCGCTTTTATCTGTTGCTAACATGCACGTATATATGTCAATAAATTGCTGATTCAAATCAATCATCCGCAGGGTCATTTATCAAGCAATCAAGCAATATTTTTTCACAAATTTATGATTCTGAAAGAACAGCCTGTAATCGGCGGTTCGGTGGTCGGAACTTGTAGAAGTTACCTCAACCAGCCATAAACCCGTATCAGAACTAGAGTACAAAACAGACGCTTCTGAACTACCTTGTACTGTCGCCACAACCAACCAGCAACCCAAACCAAACGCTGAACCAAAAAAGGCTGATTCTGCAAAAAGTATTCATTGATGATGTAGCAGCGCCGTGTTCCCTTCTTCTTCTAATTCAAAATTCAGAAAACT
>CAYPGY010000152.1:0-5733 GCA_964410435.1 uncultured Candidatus Bathyarchaeia archaeon
GCAGAAACAGCCGAGTTAAATCCACGCTCGAAGCCGACGTCTGGTTTGAGCCCTCGGTTGTGCTAGAGATTTTGGGTGCAGAGGTCACTTTAAGCCCGATCCACATGTCCGCTATGGATTCAGTGCGCAAGGGCAGCGGCATGGCGATTCGTTTCCCACGTTTCACGGGTAAGTACCGAACGGATAAGAGCCCTCAGGACGCAACCACCTCTAAAGAGATCGTGGAGATGTACAATGCCCAGCTGAAAAAGATCGGTGAAACCCCACCGTAGCTTCTTTAGCCTGTAAAGTTTGCTACTGTAGAGTTTACGCCTTCTCCACAGGAAACTGTAAAGTACCCATTTTGAGCTCCAGCTATGGCTGTTCGAGGCACTGGAATAAAATGCGGATAACTGAAGAAGTAGCAATCCACACGGTAGTTTTGCTGGTTAGGGAGCATAATTGAATAGTTTCCGGTCTTCGTTGGTTTGCCATCGGTATCAAGTACGAGATGTACTTTAGTTATGTAGGTTTGGTTGGTTGAAGTGCTTTTGAAGGCTATGTCGGTTGGGTAAATGTCTTCGCTTGGTCTCCCAGCGATGTCGACGAAGGTTCCTGTGACTGTGCCAGTTACTTGGATTTGACTGTTAAGTATTGTTAGGTTAAATATGCTCTGATATGTCCAGCTGCCTGTAGTCCCGGAAATTATGATGGGGTAAGTTTCTGAAATGGCTGAGCTTGAGACGATGATTGTTAGAAAGCTACTGAATGGCTGCGACTTGTCAGGTGTTGCTGTTTGGTTGCTAAATTGGTAGATTGTTCCGTTTGGACCGCCATTCGCCGAGAGTGTGACAGGTTCAGGTTTGCCGTCTATAAAGGCTGTTTCTATGCTTATTGTTAGATTCTGCGCTTGCATAACTGTCCCATTGTTTGGGTAAGTACTTAGAATAAACGCAAAGGGTTTAGGTGCAAACAGATTGTCACGATAAAGCACTGTAACCAATGCAGCAGTAGCTAGTACAACCGCTAAAATAGCTGTAAAGAGTATCTTAGTTAGGTTAGGCCGCATTTTCCTCACAGTACCCTTACGGCAAGGTGCTTTTAGTTCTACTCAGGATACAAAACGTTCCAAAGTTGAACACCGCTAAACAGTCAGCGCTTCTGCATAAGCTGGTGAAAGGAATTAAAGAGGAGCATGCCACTTCATTTTTTTAAAAAGTGAAAAGTGATAATCATAAAGCTGTTTTGAGAGTTTTAGTGCAATAAGGGTTAAACTGATAAAGCCCTTTATGCGTAGATAGTTTGCGAGTGCTGATTGGTTTGGCTCAAGATCCAGAAAAGATGAAAGCGATGATTGCCTTCAAGAAACGCCTTGAAGACCAACTCGAAAAGTTGAACACGGAAGCTAAAGAAATCCAGGCTACCTTGGATGCAGTGAACGGTATCCTGCTTACCACCGGTTTTAAGCGCGGCGACATAAAAGACGCCCCAGCACCTGCCCCATCCATGAAAGAAGTCGTGCTGCCCAAATCCGCAGCGGAGCCAGCTAAACCCCAAACGCAGGCAACACCAGCGCCGCCTGCAGCCCCAGCCGCCCAGCCAGTTGAACAGGAAACAGTAATCCCCCTTAAAGCCCAAAACGAGGAACCTCTGGCGCTGATGTATTTTGAGAAACAGCAAATCCACGTAATGCCCGATGAAAGCAAAAAATTCAGCATAAACACACCGCCCTTCAGCAACTTCCTCGTCGAGAAAGTCTTTGCGAAGATGCAAGAGAAAGACAAAGAACTCGTACGCCTCGGTCAATTAACGACAGATAAGATGTTTAGTTACAACATAGTGCGTGAAGGCGAATTAATCCGCGAAATCATCATAAAAAACGTTGACGAGGAACGCTTAAAGGAGCTAAAGTCTAGTATCCGCTGGACTCTTGAGAAGATGTATGAAAAAATGAAGAGCGCCTAAGCGCTGTTTACTGCTGCTTTGCTATGGCGTCGGTAATTCGGCTCTTTGGGCATAACCCGACTAGTCGATCTACTTCTTTGCCGTCCTTGAAGATGATCATGGTTGGGATGCTGAACACTTGGAATTTCTCGGCTGTCTCAGGGTTCTGGTCTACGTCTAGCTTGGCGATTAGTACTTTGCCGCTGTACTCAGCTGCGAGTTCGGCGATTGTCGGCGCCAGCGCCCTGCAGGGGCCGCACCAAGTAGCCCAGAAATCCACCAACACGGTTCTGTTAGTGTTGATGGTTTGCTCAAAATTTTGGTCAGTTAGATGAAATGGTTCAGTGCTCATAAATGTCTCCTCTACATAATCAGAAGATTCTGTTTCTATTTAAGGTGTTCGTGGACAATAAAAAGAAGCGCCCACATGCATGCTGGGTTATTGTGTTAGCGGCTTATTGGGGTGCTTAGTGCAAGATTTCTATAGCAATAGTAATATTCTATGTTTTCTGGGTGGTATCTAGAAAAAGAAATGTGGTGGAGCAAGAGCTCCAAACAAACTTTTGGGTTTTGATCAACTGTCAAGTTTTGTTTTTCGTTTACTGACAACGAACATAGCCAACGCAACCGCCGCGATCACGGCGATAACAGCGACGATGAGCAGCCAAGGAGTTTCTGCTGTGGTGTGGGTTGTGTCCTGTGTAGGTGTCGGAGTTGATGTACTAGTTGGAGTCGGCGTTGAGGTTGATGTTGGCGCTGGAGTTTGGGTAGGTGAAGTGGTTGGCGTCGGTGTAGTTGTAGGTGAAGTTGAAGGAGTTGGCGTTGGGGTTGGAGCTGCGTATCCTGTGCTCAGCGGTAGGTAGTCGTATGCGATGCCGATTGTGGCATTGCCGAAGAGCTCAAATGCTGCGTCGATGAAACCGTTTTTGTCTGAGTCAGCGCCGGTTTGGCTTAGACCTGTGCCGCTTGGGTTCGCCCAGAAGTTGCCGCCGATTTGTGGACCGTTGCCGTAGATTCTTGTGCCCGTCTGCAATGTAGTGTTGAAAGCAAAGACTGTACTGTTAAATGGTAGATAATTGGCTGAGTAGGTAGAGTTAAAGCACACTGGGTCAACGGCGGCGGAGTCGTTAACGAAGTTGTTGTAGAAGAATAGTTTCTGCAGGGTGAGGTTGTTTGGTTGATTGTTGAGCAGGAAGAATGTGTAGTTGTTGTTGCGGAAGATGTTGCCGTATACGAGTTGATTGCCCGTGTTGCTTCTGTTGGTTGCCTTCCATATGTATGCGTCGTAGTTGGATTCGAATATGTTGTTTGTGACGGTGCAGTTGGATTCTGTTACTTCCAAACCGCCTGTGTAGGTGCCGTTAACTAAGCCGTTGTAGCTGAATGTGTTGCCGGTAAAGGTTACGTTGTTTAGCAACTGCGAGTATACGGCTTGGCTGTTGTTGCTCATCTGGCAGTTCTTGATGGTGGCGTTGCTGCATAAGAAAAGCTCTGAGCCCCACTGGTTACTGTTCGCTGTGGAGTCTTGGAGGGTAAAGTTACCGCATTGACGAATTGTTACTCCATCAATCGAGTTGTTGTTGAAGCTGCAGTCTTTGATTTGGAAACTGTTGCACTCAAGAAGGTAGAGTCCTGAATGGCCTGCGTTGCCGCTACATACTGTATCCTCTAACACGAAGTTGTTTGTGTAAATAATGTATGCGCCGGCTATGCCCCCGCCAGACGAGTTTTGTATAACACAGTTTGAGACAGTTACATTTTCTGAATCGTAAATAGTCAAACCTAAAACCGCGTATTCCATTCGTGAGTCCGATACGCGAACGTTTACCGACTCTTGGAGGTAGATGCCGGCGAGGGTGTTGTTAGTATTGATATTTCTGAGGATAACATTCTGGCCGCTAATAAGTACACCCAGCGATTTTTGCACTGTGAGATTTTCTATTGTTAAGTTCAAGACTCCCTGCGCATACACTGCCGGAAATAAAGCCATGTTTTCCCCGGCGATGGTCAAGTTTCCGCCGTCAACGGTCACGTTGTTTGCATAAATTCCTAGAGCCGAAGTGTCACTGACCAATGAACTAATGATGCGATAGCGACCTGGCGAGTAGATTTCTGCAGGTAAGGTTATGTTTACCCACTGGTTAACGTCGAATTTGTCGCTGTATGGGTGATAGTCGTAGGCTGCTCCGATGGTGGCGTTGCCGAATAACTCAAAGGGTGCATCGAGGAAGCCGTCTTTGTCTGCGTCGGTTCCCGTTTGGCTTGGTCCGGTACCGTTGGGGTATGCCCAGTAGTTGCCGCTGATGTAGGGTCCGTTGCCGTAGGGTCTGTCGCCGAATTGGATTGTGCCGTTTAGGTTTAGGATTTTAGGCGTGAAAGAGGCGTTGGTAAACTCGTTAATGCCGACTGGATCAATGTAGCATGTGTCGTTTACGAGGTTATTGCTGAACACAAGCTTTGCGTTCTCGCTGGTGGTTACTGGGCTGTAGTCGAAGAAGAATGTGTATTGGTTGTTTTGGAAGTTATTGTTCTGGATTGTGTAGGTGTTGTTGGCGTCTGCTTCGTGTGTTTCCCATATTATGGAGTCGTAGTTTCCTTCGAAAGTGTTGCCTGTTAGCGTGCAGTTGCTGTCTGAAGACTGGAAGCCGCCGAAGTAGCTGCCGTCAGCTAATCCGTTTGCTGCAACAAAATTGTCACTGAATGTTACGTTCGAAATATACGCAAGCGCTGCCTGAGTGTTGTTTATGATTGTGTTACCGTTAAAGTGGGCGTCAGTTACTTCGTCAGTATAGAATACGTTGCCTTGATTTGCTTTGAATAGGCAGTTAGTAACGGTAACGTTTTTGCCGGAACCGCTCCATACGGCTTGCATTATGCTGCCGTTAATGCTGGAATCCTTTAGCACATAGTTACTGCTTAGGTATGCGGACAAGCCGTTAAAGCTCGAATTAACTATGTTAACGTTGCTTAAAGTGAAGTTCTCGCATTCGTAGGCAAAAATGGCGTTATCGTAAGTAGTGCGGTATATGTCAGTTGAAACAATGTCGAAGTGGCTGCTGCTGTTCAGAAGCATTCCAGACCAGACGTCGGTTAAGGTACAGCCGCTTAGGGTAAAACCGCTGGAGGCATTGAATTGTACTCCCATATCTGAGGTTCTAGCGATGGTGCAGTTTTCTACTGTGACAGTGGTGCTGTTTTCTACTCTCAAACCATAGTATGAACCTGTAATGTTTAGATTATTCAGTACAATGCAGGCTTGTGAGTCAATGTATACTGCGGCGGGGGTTCCTGTTGGGGAATACGTTACGTTGATGGGGTAGTTTTGGCCGTCGACTGTAACGCCGCTGGCGTTTATGATTAAGCCTTGCACGTCTGGTGTGCTGCTTACCCACGGCGAGGTTATTCGGTAGTTACCTGCTTGAGTAATCGTGTAAGGCAACGTTATGTCTACCCAGCTGCTCTGTGCTTGTGTAGCCGAGAAAAGGTAAACTACGTTTGCCAGTGATAAAAGTAAAATTAAGGTGAATACAGATGTTTTTTTAAAGTTCATTTTTCAAGATCCTCTAAATAATATTCCGGATATCGTTTTCTTGCCATATGAGGTACCGGACAATGATATATAAAATATGAGGAGTAACGATTCAGACAGTAATGTGCCTTTAGAAGATCAAATTTTACTTTTTAAAAATTAGTAGAAGAAGGGAGTGCTGCCCTGCTACATCATCTTCTATAAGTCGTTGCAGAAACAGCCGTTTCTGGTTCAGCGTCCTGGTTGGGTTGCAGATTGGTTGTGGCGACTCCTCAAGCTTC
>CAYPGY010000153.1:0-5696 GCA_964410435.1 uncultured Candidatus Bathyarchaeia archaeon
TATCGGTTTCTGCAATGAGTTTCTAATAGAGCACATAGCTAAACAGCTATAGATAACCAAAGCAGTGGGGTAACCCTTAATCTTTATCTGTAAGCAGCCTTAATACCTCGAAAATGTTCTGCGTTTTTGATGCTTTATGACTGATTTTAACGTAGTGATCATCACAGGCTGTCTATGTTAGAACTAGCTCGCCGCGGGGGATAGATTGCAAACGAGTTTTCTTAAGATAAAATGTTAAGAAAAGAAGAGGGTTACTTTTCCTCTGGGGGAGTTTCCCAAAGTTTGAGTTTTTCCTTCTTTAACTCTGTACGTTTCTTCTGCAGATAGGTGTATACTGTGTGGTGCTCGCATCCATCGATTATCATCTGCACTGCGTTGCGTGCGGCGTCGGCTTCCGTGAAGCTACCGATAATTCCGATAGTGTGACCGTAAATAACTACGTCGGCTTCTGTTAACTCTTCTATGAGTTTTCTTGTCTTGCCTTCGGTGCCGATGATTCGGCCTTTAATGCGCTTAATGTCAGCTTCCGAGCGCCCAAATATGACTCGGAGGTCGATCATGTCGAAGATGTCGTCTTCGTTTCTGACCAGTCGGAAGGCGGTTTCAGGCGGGAATCCTCTGCCAATCGCGGTAACTAAGTCTTTAGCTTTAAGCAGCAACGATGGGTCAGTGCATTTTTCAGATAGAACAATTTTGACACTTCCCTCTTTGTCTATGTCCAGTTTCACTTGAAGCTTCTCTTCAATGTACTGTTTAGTTTTACCTTCTGGACCAATGAGTATACCAACGCGTTCTTTTGGAATCTTTACAAACATGTCTGGACCGGGCATTATTTACCAACAACCATCTTGAATAATTCTTCGTCTGGAATAACATCTACGTTTTGGCGCCTAAAGAATCTATTCACGTTAGTTAAGTCACGTTTGAGCATAAACTCGGCGAGCGGATGCTGAGTTGAAACAGATTGGGACACATCGAAAATTACGGGTTTTCCCTTCCACATCATCATGTTGTATTCGCTTAGGTCGCCATGCACTATTTTTGCTTTCCTATAGAGCCGTTTAAGGTAGGTTACTATTACCTTGTAAACTTTTTCTGGGTTCTCAGGCGGCTGCTCCTTAAACGATGGGGCACTAACACCTTCCTCGCCGATGAACTCCATAACTACAACGTTACTTTTAACAGCAATCGGTTTTGGCACCCGCACCTTTGCCTCGTCTGCTTCTCTGAGGTTTCGGAATTCTTTCTGTGCCCACACAGCAATCAAACTGCGCGTATCATGCTTGACGTCTTTGAATCGCGGGTCGCCTTCTATGTATTTATGCATACCAGCTTTGAAATCCGCTGAAGAGGTCAAGTAGATTTTTACGGCTACGTCGGTGCCTTCTTTGGTTTTACCCCAGTAAACCCTTGCTTCCTTACCTGAACTCACAACACCGTTTAATTCATAGAATATGCCGCTGTTCATCAAGTCAAAGACGACCATGCGGGTTTTGTTGTCGAAGACTTCTTCGACGGTGGCGCGATCGTTTGATCGGTCGCGGTTTAGCATTTTATCTCGGCGTTCAACTGAGCGTTCTTTGTAGTCTAAGCGTTTTCGGGCGTTGTAGGACATAATAGTCACTGAAGATTAAACTGGCTAGTATTTAAAAGCAATCAAGCGAGGTTTGGTTAAATCGGTTAAAATCATATGTTAAGTAAATAGAGATTAGAGGGTTAATAGGCCCTTTCTTCTCAGGGTTTCTGCCTGTGCATGTGTATAGCGCCATGTAACGTCGCCGCGGGTGTCAGTTTGGAAATCCCATGGTGAAACGATTACGATGTCGCCTTCGCGTATCCAAACGCGGCGTTTCATTTTTCCGCGGATACGACAGAGTCGTTCGGCGCCGTCTTGGCATTTAACCATGATGCGGTCGAAGCCGAGTAGTTTTGTTACTACGCCCAGGACTTCGCCCTGACCGGGGTAGACCATTTCGCTTATTGCGCCTTCAGATAGTACTTTTTTCTTTCCCAAAGAGTTAGCCTCGTTATTCGGATTTGAAGAGTATGGTTTATCTCGCTTAAAAGGTTATCAGCTTTTGTAGGCTTTTAGACAGGAAAAATACTACAAGTTAGCACTGATCCAGTTAAGCGGCAAGATGATTATGGCTTGATCTGTCATTAGAGCAAAACAGCCAGCACACAACTGAGCAACGTATCAATCCATTCTTGTTATAGCAAGCGATTTAGTGTATAATTCAAATCAGCCCAATAAATCATGCTAAAAATCGAAAGTATAATAAATGATCATTTCATACTGCTCTGAACTTGGAGAGAGGGAAAACACATGGACACAGTAGCCATGATTGGATTGGGGGCGGCGGGGTTAAGTACCGTTTCGCTGCTTCCGCAGATAGCAAGAGTTTGGAAAACAAAATCAGTAAAGGACATATCCACGGGGTGGTGCGGCTTCATGTTTTCGTCTGTATCGCTGTGGCTGATTTATGGGATTCTAGCCATGGATATACCCATCGTCGCCGCTAACTCTGTAGTGGTAGTACAGTCAGCCACTATTATGACGTTCAAGGCAAAGTATCAAACGGAAAAAGGCATGTTTCCTGGAATAGCAGCTAAGTTGAAGTCGGTTATAAACAGAAAAGGCGCTGTAAACTCTGATGCAGAGGGGATTCCGTTCACGCTTTAGATAACAGCGAGTAGTTTTTTCTTTTTTTGTTTTTTGTGTGGTTGTGGGTTGTTTTGGCGGCGGTTGTTGGTTTGGCTGTTTATTGTGCTGGACAGTTTTTTGGGTTGTTTGGGGTTGTGGCTGTGGGCTTTTTTGTTATTGACTGGGTTATGGGCGCATGTAGCTGAATCTGGTTACTGCTCGTTTAGGAGGTTTTTGCGGCTGAACACCTTATCCAGCTCATCCTTAGATAACAGGCGCTTTTCAAGTGCAACTTCCTTGACGGTTCTGTTCTCCGCCTGCGCTTGCTTGGCAACTTTAGCGGCTTCAAGGTACCCAATTTTTGGCGCCAGAAGCGTAGCCAACGATGGGTTCTTCTCCAAGTACATTTCACAGCGTTTCTCGTCCACCGTTATGCCCTTGACGCAGCGCTCCGTGAAAGCCGGAAGATAGCTGCTTAAGATTTGGATACTAAAAAGCATGTTGTAGGCGATTGCGGGGGTCATAACGTTTAGCTCCAGCTGCCCAGCCTGCACCGCCAACGCTACTGCTGCGTCTGCTCCGACAACTTGGTAGCATACCATGTCTAGGCATTCGGCCATGACGGGGTTGACTTTGCCGGGCATAATGGAGGAGCCGGGCTGTACTGGCGGAAGCGTGATCTCGTTCATGCCGGTTGTGGGCCCTGAAGCGAGTAAACGGAGATCGTTTGCGATGCGGATTAGCTCCAGCGCGAGTTCTTTTAGTCCGCTTGAAACGGTTTGTGCGCGTCTGTGGCTTTGCAGGGCTTCAAAGTTGTCGCCTGCAGGTTTAAGCGGGAAACCAGTGAGTCTAGCAAGTTCCGCTACTGCCAGCCGCTTATAGTTCGGGTGTGAATTGGCGCCTGTGCCGGTTGCTGTTCCGCCTAAAGCAACCAAGTAGAGGTTCTCTTGTCGTCTGCGCAGCTCCGTGCATGCGTTGGCGACTGCTGAACCGTAAGCGGTGAATTCTTGGCCCATGGTAACTGGGACTGCATCTTGAAGGTGCGTTCGGCCCGATTTCAGCACATGCGCGTTCTTTTCGCCGAGCTCCATAAAGGCTGCGGATAACTCGTCGAGCGCTTTCAGCAGCGGCTGAAGCGCCATCAAAACGGAGACGTGCAGGGCTGTAGGGTACGTGTCGTTTGTGGACTGCGCCATGTTAACGTGGTCGTTTGGGCTGACGGATTTGTAGTCGCCCTTTTGTTTTCCGAGTATTTCTAGCGCACGGTTGGCGAGGACTTCGTTTGTGTTCATGTTAAAGGATGTGCCTGCGCCAGCTTGAAAGACGTCGATTACAAATTGGTCAAGGTATTTGCCGGATAGGACTTCGTCGCAGGCCTCTATGATTGCGTTGCCGATTGTGGGGTTGAGCATACCAACTTGCATGTTTGCAGCGGCTGCGGCTCGTTTAATCATTACGTAAGCTTTGATGATGTAGGGTGAAGCTTTAAGGCCGCTGACGGGGAAGTTTTCTACTGCGCGTAGGGTTTGTATGCCAAAGTATGCGTCTTTGGGGATTGCTTTCTCGCCTAGCGGGTCGATTTCACTGCGTGTATCCATTGCTGTTTCGCCAACTAACTGCTCTATTGGTTACTATCCAGATAATAATATCCTTTTTCAGACTTAGATTTCGAATTTCTCTATTATGCGAGTTTCTTTTTCGCCGGTGATTTCTGCGGTGACATGGAAGTACTGTTCAAGCCCAGATTTTTTAATTCTCGGTTTTAGCAGTTCATCGATTTGGAATACTCCCGCCGAGTTGGACATCCTAATTTTGATTGTTATGGGTTTAGGTCCTTTTTCGTTTGATTCCACTTCCACTTTTTCGATGCTTAGTGCGGATACGGCGTGTATGTCGATTTTGCCTGAGTTGAAGGGTATGCGTGCTCTGCCAGCCTCCATATCTAAAGCGTCTGCGATGCCCACAATGCCTGCTTCCTTAGTTAGAATCTTTGTGTTTACGCCCATGCTGGGCTGCTCTTCGTGGCAGACTATCGCATGCAGCACTTCAGAGGTGATGATCGCTTTTTCCTCAACAGTGTATATTGGTGTCAGCAGGTTCTGTAGGACATCGTAGGCGATGAATGCGCTGTATTTTTCGTGCTCATGTCGCTGGACAATCATACCCACATCATGCAGAACGGAGCCTAAGACGACTACGACTTCAGCGTCATCCTGCGTCATATCATAGTTTTCCACTATGCTGGGTGTAATAAGCTGCTTTTCAGTTAGTATCCTGAGAAGCTTGAGTGCGATGTTTGAGACGATTTTGACGTGTGTGGGTCCATGATCAGTGTATCCCATGCGCTCGATAGCCATAACGTTTGAGCATCGCCAATACGTCTGCAGCTTCTTATCTTCCTTAATCCGCTCCATAACTGCTTTGAGTTTACTGTTGCCTCGAACTGGTATGTTAAAGACGTATGACAATTCTATGTGCTCCCAAGATGGATAGTATTTGGGTGTTGAGATTTAAAGCTAGAGCGATTAGACCGTACTTGTTTAGAAAAATTCTAACCGCCGCCACTTAGTAAAGACGACTCTTTAAGACTTACACAGTTCAGAGTAGCCTCTCCCTCACTTGTTTAAAGGCGATTTTTATGCGGTTGTTCCATAGCAGTTGACGGTGACTGCGGCGTCTGAGGAGGCAACGCCGGTTTTTGCGTCTATGAGTACTGACCAGATAATGCTCTGTGAGGGGTAAAGCGCCAGAAGCTCCGTGGGGGTTAATGCTGCTGTGCCGCTGCTGTTGAAAACGCGGGTTATCGGTTGGGAGATGACGTTATCGATGTATTCCACTCGGATGCGTATGGTGATGGTTTCGTTTTGGCTGAAGCCACCTGAAATGTTGATTATGGGTGTCAAGCTGCCGATTGTCAGGGGGTGAACGTCAATTGTCTGGGCTGCGCCGTATTGGCAGCTTGTGCCGACGGGTTTGGTTGCGGAGCGTGTGAATACTGTGCCGCTTCCTCTTAGCGAGACGCCGTGGGGATTATGCACTCGGGCAGTCCATT
>CAYPGY010000154.1:0-5675 GCA_964410435.1 uncultured Candidatus Bathyarchaeia archaeon
GAACGGCGTTGGCGGGGTCACGATAGAACTCGCTGAACCGCTGATAAACGAATTCCCTAGAAGCATCCACTGCCGCCATACGTGCCCTCTTCTGTAGTGCAATATTTTGGGGTTTCATGGATTTAACTGTAACCGAGGGCTCGTGGGAAATTGGGTTGGCTTCTTTGTAGGTGTGAATACCTCTTTTGGTTGTTTTGTTGGCAGAATACTTATAATTTAGTAATACTTTTTTTGCAAAAAGTAATAACAAATATTACGAATTAAAAAAAAGGTAATACTGTATGGCGTCGATAAAGGCAAACCTAACCCAACAACCCAACGTTAACTCCCGGCCACTCTATGAAATAATGGAAAACGTAGAGAAATTCAAATTACTCTCAACCGCTCTGGAAAACAACCTCTTTGAACACCTCACCACACCCAAAACAGCCCAAACATTATCCGAAGAACTTGAAACTAACTTAAGAATAACCACCAAATTCTGCAATGCACTAACAGCAATGGGCTTCTTAGTTAAAAACGGCCAAACCTACTACAATTCCCCCCTAAGCGACACATATCTGGTAAAGGCCTCACCGTTCTACCAAATGCACCTTTTAAACTTGGAACGTGAAAGCAGAGAACGCCGTTGGTCCATTTTTACGAAGGTGCTAAAAGAGGGCTCTTTAAAGTCTGAACGAGGTACTGGTGGAGCGTTCACACGTGACTTTCTCTTAGCGATGGCTGAAGGAGCACTACGCGGCGGTCTCCAGAGAGTAATAGAGGTCATTTCTGCCACCCCCGAATTCAAAAATGCTAAAACCCTAGCCGATATCGGGGGTGGACACGGCTTATACGCTATCGCTTTTGCTCAAGCTAACCCGCAACTACAAGCCTACGTTGTAGATTTCCCGCATGTAATCGACGCAATAACAAAAGAAGTCATCTCAGATTACCAATTGACCGACAGGGTACATACGATTGCCTGCGACTTCACCAAAGGAGACATAGGCGAAAAATATGACGTTGTCTTCGCATCGGACTCCATGTATAAGCCGCGTAATCAAATGGTTCCTCTGCTTGAGAAGATTGCCTCAAGTTTGAACAAGGACGGTGTATTAGCGTCAAAGCATTGGTTTCTAAACGAAGAAAAAAGCAGCCCCCTGACTTCCGTGTTTTTCGACCTGAAAATGTCCTTTGAAAAACACGGTGACGAACCCACTGACCTCTTCACACTTGGTGAATATATATCGGCGCTTACCGAGGCCGGTTTCCAGATTCAAAATGTAACCGACATCAACGGTCCCTATGACCCGTCCAAGTTAGTCATTGCTAAAAGGTGCTAATCATGAGTCAACAGGTCAAAGTGCTGAAGCTCGATGCGGTTGAAGGATTCGACACGATTGAGGGTTTTATGAAGCCCCTTTCTGTCAATGAACATGTTTCTGTTATCCATAACATATTGCCTAAACAATTAAAAGTTAAACCTCATGCACACAAAAGTAACGGGGTAATTTTTGTCCTTAAAGGACAACTTGATCTAAATTCAAACGACAACTGTTCTACGTTGACCTCTGGAAATGTAGCTATTATCCCCGCTAATACGGTAGTCGGAATCAATACACCCGATTCTTCTGCAGAAGTGCTAATGATTTCTGCACCGCCAAGCTGCAAATCAGTTGAAGAATTAAAAAGCAGGCTTCAGGCGGCAAGCAAACGGAGTTGAATACTTTGATACTCACACAAGACATGAAAGAAATTCTGAAAAGCAACATCTGCTATTTTGCGACCAGCTCTAAAGACGGTAAACCAAACGTTGTACCGATGGGTTTGGTTGAACCCATTGATGACTCTACAATAATGATTGTGGATGTCCGCATGAACAAAACTAGACATAACTTATCTGAAAACATGCAGGTTGCATTAGCAGTAACCGACTCAACTAAGCTGATGGCCTATCAGTTGAAGGGCAAAGCCAACGTGGTTACCTCAGGCGCGTTATTCGAAGCAGCAGTAGCTTTAGCTAAAGAAAAGGGCGACAAGAAACAGAAAAGACTTCAGACCCGCCTTGAAGAAACTACTGACCCAGCAATCCGTAAGAAAATAGAGAATATGCTAAGCAGGAAATCTGTGCCTAAATCAGCCGTGATCATCTCTGTTGAGGAAATCTTTCCAACTATGTCAACTGTGTGAAAATTGAGGTGAAATAAGAAAATGTCTTCAAGTAACAATAAACAAATTCTGAAGTATGTTAGTGTTTTATTGATTGCTATAGTGGTTATTTCTGGAGGCGCGTTTGCTCTTAATCTCTTTACCCCCGCATCCGAACCTAACCCTACCACATCGCCGACACAAACTCCGACTACAACCACGGTACCTACTACAACACCAAGTTCATCTTCAACGCCGTCACCCACGAGTACAGATTCTTCCCCGAGTCCCACAGCAACTGCTGAACCAGAAAACGTAAACATAACTGTTACCGACATGGTCGGTCGAACAGTCACTCTACCTAAAAACGTGAAAACAGTCGTTACAACTGTACCTGACACTCTTAGATTAGTGGTTATGCTGGGAGCAGTTGACAAAGTAGTCGGCATAACCTCATACATCAGCATGGGTTATGCGCCAAAGATGGAAGATGTACTGGCTTATCCACAGCTTCTAAATGTCTCTCAAGTAGGTGCTTCTTCAACAGTTGACGCAGAAAAAATCGCTGAAATACAACCAGATGTAGTTTTCCTGTATGCACCTTATTCAAACCTTGTAGAGTCAATAGAGCAAACAGCACACGTTCCTGTTGTATGTATCTCCGCAGGTTCATATGGAAGCCAAGCAACGGGTGATTTCTATACTGCACTAAGACTGGCAGGAACTATACTGGGTAAAGAAGCAAAAGCTGAAGAAATCATCGCATACTATGAAGCTCAAATAAGTAACATGCAAAGCCGCATAGCTAGTATTCCTCTAAGCGAGAGGAAAACCCTTTACCTCGCTAACTGGGCTAACCGTCAAGGTACAGGGTGGACTACCAGTGATTATTGGCCAGTTACAGTTGCAGGCGGAATTAACCTTGCCGGCAATCTATCCTCAACCTACATGGAAGTCGACAAAGAACAGATACTAACATGGAATCCTGACGTTATATTCATACATGGCTATAAGGGCAAAACAGCAATTGCTGATATACTCAATGACTCGTTACTTCAAGGAACAACCGCTGTAAAGAATAATGCTGTATACGGTTTATTCGGTCCATATATTGGTTCAGACCCTAAAATGTGGCTTGTTGACATGTATATGACGGCAAAAACATTATACCCCACGCAGTTTAACGACATTGACGTCCTCGCCAAAGGCCAAGAAATATTCCAGTACTTCTACGGCAGTTCAGGTGCAGAAATCTTCGATCAGACTATCGAGAACCGCGGCATGTACCTTTCAGATAATCTGACCCCATAAGAGTGACTTGAAATGACGGCAAAAGAAAACAATGCGATGAAAAGCCAATACAGTAAATTCACGAGGCGCCGAGTTATTTTTCTTTTTGCCGCCTCAATTCTCCTTTTTTCAGTTTTATTATATTCTTTATGTGTGGGTTCATCAGGCATTAGCTTATCAGACGTTTGGGACGCGCTGTTGTCACCTTTCGAAGTTTCAAATGGCAATCCTGCAACGTTGATAGTTTGGAACAGCCGATTGCCCCGTGCCCTTGTAGCAGTTGTTGCTGGCGCCGCTTTGTCTTTAGCGGGGGTCGTGACACAGATTTCAACCAGAAACCCTCTGGCGTCGCCTTTCACTCTGGGTATATCCTCCGCTGCAGGGTTTGGCGCAGCTTTGATGATTACGCTTGGCGCTGGAACAATGCTTACAACCTCCCTTGGCGGTTTCACCGTTAGCAACTATTATTGGCTGCTCTTAGGCTCCTTTTTCTTCTCATTAATAGCCACTTTTATTATCTTTTTAATAATGAAATTCAGAAGCTCACGACCTGAAGTAATTGTTTTAGTAGGCATAGCGATGAACTTTCTGTTTTCAGCCGCAATATCATTCGTCCAATACTTCGGAACAACAGAGCAAGTGGCCGCCATAGTTTTCTGGCTATTCGGAAGCCTCTCAAAAGTCACGTGGGCTTCATTTTGGACTTTAGGCATCGTATTTGCCGTTGCTTTTATACTGCTCTACAGGTGGGGCTGGAAATTCAACGCATTATACATGGGTGATGACGTCGCAAAAAGCCTCGGAGTTGACGCGGAAAAAACGAGACTCCGCTGCGTAACTATCGCTTCATTAATAACTGCAACTGTAGTTTCTTTTCTTGGTATAATCAGCTTCGTGTGTCTTGTATCGCCACACATGGCCCGACTAGTAGTTGGAGGAGACAGCCGATACCTTATCCCTGCATCCTGCCTGATCGGCGCAAACACCCTTCTCATAGCCGACACAATTTCAAGAACCATTTTTCTGCCGCTCATACTTCCTGTGGGCATCTTAACATCTTTTCTGGGTGTCCCACTATTTCTGTACCTCATCATTAGGAGGAAAGACTTTTGGTAAAAATCCAAGTTAATAACGTATCCTTCAAGTACGGCAATAACCTGCAAGCTCTAGACAACGTTTCAATGGCTACCCAAGAAGGCGAACTGGTATGTCTGGTTGGCCCCAACGGCTCTGGCAAATCAACACTGCTAAAGTGTCTGCTGAAAATCTTCAAACCCCAAAAAGGCAAAATAACTCTTGAAAATGAGGACATCGGCAAGATTTCTATCCCTAACTTAGCGAAGCACATCGGTTATGTGCCTCAGAGTATGCAGCATGTTTTTCCAGTAACTGTCTTTGAAGCGATACTGACTGGCAGAATCCCCCACTTAGGCTGGGCACCTAAAGACTCAGACATCAAAAAAGTCGAGGAAATCATGAAGCTTTTCGACGTTGAAGCATGGGCTTGGCGTTATCTCTCTGCGCTCAGCGGTGGTGAACGCCAAAAAGTACTGATAGCTATGACGCTGGCTAAAGACCCCCCGATTCTGCTTCTAGATGAACCTACCAGCAACTTGGATCTTAGACATCAACTAGAAGTTATGGATATCTTAAAGCGGCTGGTGAAGGAGCAGAAGTTGACTGTGGTTATGGCTATTCATGACTTGAATTTGGCGCTCAAATACGGTGACAGGGTGGTTATGATGAAGAAGGGGCGCGTGGTTGCTGAGGGAAAACCCTTAGAGGCGCTTACTAAGGAGACTATTCAGTCGGTGTTCGGCGTAGATGTTGAGGTTGCGGGTAGAACCGGTGAACCCTACATCAGGCCGATTTGCCCCTCTGTTTAATTAAACGCAGCCCTCTTTTTTATTTGAAAAATCAAAAACCGTCTGTTTCTGCATAGGGTCTTGTAGATTTCGCCTCAACCAACCTATAGATAGATCGAAACATATTTCAAAACAAGCACTTCCGTAATGGCCATAGGACGCAGATAATTAAAGATGGCTAGCACCATCATCTTCATATTTGAATTATTTGCAGTATTAAATAACTTGGAATCTGTTGCTTGTACTGTCGCCACAACCAAACAGCAACCTCAAACAACAACTGAACCAGAAACAGCTGATTCTGCAAAAAGTTATAGAAGATGATGTAGCAAAGCAGTGTTCCCTTCTTCTAATTTAAAAAAATTAATACAGAATACCCGTTTTGAACTC
>CAYPGY010000155.1:0-5643 GCA_964410435.1 uncultured Candidatus Bathyarchaeia archaeon
ATGTGCTGGATGATGATGTTGGCGCAACCTCATAGGAGTGGTTTACGAGTTTTATTGTAACTTCTGGTGTGCTTAGTTTAGCTATTGGCTGAGCATCTGAAAATGTAGCTACTGATACTGCTATAAGGATAATGACGATAAATACTGTAAAGCAGTTCTTTTTTGTATTCATGTCGGAGCCTTTGGTTTTTTTAAAGGAGGGTTAAGCATGAACCCCAAAAGAGGAGGAACAGCGGCATGGCAGTTAACCTTGAATTATGTTCATGCTTAACCGAATATCTTTCAATTGCGGTTTGGTTAAAATCGTTTTTTGTCAAGGTTTATAGACTAAACTGGGCTGATTTTAGTCAAGGTTTCTGGACTAACTCCTCCATCCATCAAGCAACGGGTTTCAGGCATTGAAAGCGGTTTCATCACGCTTAAATATTCAATCAGCAGAACACTAACTAAAACAGCCCTGAGGAAAAAACAATTGAGCGCCTTCGTAACACTACACGAATTAACCAAAAACTTCGGCGGTTTTAGTGCCCTAAACGAAGTATCCATAGACATACAGGAAGGCGAAATCTTCGGTTACATCGGCCCCAACGGAGCCGGAAAAACAACCACCATGAAAATCCTCACAGGCCTAATCAGCAGCTACCACGGCGAAGTAACCATCGGCGGATACGACTTAGCGAAAAACCGAAACGAAATCCACAAGCTACTGGGTTATCTACCGCAGTCGGTGGCTTTTCAGGAATGGCGCACCATCAACCACGCGCTGCTGACTTTCGGCAACTCTCAGGATTAAAAGAAGCCCAACTGGAGGAGCGGATTCCGCGGATTCTTGACCTCCTCGGATTAGGCGATGTACGCTACAAGAAGATATCGCAACTATCGGGTGGAATGACGCAGAAGGTTGGGTTGGCGCAGGCGCTGCTTCATGAACCTAAATTGCTGGTGCTCGATGAACCGCTGGGGGGCTTAGCCCCGCTAAGTCGTCGCCAATTCAAAGACATCGTTTTAGGCCTCGCCGCTAAGGGAACAACGGTTCTGTTTTCCTCCCACATACTCAGCGACGTACAGGATGTAGCTAACCGCATCGGAATAATCAGCCGCGGCAAAATCAAGAAAGTCGGCACATTGGCTGAATTGAAGGCTCAGTTTACCCAGCAGAAAACCGTTGAAGTTCTCCTGTCAGGTCCCACCGACAACTGGAAGCAGCTAAGCACTTTGAACGGCGTTTCCAGCGTTACGCAGCCGCAGCCCGGCGTCGTGCTGGTACAGCTTGAAAGAGGCATGCAGGAAGACGAGGCGGTTAACGACGTGGTAGCGGCTGTAGTCAAGCTGGGCATCCGCGTTAGGGGTGTTTGGCTGCTTGAGCCATCCCTTGACCAGATTTACTTTAACTACATTTCGGAGGCTGAAAATTAATGCCGCTGGGCTTACTATTCAAAGACGAATTGCGGGGATTCTATAAGTCGAAAGTCATGATTTTCCTCTGGGTCGGCTTACCCGTAATCTCGCTGCTGTTCCGCTTCCTCTCCGCTGGGAGCTCTGGACAGGAACTCCCCTTCACCCTGATCTCCTCCATCGTGGTTTCAAGCATCGGCGGAACACTCGCAGCCGTCATGCTTGCCGTATTCATAATTAATGAGAAGAACCGCCACGTCTATGACCTGTTTCTGATACGGCCTATTAGACGACAGGAAATTATTGTGGCGAAGTTCCTCGCTGTGTATGTCTGCGTTGCCATAGCAAGCGCTATAGCGGTACTGGTTGGAGCCGTCACTGATTTCGTTACCACTGGCGCATTGCCTGTAACGGTTCTATCTGATGTCGACCAATCATTAGCGACAACGCTCTCGATGATTACGGTTTCATGCGGCGCAGGCGTCCTAATCGGCGTAATCTCCCCCTCAGTACTCGTAGGCGCAATACTGGTGATTTACGGCGGCAACCAAGTCTCAGTCGTACCCCTAATCCCGGAACTCCTCGGCTTACCCGACGCCGCTATCTACACCATCGCATTGGCACTCGCCTTCGCCGCTGCATTGCTCGGATTAGCTGCGGAACTGTTCAACAGAAAACAGTTCTAACAAACGGCACCTGCCAATTGACAATAGACAAACAAGCGCTCAAAACAGGCACACAGTCACACCCAAAAATCCGCCTGCAACCGCACTAATTACACAGATGACAAGAAGCAAACGCGCGTACCAGTAGGCTCTGCCACCCTGTAGTTGTTGAGCCCTTAATAGGGGTCTATAGAAAAATCGCAGTTGAACGGCGCTACTTGGTGATTTTTGTTAATCCTACTGAGGCGAAGTAGTGTTCTCTTGACGTGAACCCCGAGTACAGGTACCAGTCGCGGACGTTTTTGCTCCAAACAACTCGGATACCCATTGGAACCCCGATCATTTTAAAGCCGAAAAAGTTCAAGACATAGTTTTTGTCCAGCACGTCGCTTTTCACCGTATAGCAACCCAGCCTTTTCGCCATAGACGCGAACACCGTGAAATCGAATTTGTTGATGTGATGCTTACGGTACCATGCTCTTCTTGATCTTGGCTCTAAACGTTCGCCCCGCCGATGCACCGTCTCGATTATAACTAAGTCGCGGCTAACCCGCACAAGCTCAGACGCCATCAACCCCGGCTTGGCCACATGCTCAATCACCTGACGAGACACCGCTACATCAAAACAGCCCGACACAAACGGCAGAAACTCCGCCGAGCATACCACAAAATTCGGTGCGTTCCTATTTGTTATCGCCGTGTTGGCTGTATCAAAACTTCTATGCTGCTCAGTATCCTTTGAGTACAAGTCGCAGTTTACATCGCCCACAGGAGAGTTCCCGCAGCCCACATCAAGCACAAACATAACCCTAACCCCTTAACCAATCCAGAGGCAGCACCGCAGAAGGACGCAGCCATCAGGTGCCATCTACGGTTAAACTCGATATATAACACTTTTCCACAAACCAAGGCCACCACCCACAAAAGCAAAACCCGCCCCAAACTGCTCCAAGTCGAAGCCCCAGCCAAATAAGCCTCGACACGTAAACCTTATAACAACTCAATACCTCTTTGCCCTATCTGGATGCATATTTATGAAACTAGGCACGATGACTTTTCAACCCCACAAGCCAGCGGGCTTTGACTTTCACGTTTACCGCATAAAACCCGAAACAGGCCTTCGACTGCAGCCGCAGCCGGACATGGCCAGCAACATCGCTGTATTCGCTGACACCCAAACCGGCCAAACCCACCCAGACTGGATATCCCAGTCGCCGCTTGGACCAGCGAAATTCGGCAACAACAACTTTAACATTTACTGGAGCGTGCTCTGCCCAACTCAGCCAGAGTACAGAGAAGATCAGCTCCGCTACATCAAAGAAGTAGATCGTCAATCAAACGGAATATGGCTTAACAACTACTACTTTACGGAACATAATCACTGCAACTGCCCAAGATGCCAGATGCTGCAGGAAAAAAGCGGTCTGGGCTGGGTTGAATGGAGACGAAAAATCGTCAATGAATTCCTTGCGCAAGTCCGCAGCGAAGTCAAAGGTGAACTCGTATTAAGCCTGCAGCCTGATCCAGTGAGTTCACTTGAACGCTACGGTGTAGATTTCAATGACATCGCAAAATACGCTGACAAGTTCAACGTAGTTATTTTCAGCAAGAACTATGCTACGCCATGGTACTGTGAGATGCTTGCACGCGGCTTCAAAAAGTTGCTAACCAAACCATTCTACATCAACCTATACGTTTATGGTCCAGGCGACATGCCGCAGGATGTGCCGACGCCAGCTGAAATTTTAACTGCGACTGTTAGGTGTGCACGTGTCGGCGGAGTGGATGGCTTTGTTTACTTCGGCGACGGCGAGCGTGAGATACAGAACTTCCAGAAAGCCGCTGTGGAGAATGTAGCGTTGCGATCGAAGCTTGCGAGTTTCGGCGGTGAACCAGTTCAGCAGTTTCTATCCGCAGTGGATGGCTGGAGTAAGCTCTTCAAGTAGATTCCTTCTTTTCTTTTTTTTCCGTTACGTTTTTATCGGTTTCAATCTTTAGCTAGTTTGCGTGTGGTTTTACGTCTGAGTTTTTGTCAGCTTTGGTTCCGGCTTCGGTTGCGCTGTTTATCATAGTTGACCCCTTCGGCAACATACCGATCTTCATTGGGTTAACAGAAAATCTGGAGCCCGCTAAGCGCAATAAGGTTTTTAATTTGGCGACGCTTGTGGGGTTTGTGCTGTTGCTATTCTTTGCGTTTTTGGGGCAGGAGGTGCTGGCGATTTTTGGGCTTTCGATCTACGCGTTTGGGATTGCGGGGGGTATTTTGCTTTTGATTATCGCGATTCGTATTCTTGTTACGGGTAGTATGCATGAAGCGTCTGAGTCTCCTGAGAGTTTGGGTGCGGTGCCGATTGCGATGCCGCTGTTGGTGGGTCCGGGTGCGATCACTACGACGATTTTTAATCTGCAGTCGTATGGGACGGCGGTTGCGATTGCTGCGGTGGTAATCGTGCTCTCGGTTACGTGGGTTATTCTGCGCTTCATAAACCGCATATACCGGGTGCTGGGCAAAACGGGTGCGTTGGTGATTGCGAGGGTTATGGCGCTCTTTATTGCGGCGATAGCGATACAGTACATCCTTAACGGCGCAACATACTATTTGAAGGGCGCTTGAGGTTTAAATGCTATTTTGTGGCGTCTGTTGCTTTGTGTGTACCTCCCTACCCCCTAAAAAGCGTCTAATCAGGTTCTACTAATCACAGGAGCCTTCCCCCCCTCCTAAGCGGTTAGTAGACCCCCTCTATAGGTGCAGTGCATACACTGGATATTAGGATGCAAATATGTTGGCGCAACTTACCTACCTCTCTATCGGTTCAACATAGAGTTTCTAATAGAGCATATAGCTAAACAGCTATAGATTCACAAATTTTTCGGATTACTATTAATGCATATAGATGCCAGCGCAATGCAGGACGTGCGGTAACAGTACCCGCCTACCTCGGCGGTAACTTTCACTTTTATCTAAGGCTCACAACGCTTGTTGCATATGAAGTACATTTAACAAGCGGGAAAGTTGTTTAGTCAAGAAATCTTGACCGAAACCGCTTTAAAAAACAGCTACTTAACCCCTTTAGGCATGTGTGGGGGTTAGTCGGCAAAAACTTATGAAGCAAGACGCCTTATCACAGCCGAGAGGTCGGACAGCTATTAAGCGGCAAACCAAAATCAGCGCAGTCATTGCGGTATTAATTGCTTCCTGCCTATTTGGCATGTTCCTTGTTCAGCCCGCCGCGTCCTGCTATGGTCCGCACATAACCGCAGACATTGACCGCACCCAAGTACTGCTAAACGAGACAGTCACTATTACAGGTCAAGTGTGCCCCGCAGCCGAAAACAAAACCGTCAGAATTGCCTACACCCGACCTGACTACACATACATCGAGCAGTACTTACCAACAGACCCCGTCACAGGAAACTTTTCCGCAACCCAGCAGCTGGATATGGCGGGGTACTGGAACATTTTTGCCATTGACGGCCACATCTGCGACCGTCTCTTTGCCGAAGTCACCGACCCAGCTAATCCAACAGCGCCCTCCCCCACACCAAGTGTTGATTTAAATTACAGGGTAAACTGGTCAGTTTT
>CAYPGY010000156.1:0-5585 GCA_964410435.1 uncultured Candidatus Bathyarchaeia archaeon
TGAATTTAAATTACCATCGTTGGTCTACGTATGAGCAGTCGAGTAGGTATAGGTGCAAAGGAAAATCCCAAGAAACGGGAATTGTAAGAAGCGGAGGATGTTGCTGGTATGATAGATAAGTGACTACAACTCGTGTTTGCTTGCCAGCGGGGTGGGTAGTCTCCAGAGGAGGCAACGTCCGCGCTATAAAGACATGTGACGCCAAAACAGCTATTATTTATAGAGTGTGAGGGTTTACTAATTTTCAATTTAGTAAAGTGCTTATAGGGTATTTTACTTTTATGAAATGCTATTGGGTGGCGTGCATTTCTTCAACGGTTATTATTTTAATTCCTTTGAAGGTAGTTAGGGATAAGAGATGGCTGTCTCCGGTTACTATTATGTCAGCGCATCCGTCGATGGCTGTTTCAATAATCATGTCGTCTTTTGGGTCTTCTTTTACAGCTTTAATTTTTGTTTTTACGTTTACTACTTCTGCAGTCCTTATTAGCGCAAGGACTGTTCTTTGAAGCTCATCCTCGCTGATATCAAATTTCGGCCGTCTCATTACATCAATAAGCTCTTTAATGATCAAGTCAGACAGAACAAGCGAATATTGCTTTGCTATTCCTTTCTTTAGAAGTTCTCTTGATTTACCGTCTGAAATTATGGCGCTTACTAGAACGTTTGTGTCAAGGACTACTCGAAACATTGGGTCATCTTTTTGTCTTGCGTACGGCTGTTACTTCTTTTTGAACGTCCTCATCAGATAGTTTCAATCCTTTCTTGTCCATCAGCATGAAAATATCCTCCCACTCTTGCTTTATGTCTGGGAGTTCAAGCTTTTTCATAATTATGGTGTCGCCTCGGCCATAGACTAAGAACTTGTTTTTCGGTTTTATTCCAAGTTCTTTGCGTATAGACTGCGGGATTACAACTTGCCCTTTTTCGCTGATGGTTGTTACTTCAGGCTCTTCAGTTGTCATATCTTATCAGTAAGAATATTTTACTTTCATACTATTAAATGTGCTTTTTTTAACATCTATTATTGTGTTGTTCTCCTATCTGAAGTGCCCTCTGCTAGCCGATCGGTTATATAGTAAAATCTTGCGACCGTGCGCTGGAGGTTGACTACGATTTTTGCTTTTCCCCTTCAGATAAACTGTCCATAACTTTCTTTAAAAAAGCTCTCAAACTTTCAGTAAATTTGTAAAAATCCTTCTCATCGATCTCTTTTAGCAGTAGTCCTTTTTCTTCACCCCAGTTGAACGGCGTTGACAAAAGCGTTTGCTTTTTCTCTTCTAAGTTTTGGCGGTATCTTTCATAATGATTTAGCGTAAACCGAGCTTTCTCTAATGCACATGTAAAGATGTCATCTAATTGGATTCCAAATTGCTTTTCAATTAAGTAAACATCGAGATAGTCTCTTGCTTTTGTTCCTTGTCGGGTAAGTATTGCTCGTATTTTCTCCGCTAAAATCTCGTGGCAATCGTAAACATCGAACGCTATTTTCTTAGTGTAAACTTCATATTCAGGATACAGTAGAATGAGCTCTTGAGGGTTTTCTGTTATGAGGCTTTTCAGTTCAGCGCCTTCAAATGGGTAGCATATATTTTCCATAAAGTTCATTTGAACCTTTAGAAAGCTTTTGCGGCCTAACACTTCTGACTGGTACCAAAGCTTAAAGGTGCAAGTTTTATCTCCACCAGTCAGTTCAACATAGTTTCTATCGTCCTTTTGGCAGGTAAAATCTAACTCATGCGCCTTAGCGATTTCTTCGAAGATTTCTCCAATCTTATCGATAACCGGTGAGAGGTATCTTCTAACCTCTTTCTGAGATTTTCCTTCAAATACACTTTGGTTTTTCCAGGTGAAATCAATATCTTCTGAGAATCTAAAGTAATCAAGATAGCATTTAGCTAGGCAGGTGCCGCCTTTGAAAGCAAAGTTATCATGGAAAAACTTGTCTTTGGATAGGTCAAAGAGTATTTAATGAAGGATGAGGTCTTTTTCGATGAGATCGGTTCTTTTTACTTTTTGTGTTCTGGCTACTGCGTTAACGAAGTCTTTTCTCATCTGACCACCATGTTAGTGACTTTCTGAACCGTCTTAGGGTAGTTAACTGCGTATTTTTTGATTTTTTCGATCGATAGATCCTTAGCCCATTCTGAAATGTCAAGAACTATTTTCGTTTCTGGAACGCCGTTATATCGCCAAGTGTAAATGAAGTCTAATATGGTCTTTTCTGGGTCGGAGTATTTGAGGTTGTTTCCAATAATTCCGAACTCTACGAGTTTTGGGTTGAGCTTAACGAATTTGAACTTGTATCCGGCTATGTTAATGGGCTTTGACCGCAACAGTTTATCGTTAACCACATAGTCCACTGTAAAGCTCTCGTGCGTTAGGTTGTTAAATTTTAGCGCCGTGTACAAACCGAAATACCAATTCTTAACACCTTTAAGCTCTAAGCCCTTGGCCACAAGCTCAAGATGGTTGTATTTAGATTTGCCAAGCTTGACTTCGTCTAAGGATTTGACGTAGAATATACCTTTAAAAATTCGGATAAGGTACCCTCTGGAGACATAATATCTAATTGTCTTCTCATAGTTCATGGCCAATTTTTTGCAGTAGCGCTTGAGCTCTTCTGAGGTTATGAATTCCTTTTTGTCTATTCGAAGTTTCTTTAGCAGGATACTTGACTTTATCATTCATATCACAAAGTCGCATTTTATGCGATATTATGATTTAAATCATAAGGTAACATTTAAGCTTTAAGGAACAGCAATTGTAAACGCTTGTTTTAAGATTGTCAGGAAGACCCGTGAACTGGTTTGAGTTTGCAAAGCGGATTTCCCCAACCAAACAACATCTTTATTATAGTAATATTGCTATAACATTATAGTAATTTGCTATAGCTATTAAGGATGAAACACAATGGATACAGCGACCATTCGAACTCTAGATGCGATTTCCTCCAACATAGGTGACGCCTTATCAATTAACGAATTAACCAACCGAATGAAAAGCAAATATGGCTCTGCTTATTATGCAAATATCTATAAAAAATTACAAACCCTAACAGAGAAGGGTTTACTTAATCTGGAACCAATCGGGCGATCCTCCAGCATCAAACTGAATTTTGAGAACTACCTTCTAATTGACGCCCTATCGGTTATGGAAATAGAAAAAAAGCTAAAATTCCTATGCAATAAAACGAACCTGTCTTCACTGTTCACTGAGATGGACAAGTCCCTAAGCGAAAAATGCTGCATTAGATCAATCAGCGCAATCAACTCTTTAAGGAATATTAAATTAAACCGAATAGAACTGCTCTTGTGCCTCAATGAAACTCCTGATTATCTCGATCAGACAATAATGTTCCAAAAAATCACTCTGGACCTGCAACGGAAATTTAATCTAAAAATAAACAACCTAATCTTAGATACCAAGGATTTCTTTTACTTGCTGACTTCAGACGAAATTAACCCAGTCCGAGAAGCGCTAAGCCAACAGACCACCATCTACAATCCTCAAGCGTTCTGGCGGCAGATAGGCGAAATAGCTAAAAAAAGCAACATCAAGACATTACAGGGCGAAACTAAGCCGTTAAGCATCCCTGACTCAGACCTAAACTTCAACCTTTATAGGTTCGGCTACAGCGAATTTGGCATCAGCATTGCCTCGGGAAAAAAATTCTGCATAGAGTACCTTGTAATGTCTTTGCTTCTAAGAGAGGATGCGCGTGGGCTGGATGCGGTGGCGGTTATTCTTGCTAAGAACAGTTTTAACAGTAACCTGATAGCATTTCTTAGCCAAAAGTATGAAGTGTCACCCAGGTTGTTGGGAATACTAAACGTGTTGGAGCAAACTAAACATAAACCAGACGTTGAAAATACCGCTAAAATCTTAAAAGCAATAAACACGCAAGAGCTTCCTGCAGATGAAGATAGTATAAGGCAAAAACTGGAGCTCTACAATGCCCTGTGACAAAACAGCCCTCTTTGACTTTCTAAGCGTACTAAACGAAGACCTCACCAAGAAAATTACTTTGGTTGCTGCAGGCGGCACAGCCATGACTCTGCTTGACTTAAAACCATCCACAATCGACATCGACTTCACAATTCCAAGCTGCGACAAACTAAAATTTGAACAAGCCCTAAAAAACAACCCGCCCGGATACAAAATTGACCGATGGACAGACGGCTGCGTATTCTGCCAGACATTACCCAGAGACTACTTGGAGAAAAGTATCAAAATCAAAGAATTCAGCCACATTGTACTGAGAGCTCTTAAACCAGTCGATATAATCGTAACCAAAATCGGGCGGCTAAACGAACGGGATCTGCAAGATATCGAAGCTTGTATTAAGAAGGTAAACGTTTCGGCGGCTGAAATCAAAGAAAGAGCCATGTTGGTAATTCAGACTTATGTTGGACGCGAAGAAGATTATCTTTATCACCTAAATCTGGTACTCGACAGATTCTTCAAGAAATAACCTAAAAATAACATCTGATGTTTGCGCTTGAGGTTGGCACGTGGGGCCGCGTAAACATTTGTTTTACTGTGTTGTTTCTCGTTCTGAAGCGTTTTCCGCTAGCCGATCGGTTAGATAGTAAAATCTCGGGACGGTGCGCTGGGGATTGGCTACGATTTTGCCTTTCCTTCTCAAACGAAGGATAATCCGTCTAAACGCGTCATGTTTGAGCTCTAAAAAGTCCTGATAGCTAAATTCACGCTTTAAGTCACTTGCCTTGTGAAGGATATAGGCCTCAAGAAGAAGACTGCTAAATGTTCTCTGATACTCCTTCTTCACACAACTCAAATCATAGGGCTCACGCCGGGGCTTGCCAACCTGGTACTGGAAAACGTTAGTCTGCTGAATATTGATAACCTGTTTTCCACTGCGAACCTCTGCAGCACCTTCAGTTCCTTTCATAAACGCATCGACTAGGCTTAGGGTGATGTGGCATACGTCCATGCCGTTGTCTTTGGCCCACTGCACGTACTCTTTCCAGCGCTGGTAATGCCGCATGTTTGGTGCCCTAAAATTGCAGATCAAATTCTTGGGCTGAACACCGCTGACCGCTTTTTCCTCTTCCACTTGCTAGCTCAGCCCCAAAACAAAAGAAAAAAGTGGGTGGTGAAAAGTCAGTACAAATGTCGCACGTGTGCGGCGGATCTGGATACGTAAAAATCGTATAAATGCAAGACATGTATGGCGGGTCCGACGGTCTTTGAACCCCTACATCGGTCTTTTATACTGTTCTCTTTCCCATTTTTCTTTTTTTAAGACAATAACCGCTATGAGGTTACCTATTTTTGAATGCTGATAGGGTTAAGCGTAAGCTTCCAAGCCTGCTTGTCGATGGCAGTACAACCGAAAAGAAAAGCTGGAACAGTCTGATGCGTTACCGGTACAGGTTTGCTCAATTTAGGAAACGGCAACCTGAAAAATTTAACTCTATTACCAACCGTATTCTTTTGGACTTGGCTGATTTAGAAAAAGCGGTTAATGATTCAAATAATCAGTGATTGCGCTTTAATTTGGCATTCTTACAATTATTATTCTGTTTTTAAAAGCTTAAAATGAAACAGCCATTGTCATG
>CAYPGY010000157.1:0-5573 GCA_964410435.1 uncultured Candidatus Bathyarchaeia archaeon
CTCGGCTAAGGCTTGTTTTTCCAATGTTCACTAAGCCGTGCCCATTGAGGAGTGTCATAGATCTTTTTCCAATCTGCATTATTAATCATGTAAAAATCAGATAAACAGTAAATATTTAATATCGTCAATTAATTTTTCTGATGAAGACGATCGGGGTGGGGCAAAAATTACAATTAACATTGATAACCGGCCGCACCATCGACCAAGGCGTCGGAAAAGAACTCGGAAAAAGCTCCCGAGAATATTATGACACAACCACGGTATGTTTCTTAGACCCTCTAGACATGACCAAACTAGGCATAAAAAACGGAGCAACCATTCAAGTTACCTCAAAGTTTGGCACGTTAACCGTTAAAGCAAAGCCGTTCCAGAAAGGCTGCCACGTAGGATTGGCTTTTATGCCCTGCGGTCCATGGGCAAACGCCGTATGCGGCGATGACACATACAGCATGGGCATGCCACTCTTCAAAGGCTTCCCTATCGACGTGGAAGCAGCGGCAGGCAAACCCATCCTGACTTTAGATAAGCTCTTAACAGAAGAATTTAGAAAGGAAGTAAAATGACTGTTGTTAACTCAGTTGTTTGTCCAATCTGCGGTTGCCTCTGGACGACCTCGAATTAACTGTGAAAGATAACAAGATTGTCAAGATGGAAAACGGCACTTTTAAGGAACCATTTTTGCGATAAATCCAACTGGAATCTCCATAAAGTGTAAGCGGAGAATCTTTTTTGTGTTATATGTCTGCTGTAACTATAAATATTGGTCTGCTGAATTATTAAAAACTTGATTGGTGCGGGGTAGTAGTATAGCCAGGTATTACGATGGGCTCCAGAAGCATCTCAGAATGGGTATGCTGACTCCTTCGGGAGAATGACGAAGTTCTGGAGCTGTAGATACCCATTGGTCGGCGGTTCAAATCCGCTCTGCCCCACCAATTATGCTTTCTATTGCAGCAAATATACCCTAATCTACATCTACACATTTTTTGGCTGCTATCTAAATCAACTTTAATGGGACAACACTAAACCGTGTCATGCCTTATAGTACGCTTGGGTAAAACAACCAGGTTAATAGCTGCAGCCGCAAACAGAATAACCGATGCAATCAAAACTGACTCGCATAATCCGGATAGAAACGCTTCTTTCGCCTCTAAAACCACTTGTGCGGCGGTGGCTGCTGGGAGTTCAGCGGCGGATATCAAAGCGGCTTGAAGACTATTTTGCACATGCAACCCAAATTGCGCTGGTAGTGCGCTGATGGTTTGTGAAGCAGCGATTTTTGCAACGTACACCGTATTCACTAAAGAACCTAGCACCGCGATACCCAATGCGCCACCGATCTGCCGTGTAGTATCATTCATTGCTGAACCGACACCTGCTCTGCCTGTGGGAATAGAGTTCATGATTACGTTGGTTCCGGGGCTCATCACGAAACCTAAACCCACTGCGATGAAGAATTGAACTAGAACTGAAACCAGATAGGGTGTTGTGATGGCGGCGGTTGCTCCGAACAGTAGCATCCCTAAACCGATCGCGATTAATCCTATGGAAACGGTGAGTTTGCTGCCTATTTTATCATCCACTTTAACCGAGTACAGCGTGAAGATGATGACGAAGATGTTGAGTGGCACCATGCATAGTCCAGCTTCAAGCGGCGAGTAACCCTGCACAGACTGGAAGTACTGGCTGAAAAAGAACATCGTACCCATCAAAGCGAAACTGCTTAAAGTTAAGGCTATGGTTGCTCCCGAGAATGAACGGTTCTTGAAGAATTCCAACGGAAACATGTTGGTTTTGGCTTTACGTTCCCAAAGCACGAAGCCCGAGAGTACAACTGCGGTTGCGGCAAAAGCCACCAGCACCTCGGTTGTTATCCAGCCGACTTCGCCCGCTGAAATTATGCCGTAAACCAGCAGAACCAATCCGCCTGTTGAAAGCAGTATGCTTAAGCTGTTTAGTTTAAATTCGCTGTGTCCAACGGATTCCGGTAGGAAATAGTAGCTGCCGATTAAGCCCACAACGACTATGGGCATGTTCATGTAGAAGACCACTGGCCAGCCTAATCCCGAGAGTAAGTAGCCGCCGATGACTGGGCCTAAACCTGCACCTATGCTGAAGACGCTTGACCATGAAGCGATGGCTTTTGCGCGCTCTTTGGGTTCACGGAATATATCCGTGAGGATTGAGAGTGTCGAGGGCATCATTATGGCTGCGCCCAAACCCAAGACGACGCGGAACAGAATTAGAAGTTCGGTTGAGGTGGAGAGTGCAGCGCCCGCTGAGCCTAAACCGAAGATGATTAGGCCTGCTTGGAGTAAGCGTTTTCTACCATAGCGGTCGCCAATTGCACCGAAAGTGATTTGCAGAGTAGCTACAACCAAGAGGTATACGTCGACTATCCAGAGTAGCTGCGATGCACTGGAGTTTAGGCTTCCCGCGATGTCTGGCAGCGCCAAATTCAGCACTGTATCGTCTACTGCGACGATAAAAAGCACGATGCACAAGACCAATAGTGCAATTTTCTTTCCGTTTTTAAGCGCTTTGAACTGCATAGAAGCGGCTTCATCCGATTTTTTGCATATAGCGAATGAGCCTCCGATATAAGGTTTGACAACTTATTGCAGATTTGTTGCCATCGCAACCGTACAATTAATCGTACAGATTAAAGCAATTAATGAAGAAAACAAAAAAGGCAGATTTATCTGCGTTTGATATGGTACTGCTCGATGGTATCCTTAGCTTTCTCTCGGCGTTCCCGATGAGCCTCAAGGAACCTGTTAAGCTTCTCCGCGACGTCCTTCTTGCATTCGCCACAGAGCATCGCGCCTGACCTACACCTGCCTTCGCGTTCAGCAAGTTTAGCGTTGTCTTCCTCAAACAGGAAATAGTAATACTGGAAAATACTGCAAATCGCTGGATCTCCGCCGGTTTGCCGCTGCTCCGCCGCCGTGCCTTTGCCGCCTGTGAATGCACTCCAGATTTTTTTCTTAACAACGTCAGGCTGATCCATTGTAAATATGCTTGTTTCAGGCATTGACGCACTCATTTTTCCACCTGCTCCGAGTCCAGGTAGGAAGCGGCAGTGAATCTGTGCCGGTTTATAGTAGCCTAAGCGCTGCGCAACGTCGCGTGTCACCCGCCAGTATGGGTCTTGATCGATTGCCGCTGGAATGAGCGCGGGGACGTTTTCGCCAGTGAGTTTTTTATGTATAAAGCATGGCGCCGCTTGTATTGCCGGCCAGTATACCCAGCCGATGTTTGTGCTGTCCTGGAAACCAAATGTGCTGCGTGCGGTGCTGTAAGTTATACGTTTAGCCACTTCGAGTGTGATGTCGTAGAGGAGATCAATGTCTTTGGTATCGTAAATAATGAATGTGTCCTCTGGTTTGAAACCTAACGCTATGAGGTCAAGAGCGTTTTCGTAGCTCCACTTTGCGGTTTCCTCTAAGCCACGTTGATCGCTTATGAGGTATTTTTCGTCGTCGGTTATCTGGAAATAGAGACGTGTTTTGAATTTCTGCTGCATATGCAACGTGAATATCCACGGAATAAGATGCCCTATGTGGACTGGTCCGCTTGGACCTCTGCCTGTGTAGAGCACGAATTTTGTGCCTTTCTCGTAGAGGTTAAGGACTGTGTCGAGGTCGCGGTGACTGAAGAATATTTTGCGGTCGAGCTGTAGGTGTAATTTGTCGGTGTATGTTTCTACGCGTTTGAGAAGTTCTGGCGTGAGGGGTTGTGTGCCGAATTCCTTGATTAAGCGTTCGTAGTCGACTTTGCCCTTTACTTCCCAGGGTGTTACGACCATTTCGTTGTTGTTATCTTCAGCCGTTCGGATTCACCTGTTTATTGAGTGAAACGGTGCGTTGTGATATATGCTTTTTTCGGTGTATACCACTTTTGGTTAGGTGTTACTATTCTTTTACGCTACTGCCCAAAAAGTAAACCTAAAAAGAAAAAACGAAAGATCAACAAAAATAATAAAATATGGCTGGGTAAAGGGGAAAAATGTGCCCTTTAATGACCGTTTGATTCAGGTAGAATCTTTAGGGTACGGAGGACTTTCTTAAATTCGTCCTCTTTTAGTGATGCTCTGCGTCCGCTTGCATAGATGCCCTTGATAACCTCGACTGCTGCTGCCACTGTGTCATCGTCTGGTTCGCTGCCTGTAAGTTCGGTGATTTTATGCTTTATGATGCCTTTGCCTGATTGTTTACCGATGGTTAATCTGCGTTCGTTACCGACTAGTTCTGGTGGGTATGGCTCATATGTCCAAGGGTCATTTAGGACGCCGTGGGTGTGGATGCCTGATTCGTGTGCAAATCCGTAGTCGCCGACGATTGCCTTGTTCGGGGGAACCACGTAGCCTGTGGCTTTACCGATGAATTCAGCAGTAGCTTTAAGGCTGTGGGTTTTGCCCTCGAATTTATTGACGCCGCGCTGCAGGTATAGGTTAAGCAGTACCTTTTCAGTTTCCGCATTTCCTGCGCGTTCGCCAATGCCTAGGAAGGTTGTGCTGGCGTAGACTTTATCGTATAAGCCGTTTGCCGCTTGGATTGCAGCCATTGTGTTGCCGATGGCGTTGCCGAAGTCGTCGTGAGCGTGAATTTCAATTGTTGGAATCTTTGTTTCTTTCTTGATTGCCCTTACTTTAGCAGGGATACCGTTTGGCATTGGTGCGTCTACGTCTGGTAAGCCGATGCCGACGGTGTCGCATATGCGGTAGCATTCTGCGCCTGCATCTGCAACTGCGTTGATGAATTTCTTCTCGAACTCCCAGTCAGCGCGTGTGCTATCTTCACCATGAACAAATGTGCGTAAGCCGCAGGTTTTTGCTGCGTACTCGGTTACGTCTACCACGTTTGCCAAGATTTGGTCATAGGTTTTCTCTGGCCATTTGGCATTAAAGTGGATAAATGATACCGGATGTGAAATGCCTACTTCTTTGAAGCCGCATTTTACAGCGCTGTCGATGTCTTCTTTGACAGCTCTACACCAGCCTGCAACACGCATGGATAGGTTTTGTTCGAGGATGAGTTTTGCGGCGTGCTTGTCGGGTTCTTGATAGTGGAATACCTCTATTCGCTCTACTCCGATTTCGCTGAGTAAATGAGCGATTCTTGCGGCATCTTTTGGTCCAGCTGCTAAGCCGGGCATTTGGATGCCGTCTCTTAGGGTTGTATCGTCTATCAGTACATCGGTTTTTAGGGGCTGCATTTTAAAGAAGAAATCTTTTATGTCCATTTTTGTGCTCTACTCGGTACATTTTTTTGTTTACACATACGGTAGTTTCGAATGCTATCTATCGCTGTTTTGGAATTGATAAATGTTTCTGCATACTTTTTGTATAATTGTCCAAAAGAATACGTTACTTAAAACTAAATGAACTTTACACAATATTAAAAAAAACTTTACACAGCAACAAACTAGATGTTGGAGTACAAAGCTTTTAGAGTGCCGGAAACAGCTAAAACATTAACAGAAGCAGCTGCCCCAGCAACACTTGTAACACAGGCAATAGACGCACGAACCTCAGAAAGCATAGCAAGCAAACATTTGACAACGTAGACCTT
>CAYPGY010000158.1:0-5573 GCA_964410435.1 uncultured Candidatus Bathyarchaeia archaeon
TTGGTCTTTGGGGGGTGCCGGCGGTATTAGTACGTTTTGGGTGTGGCGGGGGGGGAGGGGGTTGTAGTTCCATACTTAATGCGATTTTTCGGGTTATATTTTCTCCTAACATATTATCACCTTTAATTAGTCGAAAATTGAATATTTCATCAGCGTGAAACACTTTTTAAAACTTGCGGTTGCTCACTAAAGTAGTCACCAAGGGTTCAAATCAAGGAACCCTTTCAATGCTACAGCCCATAGAATCATTGGAAAAAGGAAAAAGATAAAGAAATTAGGCCTCGCTGCAACGAGGCCGACTTTTTAGCTATTAAGTGCCGTTTTGTACTTTAGCGATGGTCTTGGCAATATCCAAGATTATCGTTAAGTGGTTACCCTGTTTTCCGACGCCCAATATTGATTCATCCAGTGTAGAGGTAACTTGTGAATTCTTCTCAATATCAGGTCCCCGAATAGTTGAAACTTCTGTAACAGAGTCAACCACAACACCTATAGCGTGTTTACCGAGGTCTATGATGATGATTTTTTCGTTTGCGTCGCGCTTATCAGGTAGATTTAGGCGTTTGCGTAGGTCCATGACTGTGATGATTTGGCCTCTGAGGTTAGTGACGCCTTCAACGAAAGCGGGGGAGCCAGGAACAGGCGTTACTACCTGCATGTCCCTGACTTCACGAACTTGCTCTACAGGTACGCCATAGTTTACGTCGCCGATTGTGAAGTTGACGATTTGCATATCGCCGTTATTCATTACTGTCTGCATTTTAGTCCCCTTTTGCTACGCGAGATTTTATTTCTTTAAGCAGGTTTTGTCTGTATTCGATTAATTTTTGTAGATCTGCGTTTGTTTTTTCTGCTGCGGCAATTGCTTCCAATGCTTGATCACGTACGATTTTATTGGCTGTGGAGACTTTTCCCATCTGTTCACCTATGCCCTTAGCTGCTTTTTCTACATCTAATGCACCATTACCTACACCATTCGCCAATACCGTTAGGTCCATTGCTGTTTTTTCAACAAGTTTTCCGTTTTTTTCGAGGGTTTCAGCATTCTCAGATACTTCTCGGGCGATTCCAGCCATCTGTTGCGCAGCAGCAGTTTGTTCTTCAACTGCAGATGATTGTTCTTCTGATGCTGAGCTGCTTTCCTCGGCGATGCTAGCGACTTCCTCGATTGTTTTTGTTACTGAAGTGATTGCTTCGAGGCCTCTCTCGACACCGTTTGTTAGGTTTCCAACTTTGATGCTCATTTCACCCATAATTTTGGATATGCCCTCGGATTCTTTGATAGCACCCAAGACAATGTTTGCGCCTTGCTCTGCACCTACTTGTGATTGCTTAGAGATTTCACTTGTTCGGCTGCCAGCTTCTTTGATACCTTTTACGAGGTTAATTGATGATCCAGCTGCTTCTTTTGATTGTCCTGCTAGACCCTTTACAGCGTCTGCAACCACGGCGAATCCCCTGCCTGCTTCACCTGCTCGTGCGGCTTCAATCGCGGCGTTAAGTGCTAACATGTTGGTTTGGCCTGCAATATCTGAAACGGAGTTTGCCATTTGACCGACTTGTTCAACGGCGTTAACCATGGATGTAACTGCTTCGCCTACTTTTGTGATATCCGATTTGATGTTTTCGATTGCTTGGAGACCTTTCTGGCTTTTTTCGTTTGCTTCTCTTGATTTTCTGAGCGCTTCTTCAGTAGTAGCGCTTGCGTCACGGGCAATTCCGCCTGCTTCATCCATTACTTTCTTTAGTGCTTCTGTGCTTCTTGCTGCGCTTTGAGCTAAATCAGCTAGTTTTTGGGCTCCTGTTGATACTTGCTGTGATGCTGTGCTAACTTGTTGCATGCCGATGGCCATTTGGTTTGATACGTTAGCTGCTTGTTTGCCCATTTCTAATAAGCGGTCAGTTGCTTTATTTGCGTCTTTAGCGCCGTTAGCAACTTGTCCTGCAATGTCTTCAACGGTTTTTGCAGCTGAGGCTACTTTATCAATTACTTCTTTTGTCCCTGTAACAATTTTTGCTACTTCTGCTACTGATTCTTCTGCTTTATTTGCCATTTCTGCTATCTGTTTGTTTGTTTTGATTGTTTCTTCGTTGCTTTTAACGATGCCTTGTGCGCCGCTTATTGCGTCTTCTAATACTTTAACTTGGAATTCGACGAGTTCCTTTAGGTTCGCGTCTTTTTTTGCAAGTTCTTTTTGTAAGGAATCAATTTTCTTTTCGTATTCAGGGATTATTTTCTTTTGTTCAGTTTCCGCCATTTTAGATTACTCTCACAATTATTCATATTCGAATTTTGAACACGAGTAGGCGGTTTGCTTATAATTGCCTTATGAATTCTGACTCCAGTTTCTGGTCTTATTATTTATGCTTTTGTAGATGTGCCACCGCACCCACAGCCCATAAATTCTCCTTTTTTGAGCCCGAACTGGTAATTGTGATTGTTTACCAATAAAAAAATAGATCAGGGGTTACTGGCGGTAAAAAATGTGGCCATGAATCATAGTAGATAATATTTTGGCAGTTATAGGAAATGGAGAGCGCCGGGAATGGGATTCGAACCCATGCGGACCGAAGTCCACGGGCTCTCAAGGCCCGCGCGTTAACCACTCTGCCATCCCGGCACTTATTTCAACACTTCTTGTATGTTGTGCCTTTTATCTCTACCGAATTCTCCCATTTAAATAACGTTGCTTACATTTTGGGTAAAGTTCTTAAAAGACTCTTTAGAACCGTTGGGTGTATGTCTGATAAATTAGTGGTTGAGATTCCCAGTAACATTCTGGAAACCATTTACGCTGGCGCCAAGGAGCTTTATCCGCGGGAGAGTTTTTTACTGCTAAGAGGTAAAAAAAGTAAAGGGCGAATAAAGATAAACGATTTGCTCTTAGCTCCGTTTGCTGCGCATGGACACGGTGAAGTCCACTTCAACCCCTACATGTTTACTGGGGACTTTTCGCTTGTTGGAACCGTGCATTCACATCCTTCAGGCAACATTACGCCTAGTCATGTTGACATGAATTACTTTTTTGGGCGCGTGTTGATGATTGTTGGGCCGCCATTTGAAGGCAAGGATTGCATAGCAGCGTACGACTCGAACGCGGAAAAGGTGGATATAGAAATTACTGCGCCTGTAGAATGCGGCGACGAAGAATTCTATTGACCGATATGATTCGACTTGGAAATTGCAATTTTATATTGCATAATGTAATCCAGCGCAAATTTATCGGCGTTACCCTCGGTTCCCCGATGTATGCGGTCTACCCTTTTACTGCGTATATGATGGTAGAACTCGTGGAGCACAACAAAAGGATTCATAAGCATATCGCTGTTCAGTACGGTAATTGCTTGTTTCTGAGAGTTATAGCAGCCGTAGGCTGTGGTTTTGCGACCTTTAGGTAAACCGACACTAAGCGACGGCACAGAAACCTTGTACTCTTTTGCAAGCAACTCTAATGCATCCTCTGTCTTTCCAGTTAGAATCAGCCAGACAATATGTGCCTTGAAGCTTGCGTCAGTCATGAAAAGTCAAACCTACAAAGCCTCAGCGGCATATATAGTATGCTTATTGGCCGTAGGTTCCAAGCCTTATTTTTTCAGCTAACAAATGTATATACTCGATTGGCCAGACATCGTCGCAGACGTCGTCAGTTAGGATTTGGCGCTGGTGATACAGCGGGATCAAGTCATTCTTAAGCAGTAGAATCAGCAGGAATTCGTGCCCATAAGTTCGTTTAAAGAGGGCATATTTTCGGGCTTGGCGTTTAGTCATCTCGAAATGTGGTTCAAGAATAATTTTTCTTCCCTTGACTTTCTTTTCTAGTATAAAATCCGGCGTGTACACTTCCTTTGGTAGGGGAAAACTGATCGTTTCATACCCATAGGGTATGTGCATGCGAAGTAGTGTTAGCGCAGTCTTTTTTTCCCATCCGCTCTTATAGCGGCTCATTTTTTCGTAGTAAGCTTGAGATTGCCCTGTGACTTTCTGCATTCGATCCAAGAAGTCAAGAGCGGTTTTTAGCGTGTAGCGGTTAAGCGTTTTCTGTTTAAGCCAACGCCCCAAAAGAAAAAAAGGGTAATCCACTTTCGCGGGGTCATGGGGGAAAAGGTGTTTTGCGTAGTCTGTAAGTTTTTGTCTTGCTTCTGCTTCGGAGTGTTCGTCACGCCAAACAGTAGCTCCAGAGGGTATTACGCCAAGGCATGAGACGACATTAACGTTTTCCTTTGTTAGCGGTACGTAGAGGTCTTCGGGAAGTAGATGACGGTAGATTTGTAGGTCTGGTTCGGACCTGACCATCCAGCGCATGTACTGCCACGCTCGGTCTATGTTGGATCTACTAAAAGCGGGAATATTTTGGGCTAGGTCTTCGATTAAGTCTTTGGGTTTTTTGAAGTGCTGTGCGTATTTCAGCAAGTTATGATCCGCTTTAGATTGCACGAATATGTTAACAGATGCCAGAATCTCGGATACGGCTTTTTTATTTGGGCCTAGGTCATTATAGAAATCTGCTTTGATGAGTTCTTCCTCGAAGATGTGGGGTTTTTTAATTTTAAAAAAATTGTTGCCTACTGCTTGGTTAAGATAAACTAATAGCATGCGTGCGTTTTCTGGGTAACCGACGACTGCTTCATCAAGTATTGCGGCGGCCATCAAAAAGTAGTGTGCGATGATTTTTTTGTCCTCGTATTTTTCGGAGTACGGGTTGAAGAGTAGTCGTGGGCTCATGCGGCGGTCCCACTGGACGTCTTCTACATCGGAGTTTTTGTTGATAAAATCTACTAGTAGATGGGTTAATCCGTCCCTTAACGCCATAGCCCTAACCCATTCATCCAATATTATCTTAACGATATTTAAAATATCCATTATCAGCAGGCAGCACTACGCTAACTGCTTGAAAGGCACTCTTTTTTCGTATTTTCTTTAACGAAGCGCCGTATCCTGAAACGATGTGCATATATAGGAAGACGCTATAGTGAAGTGTGCAAAAAGTGTGGGCCGGTCGTCTAGCCTGGTTAGGACATCTGCTTGACGTGCAGAAGGTCGCCGGTCCGAATCCGGTTCGGCCCACCACTCAACTTTTACCGGATTAATTTGATGTGTAATGGCGTTGGAATTTTTTACTAGTACGTAAAACGCACTTATTCACCGTACAGACAGGACCCTTCTATAGGTTCTGCATACATCAGATATTTGGATTCTAATATGTCGGCGAAAAACGCACCACAGCAACGTGTTTCCGTGGCATCGGTTGCGATTTCCGCACTCAATCCGCCGTTCACACCTAAAAAATGGTTAGGTATTAACGGGTACGCACTTGAGCAATCAGTGCTCAGCTATTTATGCGACTTTATTTTATGGTACTTTTTGTCATTTTTAGTAGCATCTATTCCTTTAAAGGTTGAAACATTAATGCTCAATCGGTCCCTAAACAGGGCTACCTTTCAACATCGGAAACTTTAAGCCCGACCACTAAGCTTGCGATATCAGAATGCCCATAGAACGCGTAGATGCCAAACCGGAAACCACCGTAACGCGCAATTGTTAATTCGCCTAACTCATTAAACGAGTAGAAACC
>CAYPGY010000159.1:0-5542 GCA_964410435.1 uncultured Candidatus Bathyarchaeia archaeon
CCTGCTACATCATCAATGAAAAGTTTTGGCAGAAACTGCTGTTTCTGGTTCAGCGTTTGGTGTGGGTTGCTGGTTGGTTGTGGCGATAGTACAACCAAGAACAAATAAAACAGTACTTTTTTGATCTACTGTTTTATAGGGAGAGGGGGTCTTGTGAGAGTAACAGAAGACCCGTAAGAAAACGAAAAAATCAATAAGCCTAAGCAACTATTGACCATTCGAATAATGTGGTCTGAAAAAATCGCAGGTGAGTTCGATATGTTTTTAGGCGTTAGCCCTTTTCTCCTACTCTTGTGTGAAGTGCATTGAGCCGTAAACTGTTAACATTTGAAGAAGCCAAACACGCCATCGAATCGCAATTCAAACCAGCATTCTTAGGTGAAGAGGAAGCTGTTCTGCTGGAAGCCTACAACCGTGTTCTCAGCCGAGACGTTACGGCGCCCTTTGATATCCCCATGTTTGGTAGCGCACGTGTCGCAGGTTACGCGGTGCATTCAGCCGATATAGCAACAGCGAACGATGAGCAGGCAGTTACGCTTAGTGTCGCAGCAACAATAAACGTGGGCGAAAATCCCACGCAGCCACTCGCAGCAGGCGAAGCAGTTGAGGTTGCAGCAGGCGCAGTGCTCCCACAGGGTGCAGACGCAGTTATACCGCTTGAAGATGCGGAACGTGAAGATACAACACTCCAAGTTTACACTGCAGCTAGAGCAGGCGATAATATCCAAAGCGCAGGATACGACCTCAAAACTGGGCAACTCCTGCTCAAGAAAGGCCAAGTGCTGGGGTCAACAGAAATCGGCCTCCTGGCAGCGTTGGGCTTCAGCTACGTTAAAGTCCAGAAAATACCTATGGTCGCCATCCTCACAGTCAGCGGAGAAGCTACAGAACTGGGCAAACCGCTTGCGCCTGGAAAAAGCTTTGACTTAAACGGTTACAGCCTCAGCGCAGCCGTAATGGAGTGTGGAGCGAAACCAGTCTACTTCGGCGTAGCCCCCGAAGCAAAAACCGAAGTCACAAGACTAGTCAACGCAGCCGTCGCAGGCTCCGATTTGGCGATAATCTGCACCGACAAACCAGAGGTAGCAGAAGTCGTGGATCAAATAGGCAAACCTGGAATCACGGTAAACGGAGTGGCAGTGAAACCCGGTAAACAAACCGCAGTCGCATTCATCGGTGTAAAACCAGTTTTCATATTCCCAACTAACCCATCAGCAGCCATCCTCATGTATCAGCTTTTCGCACGCACATTAGTTCAGCGCCTCGCAGGCAGACCAGCCGCTGGAGTCCGATCCTTGCCTGCAATTGCCGGTTCACGAATGTTTAGCGCTAAAGGCAGCCGCACATACACGCTGGTACAGCTTATGTTTGATGAAGAGTGCCGCTTGGTTGCCGACCCCGTTGAGGCTGAGGGCGCAGTTTCGGCTTTAGCCGCCGCTGACGGTTTTATAGAAATAGCAGAAAACGAGCAGTACATCGATGTAAATCAGCAGGTGATGGTTCAGCTGCTTCGCGGATTAGCTGCTAAAGCCTAAAACTTTGTTTAGTCTCGTTTTAGCAGCATATACTCTACTGTTACTACCCAGGTGAAAACCAAGAAGGGTATCAGCAATCCCGTTACAAGTAGATTGCTTAATCCGACAGCAAACAGCGTAACCCCCGCAAACACTGAGTTAGCAACCACGAGGATGAATACAAGCCATGAAGCCCACTTACGCTTCATATAGACACTATATGCAGCGATTAAACTCACAATCCCCAGCAAGCCGATGTGCGGTGCGAAACTGGTGAAGGGTAAAAACGCCAAGAGCAGTATGCCTGTTACTGCGTAGAATCCGACGGTTAAGAGATGAATGCGGTTTATGCGTTTCTGTTTAGTGGTTATGGTCACTGCTGATTCGCCTTTACCCAATAGCAGTGGATGTAGAATTAATAAATTTACCCTATTTCATCCAGAAAAGCGCTAACCATACCACTTCAAGGGGATTCTATGGGCATGTGGATTTAGCGTTTGTCTTTTCCAGCGCCAACGCCTTAAGAAACGCTTTAAGATTCTCCGCTGAACCGTAAACCACCAATTTACCGTCAACCTGCGCCTTCACCTGCATCGCATGCTCAGCTGCAAGTTTCTGGACTTTTTCTGACGTGAATTCACCCATTGGCTCCACACGCACCCACTTTTGATCCCGCGGCACACCCATAACAAACTTATCGCATACCACCGCATCCGCGCAGACTTCAACGTTAGCTTCCTCAAGCCGTAGCAGCCATGCATCAACTTTTTCTGAGCCGAACACTCTTTGACCTTCTGTAACGACGTAAGCTTCAACATTGGCAAGATACTCTTCCGCCTTCTGCAGTGCATCGCCATGTCCGGTACCTTCTGTGCAAGTGAGTTGTATCATGGATTTAGCTGATCTGAGATCCTCAACAACTTTGCTGGGAATAGTTACACCTGACTTTTTAAGTTCAAGCATCATGTCCTCAAGCAGTTTCCAAGAAGTGAAAATATGACCCATAAACTACACCGTTAATGGTCATGTGTTTCCTTAATAGATTTCGCAAGTCGGGTATTCTTGCTATCTTTCGGTTCCAGAAGCTCCTGCACAAGGCTGTATTGGCGCTGGTAAATGTGGCAGTTCTTCGAGTGGAAAATCATCTTCCCTGTCTTGAGGGATAATCCGCCGCGCTCGTTGATTTCTGAGACGAAAGCTTCGTTGAAGAGTTGCAACCCCGCGATGTTTGCTGGTAAACCGCCGTATGCATCCCAGCTTCGGAAGTAGCAGGTGAAATGCATTTGCCCGTCAAGAATTTCGGTGTCGATTAAACTGAGACAGGGCGGCTCGCTCTTTTTGTTGTTTTCATCATATTTTCTTATGTCAGTGGGTAATCGGATTACCATCGTAACTTGGCGGTCTCTTTGCTCCTCTATATACCGCTTGATGGCTTCCTCGATTTGATTTATCGGCTTGTTAAGTCGACTGCCGTAAGTGTAAACTTCGGTATCTGCACATTCGCCAGACCACAGGTACTCCAATGCGTAACCCTGCACGTACTTGAAGTCGCATGGAGCTTTATCGCTAACAAGCGGCCTATTTTCCGGATGCGCGATTTCGATGGTTAGGTTTAGTTTTTTTGTCTCAGTTTCTTCTGAGCCGAAGCCCACTTTGTATATGTCGCCTTCGCGCCAGATAGCGTTTAAGGTTTTGAACCATGCGTCTGGAAGGTCAAATGATGTTACCTTTACGTGCTTCATGCTACTCGATTAAATGATTGTTGCTTTAGGAGCTTAAGTGTTTTGGATTAGATAAGCGGCGGCGGTTTCGATATGTATTCTAAATTCACAAACCTAATCAAGCAACTTCGGCAAAATAATCCCAGAGCAGGGAACACTATGACTGAAGTTGAAGCCGAAGGCATAATAATTAACGCAAGAGTAAAAATCGAGTCTACCCTCAAAAAAGACAAAGCATTCGACAAGGAATCCGCAACCAGCATCCTCGAGTACGGCGCAGTCCTAGACATCATGCAGAAAGGCGGATTAGTAGAAAAAACAGCCGAAGGCAAATACTACATGACTAAAAAGGGTCAAGATAAACAGATAAGAGGCTTCGCACTCAGTGGTCCCGGAAAACGTAAATTTGTGCGGTTCTCACGCAACAAGTAACTGCTTTTTTTAAAATTAAAAATAATTAAAGAAAGGAAAATTGTTGGCTTAGTAGGGCATTCCGCCCATACCGCCCATGCCTGGCATGCCACCCATTCCGCCCATGCCGCCGCCCATTCCTCCTGGAGGCGGAGCTGGACCCTTGCCGCTTTTGATGCTGATTAGATCGTCGATCTTCAGGATCATATTGGTGGCTTCTGTGGCTGATTTGATGGCTTGCTGCTTGACACGGAGTGGCTCAACAACCATCTTGGTGCACATGTCAACGATTTTGCCTGTGTTGACGTCGATGCCGAAGGTTTTGCTATCTTTCTTCTGGTGTTCTGAGCGTAATGCAACCATGATGTCGATGGGGTCGAGTCCTGCGTTTTCTGCTAAGGTCAATGGGATTTCTTCGACTGCTTCTGCAAATGCTTCGATTGCCAGTTGCTCGCGGCCGCCGACTTTAACTGCGAATGCTTTGAGGCCTTTTGCGAGTTCGGCTTCTGGTGCGCCGCCGCCTGCGACGATTTTACCGTCTTCGATTACGTTTCTGACAACGCATAAGCCGTCGTGTAGGCTGCGTTCTGCTTCGTCGAGTACGTGGCCTGCTGCGCCGCGGATGACGATGGTTACTGCCTTGGGGTTCTTGCAGTCGCGGATGTAGAGGAGTTTGTCGTCGCCGATTTTTACTTCTTCGACGCGTTTTGCTGTGCCTAGTGCGTCGGCTGATAGTTCTTTGACTGACGCGACGATTTGTGCGCCTGTGGCTTTGGCGAGTTTCTCCATGTCGCCGCTGCTGACGCTTTTAACTGCCATCACACCTGCTTTGCCTAGGAAGTGGAGTGCCATGTCGTCGATACCTTTCTCGCAGAAGAGGACGTTTGCGCCTGCTTTTGTAACGGAGTTAACCATGTCTTTTATCATACGTTCCTCTTCATCTAGGAAGAGTTTCATCTGGTCTGGTGATTCGATGTTGATTTTTGCGTCGAACTCGGTTTTCTCGATTTCGAGTTTAGCGTTTAGAAGCGCAATTTTTGCGCCGTCAACCAGCTTCGGCATGCCGCTGGAGGCAATTTCTTTGTCTAGAACCATGCCTTTGACAAGTTCTGTTTCGTCTAGGCTCTTGCCGTGCTTTTTGACTATTTTAATCAGGTCGATGTCTGCGACGTATTTGTTTTCGACTTTTTCTGCAACTTGTTTAACGCTGTCAACGATAATTTTCGCAAAGAGGTCTTCCGCGACGTTGATGCTTTTACTTGATATTGAGGTTATCGCGATTTCTTTCAGGGTTTTCTCGTCGTCGATTGCTACTGGAATAGCGATGTTCTGGAGAATCTTTTGGGCTTCTTCAGACGCCTTCTTGTAGCCTTCGATGATGACGGTTGGGTGAATGTTCTTGTCCAGCAGACCCTCAGCTTTAGCGAGGAGTTCGCCTGAGAGGATAACTGCGCTTGTGGTTCCGTCACCGACTTCTTTATCCTGTGCCTTGGCGACTTCAACTAGCATCTTTGCTGCTGGGTGCTGTACATCGAGTTCCTTCATGATGGTTGCGCCGTCGTTGGTTATTGCAACGTCGCCCATACCGCTGACTAGCATTTTGTCCATGCCGCAGGGTCCAAGGGTGCTTTTTACTGATTCAGCAACGATTTTTGCAGCCATGATGTTGTTTCGCTGTGCTTCTCGGCCAGTGCTTCTGCCTGTGCCTTCTTTTAAGACTAGAACGGGGATGTTTCCTCCACCTTGTGACATAACGGTTTCACCAATTTCTCTGATTTTTTTGAGTATAAGCTGGAATTCAACAATCAAATTAGGGGATATAAGTTTTTCTCAGCTTCCCAGCTATTGTGTAATTTATTCGGCAATTATAATCAAGCGATTAATCGTCTATTTTGG
>CAYPGY010000160.1:0-5499 GCA_964410435.1 uncultured Candidatus Bathyarchaeia archaeon
TAGACTGGATATTAGGATGCAAATAGGTTTCCAGAATCCACCTACCCCTCTATCGTTTCTGCAATGAGTTTCTAATAGAGCATATAGCTAAACAGCTATAGAATCAGCGAATTATTGAAAGCGTTGAACAGCAATATGAGTTCGGGCAATAGCATGGTTATTCGCAAACTTAACCCATCACCTTTCAGAAAAGCAGCCGCAACAGATGATGCGAATTGTACCCCTGAAGGTAGAGGCGAAATGCCCAAACTCCTAAAGATTCAACCGCCGAATTGGTTTGGATAAACAAACAGCGGGCTAAAGATGTAGATTAACGTTTGTTTTAGTGGCGTGGTCTGTGCTGGACTATGACGTGCTTCGGCGTAGACACCTACAAAGTATCAGAAAAAGACCTGTTTGCTGAAGGCTGTAATACAAGAGTTCAAAAACAATGGAGAAAGGCGGCTATTAGTTTATTCAGTTGTGCTTTAAGGTGATGTGTCTTTTTGTAGTTTTTCAATTATTTTTTGTGTCTCCTCATCAGACTGATGAGTTATAGCGCCGGTTGGGCAGACTTCTTTATCCTCGCATCCCCTGCAGAATACTATGCAGTTATTTGGGTTTTTTACAACTGGTCTCTTTTTTCCTTCTTTTTCTTCGAAGGCAAATACCCCAAAACCGCCAGCAGTGCAGTATTCCACACAGGAGCCACAACTTGTACACTTATCATAATCTATCGTTGGATACCAAGGAATCAAACTTGGTACACCCTCAATCATTTCTTCGGACATGCAATCAACTCGCTATAATATATAATATAAACTATATTTATCAATTTTGTTTATAATTTAAACTCTTTTTGGCTCTTCTGTTGTCTTTTCACCCGACAGGGTAGAGAATCATCATTTGAAAATATTTCACACACTTTTGTAGCCTGTTATGTGTCGTGTTTACGATGTTATTCTGTTTTAGGCTCTCAAGCCCTTAACCTTTAGTTACAACCTTTTTTGCGAGTTAATTATTTCTCAGGATGGCGATGGATTCTTTGACATGAGTAAAGATCCTCATTATTGACAGTTGATCCATAGAGACAGATTTTTATTTGACTGAGCTAATGATTGCTCAAATGTGGCGAATAGGAACATTTTTTCACGAAATGGCTTACGGTTTGCTATCCGTATTCATACCAATGTACATCGTTACGTCGGTTGCGCTTGGCGGTTTAGGAGGAAGTTTATTCGACTTAGGGTTGATCACTGCACTCTCCGTAGTATGCACCATACCCGCCGCTTACTTCTGGGGCTGGATATGCGACCGCATGCGCCGCTACAAAATCTTCATATTGCTATCATTTCTTTCCTCATCAGCGATACTATTTCTGCTCACGTTTTCCTTTGCACAAAACTTAGCTGTGTTTGCTGCACTCTACATTCTGATGAGCGTTCTACACATTGCGCATGAAGCCCCGAAAAACGTCTTGGTAGCGGAGAACTACTCGCATGACCAGTGGGGCAGAGCATACGCTGTATATGAAGGCTTAACCGAAATGGGGCTAATAATAGGGTTAGGCATAGGCTTCTTCACCTTCAGCGCAACAATTAGCTTCGGCATAAACGCAACCCACTCCTTCTACGTCTGCAGTATCCTTAGCTTCATTGCTTTTCTGCTCTCGTTGTTCTTCATTGCTGATCCATTGATGAATTTTGAACGCCGCTTGGTAGGCATGGAAAACAAGCTTAACTTCGTCAACAGCGGCTTCCAAACGCTGTCTAAAATGTGGCGCGGCAACATGGACACCTCGGGGTTTAGGCAAACCCGCTTCTTAGGCTTCGGTTTGGCAATATTGTTCTTCACGCTGGCAACAAGCGTATTCTATACGCCTCTCCCCGTATTCTTCACCGATTACTTAGGATTAAACCCTAGTTCAGTGTTCATAATTTACGTGTTGGGCTCTGTTGGGGCAACCTCTGGGTTCTTTTACGTTCGGAACAGGGCTTTTGGGGGTAACGCGAAAAGCCGAATAAGCCGAATGATACTGCTTCGAAGCCTACTGGTTTTTTTGATCGTTGCAGTTGTGAGTTTATCGTTTAACTCGTTGGCGCTTTCTGGGTTGATGCTTATCGGTTTAGGCTTTGCGTTTGCGGTTTATTCTATTCTGATGCTCTGTAATTCGATGGCTCTTGTCCCCGAGGGTAAATCAGGAATCATAGACGTGCTATCTGGATTAGGCGCTGCGTCTGGATCGTTTTTAGGACCATTCTTAGCTGATGTTATCGGTTATCTGCCGGCGTTTCTGGTCGCAAGTGCCCTTTTCCTTGTAGCATTCATCTGCATAAAACTCCTGTCATAACAGCGAAAATGTGGTTTTGTTAGGCAAAAACTTAATTCGCGTTCCCCCATTTTCAGAACAGACTTCCATGCAATATATCCCTTGGCAAAACGTTAACAGCTGGCAATGCAAAGCATGCGGCTACTGCTGTAAACTTTACTCTGTAGTGCTGAACTTCGGTGAATACCTGCGCTTAACCCAAACTTATGGTAAAGAAGCTGCGGTAACCGATTTGAGCCGCTTCTATATTAAGCGCCACAGCAACGGAGACTGTGCATTCCTCCGTAGCAAATCGCTGAAGTACTACTGTGGTTTGCAGGCTACGAAGCCGGAGGCGTGTAAAATTTGGCCTTTCAAAGTGGTAGCTGAGCCCAGGTATGGCGACGAGGAATTAGCCGCCTTTAACTATGCTGGGAAAGAAGTCTATGTTTATGTGGATAACATGTGCAATGGCTTACGCTACGGCAAACCATCTTGGGAGTTCCAGAACCAGACAATCCCTGAGTTTGTTGAGATCGCGCTGGGCACAAGGGAGTTTCAGCATCACGCGACTGGGCGCGCCGGGTTTGAATGGCGAAAATAGGCATAGTTGTATTTTTGATGCACTCTTTTTTATTAACTATGTCGGCGCCAATTATTGGTTTCAAATAGTTGTTTTTATTATTAAAAAAGAGTAACTCATTTAAAATAAAACAAATCAGTAATTCATATTATGTAAAACAAATAAATATTAAGCTTTTTTGTGTTTTAAAAGGCGAAGTGTAAATGATGAAAGTCACAAAACCCCTCACAACAGTATTAATCACACTAATAGTTCTATCATGTTTTATATCACTCTTTAACGTAGAGAACGCCGCAGCCACAGGCTTAAACGGCACCATAATTTTCCGAGAAACTGGGTTAGCATCCGGCATAGCTTGGATAGTGAAAGTGCAAACAACCAACTACACTGTAACTAACACCCAGTATTCCATATCATGGGCAGATGGTATTCCCTGTCCGTGGACAGTATATGTACCATCGGGATACACTTCGACCTCAACTTTAACTGGAACTGCATATGTCAGTACGGGCGAAACCAAGTATGTTGATGTAGTCTTCACATCCGCCGCTACTTACTCTGTGACTTTCACTGGAGAAGGTTTAGAGCCCGGCGCAAGTTGGAGAGTTTTACTGAACGGTCAAACAATCTCTTCGACAAACAGCAACATAACCTTCAGTGGATTAGCCGCCGGCACCTACAGCTACGGCGTCACTTCACCCGCAAACCACGTTTTAGGGTCACCTTCCACTGGATCAGTCACCATAACAAACTCCAACATGACCCGGGGCCTGTCTTTTTATTCACTCTCGAACTGCAACTCGCTCATGTTCCGCCACAATTCTGTTCACAACAGCAACTTTACAAGCTATAATGGGCCAACCTCAAATTTTACCAAGTGGACTTACCAGACTGGCGGTGCGGTTCAATCCTCACCAGCGATCGTTGATGGGGTATTATATGTTGGGTCTGATGACGGTCACGTGTACAGTTTGAATGCGTCAACCGGGCAAATGCTTTGGTCCTATCAAACAGGCGCTGCTAGCGATGTCCGCTCTTCGCCTGCAGTTTCAAACGGTGTCGTCTACGTGGGCGCAGACGATGGAAAATTACATGCAATTTACGCTAACAACGGCTCAGCCAAATGGACATTCAACGCTGCTGCAGCTGTACGAACTTCTCCTGTAGTGGTAGACGGTATTGTCTATTTCGGCTCGGATGCCAGATTCTACGCTGTAAACGCCACCACCGGAACCTATATCTGGTTTAAAAACACCGGCCCAGTGAAGTCTTCTCCGGCAGTTCTTGACGGCATCGTCTACTTCGGATCAAACTACAACTACTTCTGGGCTCTAGACGCCGCTACCGGCGACATTATTAGGCGTCCAGAAGTCGGTTCCCCTGTCCAATCATCTCCGGCTATCGATCAAGGCGTAGCTTATTTCGGCGCTAACGACAATAAACTGTATGCATACAATATAGGCACGGGAACCACAGTTTGGAGCCCAACACTCGACAATAATATACAAAGTTGTCCTGTAGTTGCAGGTGACACCGTTTACGCTACCACAATAGACGGCACATTATATGCATTGTACACCTCTAACGGCACCCAAAAATGGAGCAAAACAATCGGCGCCACACAATCATCGCCCATAGTAATCGGCGAAACGGTTTACGTAGGCTCAGATAACAACAAGTTCTACGCTTTAAACGCCGCTGACGGAGAAGAAGTCTGGAGCTACACCTCAGACGCTGGATTCAAGTCTACGCCCTCATTCTCAAACGGTGTACTCTATGTTGGGGCTGAAAACGGCAAAATATACGCCTTCAAAGACGCTCAATGCACTTTAACTATGAATAAAGTGGGTCAAGGTAGCGTGTTGCCGGGTAACGGAACCCAAACTGGCGGGTCATCTGTTAATCTAGTTGCTATTCCCAATGCAGGCTGGACTTTTGGCGGCTGGAGCGGTGACGCTACGGGTGTAACAAACACAACTATAACTATGGATGGCAACAAGACCGTGACTGCAACTTTCGTTGAAAACACCTATACCTTAACAATGATCACAGTCGGCGAGGGCACAGTCAACCCCGGAAACGTCACCACATACCATTACGGAGACACAGTCGACATTAAAGCCATCAACGCCCAAGGCTGGAGCTTCGCTGGCTGGAGCGGCGATGCCACGGGCGCAACAAACACAACAATCACGATGGACGCTAATAAAACAGTAATCGCAACTTTCACGCGCTTCAGTGCATTAGTTAACGGGGAAAACAGCGGCCACGTCGGCGAATCAATTACCTACAGCGGTTTAGGATATGCACCCAACACAGATTACTATCTGACCTTCGGCGGCTACAACATCGGTAACATACAAACTAACAGTTCTGGCGGCTTCACCTATACCAGTACGGTAATGAAAATTATGGGTGCAGAATGGACTGTTGAACTAATAAACGCACTAACCACCCTATCTGCTGCCAGCACACAATTCACCGTCTTACCATCCCTCACATTAAACGTCACTTCCGCCCCATCAGGCACCAATGTCTCAATCGTAGCTACAGGCCTCATGTCAGGCACACCCACCATAGGAGACAACCTCACTGCAACATTCAACGGCGCAATAGAGACATTGGTGCC
>CAYPGY010000161.1:0-5495 GCA_964410435.1 uncultured Candidatus Bathyarchaeia archaeon
AGACATAGCTGCCAAAGCGCGTGCCGGACAATTTGTCATCTGTAAAGTACGCCAAGACCGCGAAAGAATCCCCCTAACACTATCGTCATGGGATAAAGAAAAAGGCACAATCTCACATATTTTCCAAGAAGTAGGTTACTCAACCATAGAATTAGGCAAACTACATGTAGACGACAAAATTATGCACATAGCCGGTCCATTAGGTAACGCCAGCGAAATAGAAAACTTCGGCACCGCCGTCGTTGTATGCGGAGGTTTAGGCACAGCAGTCGCTTATCCGGTAGCTAAAGCACTGAAAGACGCTGGAAACAAGGTCATATCAATCGTCGGCGCAAGAAACAAAGACCTATTCATCCTAGAAGACGAAATGAAAGCTGTCTCCACCGAAATTTATTTCACAACCGACGACGGCTCAAACGGAACCAAAGGCTTCGTCAGCGACGTTCTAAAATCACTAATCGAAAAGAACGAAAAAATTGACATAGTTTTCGCAATTGGTCCCCCAATAATGATGAGTGTCATCGCCGACCTCACCCGCCCATACAAAATAAAAACAATTGCAAGCTTAAACCCCATTATGGTCGATGGTATGGGTATGTGCGGTGCCTGTAGAGTGACAGTAGATAATCAGGTGAAATTCGCCTGTGTCGATGGCCCAGAATTCGATGCTCATAAAGTTAACTTCAAAGAGCTTATGCAGCGGCTTAAAAGCTACTGCACTGAAGAGAAGAACCTTTCATTAGCATACCAGAAACCAGGAGAGAATAACTGTCAATGTCACGGACACTAAACAACCAACCCCCGACAAATAACCGCTTTACAGCAGTTGAAGTGCCGAAACAAGACGCGTTCAATCGCACCAAGAATTTCAGAGAAGTAGTCTTGGGCTACACTGAAGAGCAAGCCATCGCAGAAGCATCACGGTGCCTAAATTGTGCACAACCAAAATGCGTCGAAGGCTGCCCAGTGGGCGTAGATATTCCTGCCTTCATCAAACTAATAAAACAAAACGACCTAACGGGCGCAATCAAAAAAATTAAAGAAAAGAACAGTTTACCCGCCATCTGCGGACGTGTTTGTCCACAGGAAGAACAGTGCCAAAAGAACTGTCTTGTAGGCAAAAAAGGCGATCCAGTTTCAATCGGTCGCCTTGAACGATTTGTCGCAGATGTGGAGCGTGAAAGAGGCATAGAAGTACCCAAGCTTCCAGCTTGCAACGGAAAAAAAGTCGCTGTTGTCGGCGCTGGCCCCGCTGGTTTAACTGTGGCGGCAGATTTGGCTAAACTGGGCTATCCAGTCACAATCTTTGAGGCACTCCATAAAGGCGGCGGCGTACTAGTCTACGGTATACCCGAATTCCGTTTGCCGAAACAGATTGTACAGGCAGAAATCGACTACATCAAGAAACTCGGCGTCGAATTCCAGCCGGATTACCTCATCGGAAGAATATTCACCATCGACGAATTATTCAAAAACGGCTTCAAAGCAGTCTATGTAGCAACAGGAGCAGGCTTGCCGAAATTCCTAGAAGTCCCAGGGGAAAACCTCAATGGAATATACTCAGCCAACGAATTCCTCATCCGTGTTAACCTCATGAAAGCATACTCTTTCCCGCAGTCAAAAACGCCTATAAAAGTCGGCAAGAAAGTCGCGGTCATCGGCGGCGGCAACGTAGCCCTTGACTCAGCACGATGCGCACTGCGACTTGGCGCTGAAAACGTCACCATCTACTACCGACGCACAAGAAATGAGATGCCTGCACGTGAAGAAGAAATCTCTAACGCTGAAGAAGAAGGAATATTCTTCAAGTACCTAAGCACACCCATTAAATTCGAAGGAGACGAACAAGGCAACGTTAAATCCATGATAACTCACTCCATGAGACTCTGCGACGCAGATGACTCAGGAAAACGCCGAGTAGCCCCCATTCAGGGCTCAGAAGTAAAAACAGACATCGACACAGTGATCGTAGCCATCGGACGCACACCTAACCCGATTATTCAGTCGACAACGCCGGGGCTGCAAACCGAGAAAGGCGGTATAATCGCAAGCGACGAATCCTTCAAAACCAGCCTTGAAGGCGTCTGGGTGGGCGGCGACATCGCAACAGGCGAAGCCACAGTAATAAGCGCCATGGGTTCAGCGAAAATCGCAGCTAAAAGCATCCACGAGTACCTCTCAAACCCCAAAAAGAAGCAGTAAACCCCCATAAAAAGGGGTTAACCTAATTCTTCTTTATTGATTTTTTGTTTCAGTCAACAGTTCAGGCACTGCTTCTTTAAACGCCCTGTTCACGGCGGTTTCTGCGATGCTAAATGTGCAGTGCGAAATGCGTTTTATGTTATCTCGGATCGAGCATATTCCGCAGACGAGTTCAGCGCTTTTATGTGGCCCTATGAACGCTTTAGAGGTGATTTCCACGTCGAGTTTCTCGAGTTTCTGGCGATGCTTCATAATCCCGACTGCTGCATCAACATCTTTTGTGAAGAAGGCATCAACTGATTTTACATAGAGCTCGGTAACTTCTTTTCCGGCGTTTATCATGAGCGCAACGACGTCGTCGGGGATGGTTTGTTTGGCGCCGTTAAGCATAATTATGTGCTTAGTTATCTCCGCCGCATAATCAGAAGCGTGCTCCATGCGGGTAACCAGCGTCTGATGGTCCATACAGTCAACTGGGTCAATATGTAATTCGTTAGCCAGATGAGGATCCTGCGCGGCGTTACGCAGTATGCGCATTATCAGAAACGCGAAATGATCCACATCGTCGTCCAGCGAATAGGTAGATTTCGCCAGTGGCACATCGTTGTTCTTGAGTGCACTAAACGCGCCTTCACACATGGAACGAGAGATTAGGTGCATACGCTGGATCGCTTGCTCTAGTGACGCTTTGGATTCGTCCATGAGGCTTTGTATGTAAACGGTTTTTGCGTCTGCAGCCATGACTCGCATGTATAGTCGGCCTGCCATGTTGCGGACTGCTTTTGTCTGCGGCACAGAGAAAATATTTTCGGAGGTTAAAGTTATGCCTGTGTAGCCGTTAAGGAATGCACCGAGGATTTTCTGTGTGATGAGGATTTCGTCCTCGTTTTGCGTGATGTTTATGGCAATTTCTTTTTCTTCCGAGCGTTTGGCGCTGCTTGGGTATATGACTAGTGAGCGGTCACGTTGGATGTTAAATTGTACTGTTTCACCCTTTTTGAGGTCGTTTAGCTGCATCCACTCTTTTGGTAATGAGACCACAAGCGAAGATTTGCCTAGGGACATGATTTTTCTTTCCATACACGCAACCTGCAAGTATTATCGGTTAATACCACTAATACACGCGGCTTCTAAATATATATTATGCGTTGGAATCAATGTCCAGTGTGGCTTGTTATCTTCCTCTGAATTTAAGGTAATACACGACACCACCCACCGCGCACGCCGCAATCATTCCGATCACAATGTAGAGTCCGTATTTGATGTAAAGCGGCGGCTCATTAACCGTGATCATGTACTGTGAACTGCTACATCCCCATGAGACGTCAGTTTCCAGCGCGTTAGCTAAGACACTCCAGTCGCCCGCCGTCTGCGGCCCAAAGCTGCCTGAGAAGGAACCGTTAACGGCGACTTCACATGTCACTGTAACGGTTTCGGTGCTGCTCATAAACTGGATATCCACTGCTGAATCAGCATCGCTTGGCGTTAATACACCCTCTACCGTTATGTTCTGCCCTATTACTACCGTGTCTTTGGCTATTGTTATGTTTAGTTTAGGCTGATTTTTAACGGTGTAAGATCCTGTTGCTGATAGACTGTTCTTTAACACGTCGATGGCGTCGATTCGGTACTGAACGGTTTTACCTGCGGTTTGGCCTGGCACTGTTGCACTGCAGGTTTGGTTGATTATCGTCATGGGAATCAACTCGGCGGTTGCCCAGTTGTTAACTGAGTATGACATGTTGGCTTCTTCAAGGTTATAGCCGCTGGTTTTGTATGTGACTTCTATCGCGACGCCGGGGGTTGGTCTGTTTATTGTGTTTGCGGGGGTGAGAGCAATTTCGTCAAAGTTGGTTTTCGCCATGAATTGTACGTCGCCTTGTCCTTCCTCGCCGATTAAAACCAGATAGTAAAGTTTTGTACCTTCGGTTTTAGCTGTGTAGCTTAAAAACATGTCTTGTCCCATGTGCTCGCAGCTGTCGTATGCCACTCCGCGGCTGCCATTTGTTTCAAAATTGTATCCGCCTACGCCAGTGGCTGTTATGTTGCTGTATAATCCTGGCTCGTCAGCTAAGGGGTAACCGATTTGATTTAGGCCTGAGCCGTCGTTCATTAGAAACAACCTCGCCTCATACATGTCCAAGGTATCAGGTATTGACAAGTAAACTTCAACAAGTGACGCGTTTGTCGCAAACTCGTATGTCCACGCCGTTTTGAGGTTAGCGGTGCTGTCTGCGGCTTTTCCCTGAACTGGTACAGTGTACCATTTGTTGCATTCTATGTTTTCCATTATCATGAACGTGGCTTCTTGTGTTCCCTGGCTTTCTCTGGCATCGTTTTTTATTATAAATGAGTAGTTGCCGCTTTGTGTTGCTGTGAAAAAGTTGCTGCTTTGGCTGTTGATGTTCTCTATTACTCCTGCAGCTTGGGTATGTGTGCTTACTAGCTGCCCAGAGGGATCGTGGACATAAATGTCGTAGTCCGTTTTTGCCTCTGTTTGAGTGTTTGTCCATGTGCCGTAGCAATAGATTTGATAATTGTGACTGGCTTGGAGCGGGCATATGATAGTCCAGTTTTGGCCGATTTGTATTTGCGTATTGTTTATCTTGACTGGGAATATGGGTTTGTCTACTACAGTGACGTTTCCGCTGGTGGAGTTTATGGTTGTATGGACAAACTGTTTGTATTCTTGTGATGTTGTTAGAGGTATGCTTTGGGTTACACCTATGAGGATTGGGCTTAATACTAGGAGTAACGCGATTATGGTTGCTGTTGTTTGGCGGGATGCTTTATGGTTCCGCATGCGGTAGCCCTGTTGTGGTATAGTGGGATATAGTGTGTGTTGGGGAGTGATATTGGTTGCGGCTGTTGAATCAATATTTTGTGGGGTTTTTGATGGTTTTTGATGGGGAACTTTGATGTTTTTCGGACATAAGGCGTTATGTGTTGTCGTGTTAATGGTGTATTGTGAATCAATACGTGCGAGATGGTTTTGTAAGCAATATATGGTGTATTAAATCTCGCTACAGAAGACATTTATAAGCAGAACGCGTAATGACCTTTCAAGTGAAAAGACATGATAAACCCACAGGGTCAAAATCAAACTAAAAAACCAATCCACCTAAAAGCGGAGGTGAGTTGAATGAACTACAACAAATTCCACAGACTAATGAAGAACAAGTACGCACTAAGCACTGTCGTCACAACTCTGATTATCCTAGTCATTTCAGTGCTACTGGCAAGCGTAGTCACTTACTTCGCCATTAACGTCGTCAGCACTCGTGTCCAAGAAG
>CAYPGY010000162.1:0-5249 GCA_964410435.1 uncultured Candidatus Bathyarchaeia archaeon
TAACCAACCTTTGTGGGTGTAAGCAGTGTAGTGTAGGTTTTGATGACTCGGCTCTTTTCAAGCTGCTTAACCCTGTAGCGAACGGTAGCTTCGCTGACGCCGATTGTTTCAGCGATTTTGGAGAAAGATACTCTAGCATCATTCTGTAGCATGTTAAGTATTGTTCTGTCAACGGCGTCTAGCTGCTCACTCAAATAGGGCACCGTTTTAAAATTGAAAGCTCGATTACTATTTAAACTTCTTACTAGGGCATATTAAAACTGCAAAACTAAAAGAGTCAAAAAAGGAAAAATGGTAGGGTTAGTTTGTGGCTGTTTCGCATTGCTTTAGCAGTTTAGCCCAACGCGCATCAGTGTAGCTTTGTATCTGGTCGATGATATGGCTGTTCTTCGGTGCAAAGAGGTGGCGGAATCTGCCCTGTCCTTCAAGGTACGCTTTAACAGGCTTCTTCTTCTGCGGCGCAAGCGAAATGACTTTGCTAGGTATTGACAGCTGGCGTTGACCGTTAACTGCTTCCCAAATTGGGAATATGCATGATTCAACCGCGAGTTTAGAGTACTCCATCGATTTTGACGGATCGCTTCTCCAGCCTCTTGGGCACGGCGCGAATACATGCAGAAATGCTGGGCCTTCAACCTCCAAGCCTTTTCGGACTTTAGTAAGCAGGTCTTTCCAGTAGTATGGCGTAGCGGTCGCAACGTATTCCATGCCGTGTGCAAGCATGATTTCAGTAATCGGTTTCTTTGTTTCCAGCTTACCGGGAATCGCTGAGCCTGCTGGCGAAGTGGTTGTTGATGCGCCGAGCGGTGTGGAGCTGCTACGCTGGATACCTGTGTTCATGTAGCCTTCGTTGTCGTAGAGTACAAAGAGGAAGTCGTGTCCGCGTTCTACTGCGCCGGAAAGCGCCTGAAGACCGATGTCTAATGTGCCGCCGTCGCCTGCAAGGGCAATGATGTCTATGTGTTCTTTGCTCATTTTGCCTTTCTTCTGCAGAATCTTGACTGCGGCGTCTATGCCCGCGGCGTTAGCTGCAGCATTCTCAAATGCAGTGTGCAGCCACGGCAGATTCCACGAGGTATACGGGTAAATTGAACCCACGATTTCCATGCAGCCAGTTGCCTGCGTAACGATTGTTGGTCCACGGGTCGCCTTCATGACGAGCCGTAGTACCGCTGCGGGTGCGCATCCTGCACATGCACGGTGGCCAGACGTGAATAAGTCAGGTTTCATCGCCATGTCTTTTGCTGTGAATTTCCATTCTTGAGTAGTCATTTTGTTTTCCTCCTTACTCCTTCAAACCTAAGAAGCGTACCAGTGAATCCACTTGGCCGACTCTAGCCGCTTTCATAAGGTCTTCATAGATTTTCCGCAGATCACGTGGAGCTGTATCTCTTCCGCCTAAACCATAGATGATGCTTGTAGTCAGTGGACGCTGCTTTAAGTCATAGAGTGCGTTTCGGACTTCTGAGAAGACAGTGCCAGTTTGTGCTCCCGGAGCCAAGCTCTTATCCATAACAGCTACAACTTTTACGTTCTTAAGAGTGTTCTTGATGTCCTCTGCCGGGAACGGGCGGAATGTGCGAATACGAAGAAGACCCGCTTTAACACCTTCAGCGCGGAGCTGGTCAACAATCTCTTTTAATGTTCCAGCTGTTGAACCAGTAACTACTACAGCGACCTCTGCGTCATCCAGCTTATATGCATCGATTAAGCCGTTGCCATAGCTTCTTCCGCTGATTTTCGCGTATTCAGCGTTGACTTCCCGGATTTTTACCAGAGCATTTCTCATGGCTTCTTCCTGTTGCCGTTTGAATTCAAAGTAAAAAGCTGGTGCAACGTTGGGACCCATAGTCATCGGGTTAGCTGGATCCAGCTTGAATGGCACTGTTTTACCTTCATGTGTAGTCACCATCGGGAATTTGCGTTCGCCAACGAATGCCTTTACAGCGTCATCTGAGAGAATGTTAACGTTTTCCAGTGTGTGACTGATTGTGAAACCATCTATACCAATTAATGCTGGTAACGAGACGTCGAGGTCTTCAGCTATTTTGAAGGCTTGAATGATCGTGTCATAGGCTTCCTGAGCATTTTCAACGTACATCTGTATCCAGCCACTATCACGTTCAGCCATGCTATCTGATTGGTCACCGTGAATGTTCAGCGGCGAAGAAAGAGCACGGTTCGCTACAGCCATAACCACTGGAGTTCTGGAGCCAGAAGTAACAAACAGCATTTCATGCATAAGAGCTAAACCAGCAGATGCACTTGCTGTAAAGACGCGTGCACCAGTTGCAGAAGCCGCTAAACTAGCAGTCATTGCGCTATGCTCTGATTCTGTACAGACGAACTCCGTTTGAACTTCGCCATTAGCGACGTACTCGCTGAATTTCTCCACTATGATCGTTTGTGGAGTAATTGGGTAAGCTGCGACGACATCGACATCACATTGCTTAACCGCAAAAGCGATTGCTTCGTCACCGTTCATGCCGGTGGTTTCTTGTTTAATAACTTTAGCCGTCAAAGTTTATTCCTCGTCCTCTGGCAGTTTCATTGTTATTGCTTTAGTTGGACACTCGTTTGCACATATACCGCAACCTTTACAGAAACCCAAATCAAACTCGATTTTTCCAAGCTCAGGGCGGAAGCGTATAGCATCTTCAGGACATAGCATAACGCATGTGAGGCAGGTAGTGCACTTCTCTAAATCGCGTATTGGCATATAGGTTTTCCAATCGCCAGTCATAAAGCCGACGCTGGGCTTGTAGCATACGGCAGCTATTCCTAGTTCCTTCCAAGTTTTGTCCTTACTACTCAAACCACTTTTGCCTCCTTAAATGCTTCCTGTATAACTGCATAATTTTTCTCAGCTAAGTCAGGGCGGAATTTATTCTGCAGAGTTTTATGTATACCCTCAAGGCTTACAATATTTGTCGCTTTAGCCACTACACCTAAAAGCGCTGTGTTAGTGATAGGCGAACCCAAGATCTTTATAGCGATCTCTGTCGCTGGCACCGTCCAAACCTTGCCCTTTACCACGCGTAGGTTTTCTTTCAGTACAGCGGGCTCCTCGCTTGAGTTGATAATCAAACAGTCTTCGTCACGGTTTAATCCAGCAGTCACTGGGACAGTTTTCAATAAAGTGTTATCTAAAACTATCACGACGTCTGGGTCATAGATTGCGCAATGTAACCTTATCGGTTCAGTGCTTATTCTTGTAAAAGCAGTAACGGGGGCACCCATCCTCTCAGGCCCGAATTCCGGGAAAGATTGAATGAATTTGCCTTCGTCCAGCGCTGTTCGAGCCAAAAGTTCACTGGCCGTCCAAGCGCCTTGACCACCTCTACCATGCCATCTAAACTCTACCATAGTTTTCAATGTGCGGTCCCTTCACTAAGTATAGGTTTTCTCAGTAAAAATAATGATTACCTTCATATACATTTTTCTCGGCCATACGCAAAATACACGGATTTTATGTAAAAATTATCAGTTCCGACATTGACAAAAGAACTTATCCGCGGCCACAAAATTGACTAATTAATCAAAAGTTGAATATAATTAAAAGATTTACATTCAGCAAGCAAGCAATAAAGTTATATTTCCCTTCATAATGACTCAATTTTACTTCAAAAAGGCAGTTTTAAGGCGGAGGCCAATGCAGAGAAAAGATAACGAAGTGCTTCTAACAGCGGACAGAACCTTAATGAGCGATTATCATCACAACGAATTCTTGGGTTTTGGAACCTGTGCACCACCCAATTTTATTCCAGAATGGCTATACAGCTACCTGTTTTTCCCGCAGCTAGAGACAAAGAAGGGCCTACCCCCAACCGCACCATACGGACTACGAAAAACAGAAGCACAGTTGATAAAAGAGGGCTTCAAAGTAAACACAATCAGCCCAAAAAGCCTCAAAAAGGCCCTTAAAAACGCAAAAGTGCTCGGCATCCACACCATGGACCCATTCGGTTTGGGCCCCGCTTCAACTACGCTTGCCGCACTGTTCAAGAAGGAACCATACCTTTCAAAGCATTTCCATAATCTTCTCCAGAACCCGGAAATCCTCAAAGCCAAACAGAGGGGCCTAAAAATAATTGTGGGCGGACCCGGCGCATGGCAATTCCAGTACCGCGCGGAACAACAGAAGAAACTGGGAATCGACTGCGTAGTAGAAGGCGAAGGCGAAAACGTAATAGGCAAACTATTCAGAGCAGCCCTTGAAGGCCAAGAGTTGCCAAGTCACTACAAGGTAGGCGTAGGAGAGGTACCTACAATAAACGAGATACCAGACATACAAAGCCCTTCGATTAACGGTTTACAGGAAATAGGCAGAGGCTGCTGTCGCGGATGCCAATTCTGCAACGTTACCCTGCGACCGCTAAGGTGGTATCCACTAGAGAAAATAGAGAGAGAACTAAGCGTAAACTTAGCTTCCGGAAAATGTAGTGGCGCCTGTCTGCATTCAGAGGACGTGATGCTTTACGGCTCAAACAACACTATACCAAACGACGAAAAACTACTGAAGCTCCACGAGATAGTGGTTAAGCGCTGTGAGGGAATATGCTGGAGCCACTGTTCACTTGCAGCAATTGCAGCAGCACCAAAGCTTTTTCACGAGCTTTCAGAGATTATCCTGACGAAGCAGTCGTGGTGGGGTGCAGAAATCGGCATAGAAACAGGCTCTCCGGCGATTGCTAAAAAGATCATGCCGGCTAAAGCGCATCCCTTTAGCGCTGACAACTGGCATGACGTGGTAGTAGAAGGAATGGGACTGGCACATGATAACATGTTGGGTCCAGCCTGCACGATCATCGTGGGTTTACCCGAGGAAACCGAAGAGGATATAACTAGAACCATTGACCTTATCGATGACCTCAAAGATATGCGCAGCCTCATTGTGCCGCTGTTTTTTGTTCCCCTTGGGCACTTAACGAGCCGAGACTGGTTCAAGCGTCCAAATCTAAACGCGAGGCATCGGGAGCTGCTGATTAAGTGTGCGGAGCATGATTTCCGCTGGACAGATAACCTGCTGGATTTGTCTTTTCAGGGTAAATGGTACTCGCCGTTTATGAAGAATTTTTACAGGGCATTTACGGGGATCATGAAGCGTAAAGTCCGCGAAGTAGAATAGGCGCGTTACCATGAGCTAAGCTTATATACTTTTGTAGAACCTAATGTGCAAGAAGTACCGGTGGAATGCCGCCGTTGCACAGCCCGGTAGTGCAACTGACTGTTAATCAGTAGGTCAAAGG
>CAYPGY010000163.1:0-5133 GCA_964410435.1 uncultured Candidatus Bathyarchaeia archaeon
GTCGCCACAACCAAACAGCAACCCCAAACAATTGCTGAACCAGAAACAGCTGTTTTTGCCAAAAGTTATAGAAGATGAAGTAGCAGGGCAATACTCCCTTCATCTATTAATTTGAGAAAGTAATCTACTACTGAAAAAAATTCTAGAGAAAAACCATAGTTAACATAAGCGCTTTCTAAAATCAGGCACATTACCGAAATAAACCAAAACAAGCAAACAACGATATGAGCACAAGAAATATAGCTCAAATAGCAACAACAGTAAGCGTAGATATAACATGCAGCGATCTTACTCTCGGCTACTTGGTGTAGTCGGAAAACCAAACACGGGCAAATCCACATTCTTCAGCGCCGCCACCCTAGCAGCGGCGGAAATCGCAAATTACCCATTTACCACCATCAAACCCAACCGCGGAGTCGGCTACGTCCGGACTCCCTGCGTCCACACCGAATTTAACGTAAAAGACAACCCAAAAAACAGCCTCTGCATAGACGGCATACGTCTCGTCCCAGTTGAACTCATCGACATAGCAGGCATAGTACCCGGCGCGTGGGAAGGACGAGGACTCGGCAACCAGTTTCTTGACGAAATCCGCCGAGCAGACGCACTTATCCACATAGTTGACGCTTCAGGAGGAACCGACTGTGAAGGCAAAAGCTGCAAACCCGGCGAACATGACCCATTAGAAGACATAACATTTCTCGAAAAAGAAATCACCATGTGGATGGTTACGATACTCAAAAAAGATTGGCCACGCATCAGCCGAACAGCCGAGCAAGATAAGAAGGGCATCGCGCATCACCTAGAAGACCGCTTAACTGGATTAGGAATCAGAAAAACGCTTGTAAACGAAGCCATACGCAAAGCAGGCTTAAGCGTCGACAAACCCGCAACTTGGAGCGACGAAGACTTCTACCGCTTCGTAGACACACTTCGCAAAATCTCAAAACCCCTGCTTATCGTCGCCAATAAAATCGATTTGCCAACCGCCCAAGCCAACATCGAGCGCCTAAAAAAACTCGACTACATCGTTATCCCCGCCAGTGCGGAAGCAGAATTAGCGCTTCGACGAGCCACCGAAAAAGGTTTAATCGACTACAAACCCGGTGACCCCGACTTCAAAATCAACCAACCAGACAAGCTCTCAGCAGGGCAAATCGCCGCGCTCGAAAAAATACGCGAAAAAATCATTAAAACCAACGGCTCAACAGGCGTACAGGAAGCAATAAACACCGCATACTTCAAATTGCTTGACATGATAACCGTCTACCCAGTTGAGGACACCGAGCACCTTTCAGACCACAACGGACGCGTACTACCAGACACTTACCTAGTACCTAAGGGTACCACTGCGCATCAGTTTGCCTACGTAATCCACAGCGAACTCGGAGACAACTTTCTCTACGCAGTCGATGCACGTGATAAACGTAGAATCGGCGAAGACGCAGTTCTAAAAGACAGAGACATAATATCCATAGTCAGCGCCAAAAAACGCGCCTAAACGCCAAAGCGGCGTTTACGCCTCTGGAACGTTCGAATTGCTCTAAGTAAATCGATAAAGCGGAAATCGGGCCAATACACGTCTAAAAAGACCAGTTCACTGTACGCGGATTGCCAAACAAGAAAACCACTCAGTCGCTCTTCCCCCGAAGTCCTAATTATCAAGTCTGGCTCCTGCTTATCCATATGCGCCGTATAAAGGTACTTCTCGATTGTACTCTCGTCGATGTCCTGCGGCTCTATCTGCCCCGATTTAACTTGCTCCGCAATTATTCTTGCAGCATCAACAATTTCGGCTCTGCCGCCGTAGGCGAACGCGAAATTTAAGAAATGTTTGTTGTACGCTGCCGTAGCGTCTTCCACGTCTTTTATGCGTTTTTGCAGATCCTTAGGCAGCATATTAATTCTTCCAAGAACTTTTACGTGAACCATGTTCTTATGTACACGCTCATCTGTTAAGAGCTTGAGAAACCTTTCGCCAGCGATGTGCATGATTTCATCTACTTCGGTTGGTTTTCTCGCGAAGTTCTCGGTTGAAAAAGCATACAACGTAATACACTTAACGTTAGTCTTAAGGCACCAATCAAGCAGTTGCTCAACGGTGTCCGCGCCTTTATGGTGACCCAGCCAAGGATTCAGCTCCTTCTGCGAAGCCCACCTACGGTTGCCATCCAAAATCAGCGCAATATGCTCAGGCGGTGTATCATTTTTTACCTGCTGCCAAAGCCACTTCTCGTATGCCTTGTACACACCCAAGATCGAAAGAATTCTTGTAAGCACTTATGGACCTCGCATGTCAAGCTTGCGCATTTAAACGTCGCTGCCTTAAAGTCTAATCTGACTGTTTTAGTTAAAGCTTACCCAAATACAGTATCCGTTACGCCAAACGTTTAGAGTTCTTCAGTTTGCACTTCCTTCTTAAAGAAGCCTTTAGCTGACTTGTTAACTATGTATATCAGCAGCACGGAAGCAACGCCGATTAAAATGCCAACTAGTATTGTAAATAAGAAAGCTGAGAAAAATTGATTATCTAAACCGATGTTTGCTGTACTTGTAGCGTTAGCTAAAAGATCAGCAGTACTGTGCAGAATCTGGTTAAACCATGCAACCGTGACAATCAATGCAACGTTACGTAAGAGTTTGGAGTCACGCTCAAAGTATAACCTGATGCAGCGACCTAAAAATATTATACATATACCTACAATCAGCAGGTTCTCAACACCTTTGATGAAGAATGCAGCTATTGTCGGCATCGCAGCTAACCAGCCGGCGGTGTCAATTGGTAATGGCTGAGCTGACAGGTAAAGGTTAACATTAGCGATACCTAAGTAGACGCTGACGGCGATACAGAGTATACCTGCTATAATAGTATAGTTTGAGATTTGAATCGGTAGAGAGGGTGGCTGATAATTCTTAGCCCAAGTATACAAGTTTTTAGTTGCGCGATCAACACCGAATCCTTTTAGCAGCAAGACACCGCCGATCACCAGCACAATAACTATACCAAACCAGTAAATAGCATCTGGGTAGAATGTGTTAACACCCCATAGTATGCCTAAGACTAGTACTAGTATTCCTGGTAGACCGAGTGCTATGCGGGAGTATCGTGGGTTATCAACCAGCAACCGCACGTATTTGGTGAAGACTGCAGCGGTTTCCTCTATGGATTCACTGTGTTTGATTACTATTCTGCGTACTGAGGAGACAGGCACACGGGATTCAACTAGTGGTAAGATTGCTTCGTCACTAAAACCATCTGAGACAAGTATGACTTCTGTGGGGTTGAACGTTTCTTGTAGATAATTGAGTTCGCTGACTAATTTGCGGTCTGCGCTGACTCCGCCTAAATCGGTTCCCGAAATGGTTGCCACTTCAAAGATTTCGTCAGTCTGTTTTTCACTGTTCAAGCGATCGTAGAGGCGGATGGCTTCGAACATGGCGTTTGCATCTGGTTCCTCAGGGTCTTTTAGTGCAAGCGCGACTGCACCGTCTAAGTTGGCTGTTCGGCCTAGAAGCGGGGTTTTGATGGCTGCTTTGTCTTCCAGATCGCCATCTCTGTCAACACATAAAACTAGGATGCGCTTTTGCGTCTGTAGATTGGTTTCCCGCTTAGCCATCTGTGATTCTCTAACAGAGTAATAGGGGATATTAACTTTAAGCTTGCGTTTCAGACTTATCGTCTGATTCGTCGCCAAGCATTAAAGCGAATTCGTCCCAGCTTACTTTTTCGCCGCGGTTAAGTTTTTCGCGTGCTTCTCCGCCAATTTTATCTTTCAGGACTTTTTCTTTGGCTTGTCTTTCTGCTTGTTCCTGTTGGCGTTTAGCTTCTTCTTGTTTTCTTCTTTCTTCGTATTCTTTGCGTTTTTGCTCGTCTTCTTTTCTTCTAGATTGGTATTGTTCGCGCATTGATGCTCTTATGCCGGTTGATTGGCTGATTAGTAAGCGGATTTGGTCGTAAATTTGGTTGTTTTGTTCTTTAAAATTGATGAATGCTTTATGGAGTTTATCTGCTTCTTCTCGGTCGCGTTTCATGATGTTGACTTTTTCCATCATGATCGCGTGGAGTTCTTGGCTTTTTTTAGCGACTTCGGTTAGTTCTTTGTGGTAGACGTCTGCTTGTTGGTCGAAGGTTTTTCTGTGTTCGAGGAGTTCTTTGATTTTTTTATGTTGTGCTTCGATTTTTTTGTAGCCGCTTAGTTGTATTTCGAGTTCTTTAACTTGGTCGATTAGTCGCTTTTCTTCGTGGACATCCATTGTGGTTGTGGCGATTCTGAATTCGAGTTCTTCGTGTTGTTTTTTGATTTCTTTGACGTTGATGTGGGGCATGTTCTTTTTGAGGGTCTCGATTTTCTCGTTGATGGCGTTGATTTCGGCCATGATGGGCGCGACGTTTACGCGGACTGCGTCTCGTTGCTGTTTTAGCTGCTTGACCTTTTCGTTAAGGACATCGCGTTCTGCTTTAATTTGGTTGATTTCGTCGCGGGATTTTCGGACTTTCTCGTGAAGTTCGTCGCGTTTTTCAATCGACTTTTTAATTTGGTCGTTGTTTTCGCGGATCGTCTCTTTGAGCTTGTCAATCTGGAGGTTGATGTTGGAAATTTGGCTCTGGTTTTGTTTCTCGGTCAAACGTCAGCCTTCTAAAGTGGAGATATTTACCTACGATGTACCAATCCAATTTATAATTCTTACCTTATTTTCGCCGATAAAACCCATGTATCGACGTCTTTTTGAGGCAATATGCTGCAGACCTTGGCTGCTTCATTTGCAGTCTGCTTGGCTGTCTGAGCTTATTGGTGTACTGTAACAAGTGTATATTCATTGGAAGAATAAAATTTTTGTGCTCTTCAATTTTTCAAATATGACGAAAAAGTGTGTAGCGTCTTTTTTTCCTTAGTCTTTTGGTATAGTTTGTATGCGATTCCTTGGCTTCTGTGTGGTCTGTGTTGGTTTGGGCTTTTTTACGTATTTGTAGCTTGCGCGCGCAAGCAGTGGTTAACTGCGATTTTTCTTAAGATCCCATATTTAGTAGTGGGTTTAAGTTTTTTTTTAAAAAATTAGAAGAAGAAGGGAATACGGCGCTGCTACATCATCAATGAAAAGTTTTGGCAGAAACAGCCGTTTCTGTTTCAGCTG
>CAYPGY010000164.1:0-5094 GCA_964410435.1 uncultured Candidatus Bathyarchaeia archaeon
GCCTCAACCCGCCTGCAATTCAAAAAAGACGCTGAACCAGAAACAAGCTGTTTCTGCCAAAACTTTTCATTGATGATGTAGCAGCGCCGTGTTCCCTTCTTCTTCTAATTTAAAATTCTACTAATGAAACCTAGAAATTCACTGAGGAATCCCATAGAAACTGGAAGTACTCACGTGCAAACCCAACCAAACCCACATGGTTACTCCAAATCACCAGCGTCGGTTTATCCTCACCCAAAAACAGCATAGCCTCCTTACCGTCAGCGATTATCCCGCCGCCGAACATGTGGTCCCGAATGCGCATTTCTCCTAAGCCGCCGAATTTCTTAACAAACGCCCAATCCCCCTTTTTGCCGGCAGCCATAAACTTGATCGTAACACTCTTCTTGATTGCGCTGCCGCCAAGCAGTGGCTCCGCCAACGCAATGACTGGCTTAGCGAACTCGGGGGCTGCGACAACTATTTCAACAGAGGCCTTCTTGAGGACATCCTCGAGTTTGGTTAGCACCTGCTGTTGGCCTCTAAGGATAATCATTTCGGGGCGCTCAACAAGTTCTCTCTGCTCATAGAGTGGCTGCAGGGATTCAACAACGGCGTTTTCCAAGTTAACGTACTTGTCTTCTATGCGCAGTCGGGTTAGTCTTGTTGCTTCCAGCGGCGGCACAGGGTAATACTTGAAGGGGCGGCTCTCTGTGCTCTTAATCCAACCCTTCTCTTTTAGGCTGTTTAGTACTTCATACATTTTACTGTAGGGCACGTTTGCCTGTTCACTTATGTCCATGGCGGTTAATTGTCCGCCGCTTACCAACACGAGGTACGTGTCTATTTCGTAGGCGTTTAAACCCATTTCACGTAGCGCCGCCCGGGTTTCGTCATCAATAGCCATAGTATTCCCCTCATTCACCGTGGGAAACAGTTGGAAAGATTATTATCGTGTCTAGTACTCTTAAGCTCTTCGAAAGTAACGCTCACACGCTAGAAGGCAAACATGCTATGAAAGATATCAAACAGACAAAAAGCATCTGTCCCGAATGCCTCAAACCTCTAGATGCAACCATCTACGAGGACCAAGGAAAAGTCTTCATCAAAAAAACATGCCCAGAACACGGGTCATGCACTGAACTTTACTGGTCAGACTACGACCAATATGTCCGCGCTGAAAAATTCCGCAACGAAGGAACCGGCGTAGAAAACCCCAGAACACAACAAAGCAAGGGCTGCCCATACGACTGCGGCTTATGCCCAGAACACCACTCACACACGGCGCTGGCAATAATTGACATTACTAACCGCTGTAACCTCAAATGCCCCGTGTGCTTTGCAAACGCAAACTACGCAGGCTACGTCTATGAGCCCACTATGGAGCAGGTTACCGGCATGCTCGAGAACCTGCGTGCAACCAAACCCGTTCCGGCGCAGGCGCTCCAGTTCAGCGGCGGAGAACCAACAATCCGAAAAGAACTTCCAGCTATGGTCAGAAAAGCCAAAGAGCTAGGTTTTAACCACGTTGAAGTTAACACTAACGGTTTACGCTTAAGTCAAGACATAGGGTTCTGCAAGGAACTTAGAGAAGCAGGAGTAAGTACAATCTATCTGCAGTTCGACGGTTTAACAAGCGACGTATACAAGTACATACGCGGAGTTGATTTGCTGGATATAAAAATGAAGGCTTTAGAGAACCTCAGAGCCACCGGCTGGAACAGCGTTGTACTAGTTGTCACGCTAATTAAAGGCGTAAACGACGGCCAACTAGGCGATATCATTAAATTCGCCGCCAAAAACTGTGACCTCGTCAGATGCATAAACATCCAGCCAGTTTCACTTTGCGGGCGCCTGCCAGCTGACGAACGCGAAAAGATGCGTATCACTATCCCGGATTTCATGCGAAACATCGAGGAACAAACTGAGGGGGTAATCAAGCAAAACGACTTTTACCCAGTGCCAGTTGTTGTGCCTGTTTCTAAAGCGGTCGGCGCCATCAAAGATAAAAGATACGTCGAATTCACCGCGCATCCACACTGTGGCATGGCAACCTTCGTGTTTGTCGAAAACGAAAAAATCGTACCTATCACTCGCTATGCTAACATCGACAAATTCGTTGGTACGCTAGAGAGCGTCTATAACGATGCTGCCAAGGGTAACAAGAGCCAAGCTAAACTTCGCCTTGTCGGTGCAGGTCGTCACATCAATTTCGGTTTCCTGCGTAAATATGTGCTTAAGGTTCTGGTTAACGGCGACTACAAGTCGCTTGGTGACTTCGCCCGCTCTGCAGTGTTAATCTCTTCGATGCACTTTATGGATCCCTACAACTTTGACCTTGAACGCGTATCCCGCTGCGTCATCCACTATGCAGTTCCAGACGGCAGAATCATTCCATTTTGCACAATGAACTCGATCCACCGTGCTGAAATCGAAAAGAAACTCGGTATCCCTATTAAAGAATGGCAAAGCAAACATAAGGTTGAAATAAGCGAAACCGTCTAGAAGAGCGAAAATTAAACTATTCGGCAAGGTGAAAACATGGGTGGAAAAAAGAAGCTTGGCATAAAGCAGATGGAAAAGCAGCAAGAAGATAAAGCGGCAGAAGAGAAGAAGGCAGACAAGAAAGCGGAAAAGAAGGGCCCGCCGACAAAGAAAGCGAACATCAGCATCATTGCACCAGACGCAAAAGACCCCAAAGTCGTCGCTGAAGTTAAAAAACTCGGTGTCCTAACACCATACGCAGTTGCATCACGTTACAGCATTCGTATCAGTGCAGCAAAAGACTTCCTAGAACAGCTTGAAGCCAGCGGCGCAATACAGCAAGTATCAGGCAGCCATAACCTCAAAATCTATAAAGCAGCAGCATAAAACTGCTCCCTAATTACTTTTATTCAACCAAGTCCTTTCATATTTAGGAGTTTAACCGCTTGAGTTTCCCAGAAAAAGTCTATACTGGCAAAGAAGTAAAGTCAGCTAAAGCGCTTGTTGATCAAGGTTACAGGCATAAGTTAATGGTTGAAGGTAAACCGGATTTTACGCGGAAAGTAAAGGAAGCCTTGGAGTACATTGAAACCGCAGGTTACCTTGATTATTTACAGACGTATATACGTAGTATCACTGAAATCGATGGTATGACGCAACTTCGCCAGACTGAAGTCTCGATTTGGGCAAACAAGTTCGCAGTTGACAATCCTGTGGATGCTGCAAGCCTCTTCATACAGAAAGCTTTCAGTATGCAGGAGTACCTAGATGGTAAACTCTATTATGGGGGCCAAGCTGAGAAGCGTTCAATCAATAAGCGTATAGAGTTTTTGCAGGCGCTGAAAGAGAAAACCAGTGACCGCAGCGTTAAAGAGGAGTGTGACCGACTGCTCGGTCTATGGAACGATAGTTCACTTTAAAACTGTTTATTGTGTTGCTAATTCAACTCTTATTTTTGTGCCGCTTTTAACCTGCTTGAACAACTCGAGGTTAGAAGTTATTTTCCCAAGGATGCTGACGGGACTGTAGGGTTGGCTTTTACCATAGAAGACGCAGATGGCGCTTCCCATGGGCCAGAACGCGATTGTGCCCTGTTCGACTGTGGGTTTAGCTTTTTCTTCGCCCATTTTCAGTGAGGTTTCGAAGTAGACTTCTTCTTTGTATAAGGCGGCTCTGCCCTCGATTGGGATTTTGCGGACGATTGTGTCGATGCTTCTGGGTGCGAGGAATCGTACTAATTCGCCTTCGGCTTCGCCGAGGTTTTCGATAATAAATTTTACTTTGATGCGCGAGACGTCGCCTTCGATACTCAACTGGTTCTCATTCTCCTTAAAAATACCCAAATGTGGGTAAATCAAAAGGTATAATGTGAAAGTGTAATTTAACTATTACACTCCACTGTTGAATGGTCTACAGTAGGCTTAGTACTGTCTCACCGATGAAGGCGACTTCGTCTGCTGTTACGCCCGGATGGACTGGCAGCGAGAAGACTTGTTGTGCGGCTCTCTCCGTTTCTGGCAGTGACTTGGCGTTGAAGTTGCTTTTGTAGTATGGCATGGTGTTTATTGGGTGGACATAGTAGGCTTCTGCGCCTATGCCTTTGGCTTTAAGGTCGTCGAGCAGCTTGTTGCGTCTGGCTTCTGTCGCGTTGATTAGTCTGGCTGTGTAGAGGTACCAGCTGTGCAGTCGTTCAGGTGTTTCGTAGGGCAGAACGAGTTTTTCTGATTTTTGGAGGATTTTGGTTAGTTGCTGTGCGTTTGCTCGGCGTTTAGCGACGAAGCTGGGTAGCTTTTTGAGTTGTACGATTCCGATGGCTGCTTCGAGTTCGGGCATGCGCAGGTTGCTACCGAGCATTTCAGAGGCGTACTTGATTTTTTCGCCGTGGTTTCTAATCATACGCAGCTTCTCATCTAATTCGTCGCTGTCTGTGGTGACTACGCCGCCTTCGCCTGTCATAATGTTCTTGCTTGCGTAGAGGCTCCAGCATGCAGCGTCAGCGTATTTTCCTGCTGGTTTGCCATTGTAGGTTGCGCCGTGTGCCTGTGCGTCATCCGAGATTAGGGCTAAACCATGTTTGTCGGCTACTTCGCGGAGTGGCTTCATGTCCGCTGAGAAACCGTACAGGTCAACTGGGAGTATTGCTCTGGTTTTTTCTGTGATTGCTTTCTCGGCGGCTTCCGGCGAGAGGGTATAGGTTTCTGGGTCGATGTCTGCAAATACTGGTTTAGCGCCTGCCAAAACGACTGCTTCGGCGGTGGCTACGAATGTGAAGCTGGGCACTATGACTTCCTCGTCGCGTTTTATGCCTGCCGCCATGACTGCTGCTTGGAGCGCTGCGGTGCCGGTGTTTACGGCGACTGCGTGTTTGGCGCCGGCGAATTCCGCGAATTGCTTTTCGAACTCTAAAACTTTTGGCCCCATGCCTAGGGCGTTGGTTACGGGTCCTTTGCGCATGACTTCCATGACTGCTTGGACTTCAGCTTCGTCTGTTGACGGCTTGTTAATTGGTATCAAGACTTTTGAGCCTCGCTGCATAGTGTAGGCGGCGCTGCTATATTTCAATTTTCCAGAAACACATCCAACGCAGGGTTGTTGCTGAACCATGAAACTGGTTAAACGGGGTTTGGTCGG
>CAYPGY010000165.1:0-4927 GCA_964410435.1 uncultured Candidatus Bathyarchaeia archaeon
AGATCAAAAAAGTACTGTTTAGTCTGTGCTTGGTTGTACTGTCGCCTCAACTAAATAGCAACTTTTCCCAACTGCTGATTCAGAAAAGCGTTTTTCTACAAAAAGTTTTAGAAGATGGTGTAGCAGGGTGGTGTTCTCTTCTTCTTCTAATTTAAAAAATAAAAACCAACCTAGAATTATGAGCTACTGTTAAATAAGTGGGTCTAGACGAAAAATTGCAGTTACCCTTTTATTTACTTCTCGCCATCTTTTTTATGGCGAAAACTTTTTGTCTGCTTCTCTAAACGTTGAGAGCGGCTGGAACTTCCGCGCACTCGAAAAACGTCTGGCAACAGTCAAGAGCAAGGCTGAAGCGGTCGGCAAAATCGCCGTCCAAGACACCCTGACGAATTTGATGTTCACAGTCGAGGTGCAAAAAGACATCTCCGCCACACCCATCGCCGAGTTGTCGGCGGGAAAACAGTACCTACTAAACCTCAGAGTCATAACCTCCCAAAACCTCAACGACGTCAAAGCGGACGCAATCAGCTTCTTCCAAGCAGTCGACATCGAACAATCCATAGAGGACTACATCAAAGCATACTGGCTCTACCCAAGCAAAATACGCTTCCAACTAGTCGAAGCCGAAGAACCAACCTAACGCCCTATCGAAGCACCATATTAACGAACCTGTTAGGGTCAAAAAGCTCAAGATCCTTATATGACTGACCCACACCGATAAACAAAACAGGCTTCTGAGTCGTAAACGTAACGCTCAACGCGCAACCGCCTTTCACGTCCGCATCCACCTTAGTCAGGATAGTTGCATCTATCCCCACGGCTTTATTGAATTCCTCTGCCTGCATAACAGCATCGTTACCGATAAGCGAATCAACAGTAAACACCGTCAAATCCGGCTTCACAACCCGCTTAACCTTACAGAGCTCATTCATCAAGTTCTGATTCGTCTGCATACGCCCAGCAGTATCAATCAAAACCACATTAATCCCGTGCGCTTTAGCGTGGCTGACAGCGTCATAAGCAACCGCCGCTGGATCACCACCATAAGTACTCTTAATAACACGCACACCTAAACGCCGTGCATGCTCCTCAAGCTGCTCAATCGAACCAGCACGATAAGTATCTGCGCCAGCAAGCACCACAGAGTAACCTTTATCCTGCAAAAATTTGGCGACTTTGGCGATAGTGGTGGTTTTTCCTGTACCGTTAATGCCGACAAACATCAGCGTCAAAGGCTCTTTCTTCGCCCTTCGCTCCTGTGCCTTCTGCAAAAGATCAATGCTGTCTTTGGTTAACATAACTTCAAGCAGCACTTGACGCAGGTTCTCATCAACAAGTTTCGTGCGGTCATCAAGGCGCTTAACTTGGACGCCGTCTAGCCGCTTGATGAGGTCGTCGCAGATTTTATCTGCGACTGGAAAAGCCACGTCATTCTCTGCTAGACTCATTTTGAAATCTGATAAAATCGGGGTTAAACTTTCAGCTTTAAGTTCGGTGGTAGTTACCTTTGTAACTAAACCTTTGAAACCGGACTTTAGCTTCTCAAACATACTGTTTACTGTTTCCCTGCTCTTTGAGCCAGCATCGACTCAAGTCGGTTTCTGCCAGATGCTAGGCGCTCAGCGATTTGGCTGAACTGCTGCTGGGCAGAAGTCATAGTCTTTTCCAGCTCGTCTAAGCGTTCTTTAAGGGTTACTTTGGCTTCAGCAATGTTCTTTTCCACGGAGACGCCGGAACCCAGATTAATGAGTACTTTATCGGAGTCAACCAGTTTCACTTTTACATAGGAGCTTCCGCCGATTGGGACAAGCATTTCAGCGTTTTCTTTCTCTTTCTCGATGCCGTCAAGTGTAGCGTTAGCGTATGACAAGTCAGTGATAGCTGCATTCACCATGCTTATGCGCTGCTGTAGTGCTTCAGCTGTCTGCTCTAAATAGCGCATTTCGACGCTGAGTCTGCGGAGTTCTTCTTCGGATGGAGCTCTCTGAGCCAATTTATTCTTCTCCGGTTACAACTTTTTTTACGACCGGGTCCTCAATTTCGTCAACTTTGAGCTCTTTTGTGCTGATGATTTTTATGTGGCATCGGCGGACACGGTGTCTGCTACCTATGTCAGCGTAAATTTTCTCAACAGCATGCTCGCTTTTGTCTGCTATGACTTCGCGTGCGAATGGAGTCTTAAGTTCTGGCTTGTTGATTTCACCGGTTACTTTGAAAGCTTTCATGATTTCTCTTCCTGCACAACATCCAGTGCATTCCCAATTATAAACATCTCGGGTCCAGTTGTCATAGAACCAGCTACTGCTGCATGACTATTAGCGATTAAACCTGTGCCAACGTAGGGAATACCGCAGTTCACTGTGCCGACATCCACAGGGACTTTCAGTGTGCTCTCAAGGACCTTCTTTTCTTCCTCTTTAAGCATCGGATGCGCCAATACACCTTTGTTGGATGCACACGCAAGCGAACCAATGTATGGCAACGCAGCGATTTCGGTAGGTACAGCTTCGACGCCTAACGTGTCCGAGATTATTTTCAAATCGTTAGGTTTGAAGCGTGGATCAACCACTGCGCCTTTGTCGTTGCAAAGGACTAGGTTGCCGTATGCAGTTTTCTTGGTTTCCATAACTGTGATGTTGCCTTTGTAGACAGCTTTTATGCGCTCTAATTCTTCGGCGCGTACAGAGTGAGGGAGTAACATACCGTTGGAGTTGGCACATACAAACGAACCTACGAGCACGGAGCCTGCGATGGAAGTGTAGATTAAATCAGCTTTAAGCCAGTTTGCAAACTCCTGGGCTTTTTCCTGAGGAACCATAACTGGAATAACCACGACGTTCTCAGTTGCAATTGAGTAGACGCCAATACTTGGGCTTCCAACGATGCTGGATAAGTAAACAGTCAAGAATTATATCTCCTGATTTATGCGGAAAAGTTTCATACATTCAGCTTATTTTAAGTTGCGGTTATCTCTAAAATATAAGTATGTTAAAAGGGGAAAAGAGTGTTTACTGGTTTTCCGCCAGGTAGACAGTGACGTTGCCGTCTTTGTCTTTGGTTACGCGTGTTTTTATCTTGCGTGGTGGCTTCTCGATTCCGCGTCCCCAGATTTTCTCGTTAACTTCTTGGCTGATGATCAACTGTGGAAGCTCTTCTTCCTCTTCTTCTTCGCTGACCTTCATGCTCATTTTCATGTGTTTAACAACGAAGATTTTGACCAGTTGCATGGCGCGTGGTGCGCGTTTCTTTGGTGGACGAATCAAGGCTTTCTGAAGTGGTATAGTGTAGAATCTTTCTTCAACGAATTCTTCGGTTTTCTTTTTCTGTTTTACCTTGGCTTCTTCAACTGGGGCTTCCGCTGGTGTTGCTTCTGCAGCCTGTGGCTGTTCTGGTTCTTGTGGTGCTTGTGCTAGTTGGGTTTCTTCTTCTTGTTTTGTTAGTTGTTTGGTTTCTTGTGTCATCGTGTTTTTTCTCCTATGGCTTTATTTTGGTTGTGCGCCAGTTGCGTCGCTGCTTGGGGTTAGTTCGTACTTTGCCGTCTGTTCGGGCGATTACCCATGTTGGTACGGACTGTGATTCTCTGCCTGCTTTTGCTAACCGAAGCTTTTTCGCGGTTGGTTTTACTCTTGCCATTTTCTATATCCTTCTTATTGTTGTCTCTTTCTTCCTTGATTGAAGCTGTATTAGGATCGATTTTAGCTGTACGTCTTGGAGCGGTATCGGCAGTCTGCCGGCCTGCGCCATTTCGATGAGCTGCAACTCGATTTGCTCGGCGAATTCTTTTTTAACCATTTTTAGGTTGTTTAGTCTTTGCCGGGCTTCAGGGCTCAGGATTTTTGCCAGGAGCGCCTGTTTCTGGTTTTCTATTGCTTGTTCTGCTTGGGCTTGTCGTTGCTCGTCGCTTGCGCGGCTCTGCATCGACATAAGTTTTCGTTTACGTATTTGCTCAAGCTCGTCATCTGACATAGGGTGTTTATTCGCCTTGATACTTCTTGAGTTCAGGGACTGTTTTGTACAGCTCTTTTGAGAGGTCGCTTGCGACTTCCTGCATGAGCTTGCGGCCTTTGGGGGTTACGATTCTGCCTTTTGGGCGTGTTGTTTGTACGAAGCCTGCTGCTTCGAGCTGCTGGAGGGCTTTTCTGATGCCGCTTCCGCCGGCTTTGCATGCGTGGTTTTTGTGTACGCCGTTGTTTTTGCGTCCGCCGTAGTCGCTTCTGAGGTTTTCTAGGCCGATTGGGCCGTGAATGTAGACTTTACGCAGGATGCTTGCGCTTCTTGTGTACCACCAGTTTGGGTTCTGGGGTTGCTTCTCAACATGAGTGCCTGTCTTAGCGAAGGTTGCCCATGGTAGTGGCTGTACTTCGTCAACGTTTTCCCTAAGATACTTTGCTAAACGATCGATGAATTCTGATGCTGGAACGTCATGAGGAGTCGTCAAAGATACTCTATCCTTTAGTTTTTCCTTGCACTAAAACAATGAGGACTAATATAAATATGTCTCTAAAGCTCTGTGCAAACTTTAGTGCTCTCCGCATTTAGTAGCAGTCGCATACACGCCAGAACCATTGCAACATTTGAGGGTCAGCGCGGGTAGCTGCACCAGCCTGCTTCTGCATCAAAGACAGAAAATTGAATGTGTAAGCGGCGTTAAATTGTTTTCCATACACCTCGCGTTCAAAATTTCAAATTAGAAGAAGGGAACACGGCGCTGCTACATCATCTTTCGACATAGTTGCAGAAACAGCCTTTTTTGGTAAAGCGGTTGGTGTGGGTTGCTGGTTGGTTGTGGCGCCTCTATAAGCTTGGTTTAGGAGCCAACATAACTGAATTCTGTTGCGCTCAATTGACCCCCTCCCCATATATAAGGTCGAAAAGGCGCATAGACCCCCCTCTATCGTTTCTGCATAGAACGACTAATAGAGCACAT